>JBBQZM010000014.1:0-34452 GCA_038207685.1 Burkholderiales bacterium
CGGCTCCTGCGGCAGGTAGCCGATCTTGATGCCGGGCATCGGCGTGGCCTCGCCCTCGTACTCGGTGTCGACGCCGGCCATGATCTTCAGCAGCGACGACTTGCCCGAGCCGTTGATGCCCAGCATGCCGATCTTGGCGCCAGGGAAAAACGACAGCGAGACGTCCTTGAGGATCTGGCGCTTGGGCGGAACCGTCTTGGAGACGCGGTTCATCGTAAAAACATATTGGGCCATGTGCGGGTGTCCGGGTGCTTGCAAAAAAGGCGCTTGCGCTAGCCTGCGGCGCGGCGCCAGCCTGGTGCGGGCCGGCGGGGAACAACCTGCAATTATCCCTGTTGCGGCCTGGCGCTGTCGGAAAGCGCTGCGTCAGCCGTCGACCGCGCCAGCCAGTCTCGGCGCAGCAAGCCGTAGAGCGCGCTGTCGGACACTTCGCCGTCAACGATCCAGCGTTGGCGCAGCCGGCCTTCCTCGATGAAGCCAAGTCGCTGCAACGTGCGCCGCGAGCCGGCGTTGCGCGGGTCGATGTCGGCCTCCACGCGGTTGAGGTCCAACACGCCGAAGCCGAAGTTGAGCAGCGTGCCCAGCGCTTCGTGCATCAGGCCTTGACCCCAGCAATCGCGCTTGAGCATGTAACCAGTCTCGCAACGCCGGCTGGGCAGGTGGAAGGCAAACAGCGTGCACAGGCCGATCAGGCAGCCGTTGCCGTGCAGTTCCAGCCCAAGGCACAGGTAGTCGCCAGCGGCCATGGCCGCCTGGTTGCGGGCGATCAGATCGTCGGCTTGCCGGGCTTCAGTCCAAGGCGGTGTGCTCCAGTAGCGCATCGCCGCCGGGTCGGCGTAGAGCGCAAAGACGGCCGGCGCGTCGGCCGCTTGCAGCGGACGCAGGCGCAGGCGCTGGCTGGACAACAGCAGCGCGGAAAACGCCCTCGGGTCGGCCGCTGGCGCGGACTCGGCGGGTAACCCTGAGGTGGCAGGCGGCGGCGCAGGTGTCATGCGCGACGGCTGCCCTCCGGCAGGAAGCGCACACCGCCGCGGGCCAGGCCGCCACCGACGCCGATCGGTGTGCCGTCGGCACGCCAGCAGGCGGCGCCTTCCAAACGGCCGTTGTCGTGGAAGGCGATCGCATTCATGCCGCCGCCGACATTGGGCACCCGTTCGATGGCATGGCCGCGCTGGCCCAGCGCCGCGGCCACCTCGGCACTGAAACGTGGCTCCAGTTCCAGGCCGAAGCCCTGGGTCCAGACGCGCGGCGCCTCTACCGCCTGCTGCAGGCTCATGCGGTGGTCGATCAGATTGATCACCGCCTGCAGCGCCGACGGGAAGATGCGCAGCCCGCCCGGCAGGCCCAGCGCAAAACGCGGCTGGCCGTCCTGCAGCACGATCAGCGGCGCCATCGACGAGGTCACCCGCTTGCCCGGTGCCAGTGAATTGGCCAACCCCGGCCGCGGATTGAAGACATAGAGGTAGTTGTTGGGGATCATGCCGGTGCCCGGCACCATGTAACGCGCGCCGAACAGCGAGTTGATGGTCTGCGTGGCGCTGACGATGAGGCCGTCGCTATCGGCCACCGTGACATGGGTGGTGTTGGCGCTTTCATTGGGCAGCACGCCGGCGGACCAGGGTTGGGCGCGGGCGGGGTTGATGGCAGCACGGCGCTCGGCCGCATAGTCGGCCGACAGCAGGCGGGCCACCGGCACCGGCACGAAGTCGGGGTCGGCGGTGCTGACGGCGCGGTCGGCAAAGGCGATTTTCAGCACCTCGGCCAGCAGGTGCACGTTGTCAGCGCTGCCAAAGCCACCGCCGGCGATGTCGAAGCCCTCCAGGATGGCCAGCATCTGGCCGATGTGCAGCGGCCCGGCACAGGGCGGCGGCGGGCCGGTGATTTCGAAGCCGCGGTAGATCGCCCGCAGCGGCGCCATGTCGTGGCTGCGGTAGCGCTGCAGATCGGCCAGGGTCAGGTAGGCCTCATGGCGGCGCATGTCGTCGGCCAGCGCTGCGCCCAGCGCGCCGCCGTACAACGCCGCTGGGCCCTGATCGACGACCAGGCGCAAGGTGTCGGCATAGGCGGCATTGACCACCCGGGCGCCGGCCTGCAAGGGCGCGCCGCCGGGCACAAAGACGCGTGCGATCTCGGGATCTCTGGCCAGGTCGGCCGCACAATCGCCAACGCAGTCGGCCAGGTAGGCGGTGGCGGCAAAGCCGCGCGATGCGTGCCGGATCGCCGGCTCCACCACATCGGCCAGCGACAGACGGCCATGGCGATCCAGCAGCTGGCACCAGGCCATCAGATTGCCGGGCACGGCCACCGCGGCGCGGCCCACGCTGTTGCGCCGACCCAACGCGTCCAGCATGCCCGGTGCGGCATCGGGGTCGGACGTGAAGGTGTCTGGGCCCACGCCGGCCGGGCAACTGGCCTGGCCTTCCAGGATGGTCTGGCTGCCATCGGCCAGCCGCAGGTTGGCAAAGCCGCCGCCCAGGATGCCGACCATCATGGGCTCGACCACGCTGAGGGTGAACAGCGTGGCCACCGCCGCATCCACCGCATTGCCACCCGCGGCCAGCATTTCGGCGCCCGCCGCCGAGGCCAGCGGGTGGTTGCTGACCACCATGCCGCGGCTGCCGGTGGCGGGCTGCTTTTCGGTGTCGAAGGGCGTGGCTGCCAGTGCGCGCCAATTGCTCATCGCGGTGATCTCCTATGGGGTGGGGACGGGCCGGCGGTAGGCCGGGCGCCCGCGCAGCTTAGCGGTGGCCCTGCCGGCTGGCCGTCACCCCGGGTACAGCGGCTACAGCCGCTCAGCGCAACGGCGGCAATTGCTGGTCGAGCGCGGCCAGCACGGCGTCGATCAGCACCTGCTGGCCCAGTCGGCAGGCCAGGGTCTGGCTGCCGCCGAAGTGGCCGTGCTCGGCCAGTTTGTTGGAGGGCGCGCCGCCAAGGCAAAAGTCGAAGTAGGCGCATTCCTGGCGGCAGCGCTGCACACCGTCATCGATCTCGCGCTGCCAGTCGGCCCAGGCCGGCAGGCCGGAACCGGTCACGAAGCCCGGGTCGCTGGCGGCGAGTTGGCCCATCACCGCCTCGCCCAGGCGCGGATGCCGGCAACCCAGCAATTCGGGCGACCAAAAACACCAGCGACCGTCGCAGTCGACATTGAGCATCTGGCCGGGCCGGTTCTGCGCATTGCCCTGCACCAGGCCGAACTGCGGGTGGCGCAGCGCGGCCAGTACCGCCTCGACCTCGCGCACCCGCAGCCGGCCGGGTTCGGCCTGCTGGCGCTGCAGCAACCGCGCCCAGAAGGCGCGCAGCGCGGCTTCGCTGCCAACTGCCTGCAGGCTGGACTGTGTATGCGCGGCCTCGGCCTCCTCGACATTGAAGCCCACCTGGTCGACGCCCAACGCTGCGAAGAAGTCGTAGAGCGCGTCGGCCTGGTCAAGCGCGTCGCGGGTCAACACCGCGATGGCATGGAAGCGCAGGCCGGCGTCGCGCAACGCTTGCACGCCGTGCATCACCCGCGCATGGGTGCCGCGGCCGTCGCGTGTGCGGCGGTGGGCATCGTGCAGCGCCGCCGGGCCGTCGACGCTGATGCCCACCCGCACGCCGTGGCGGCGGAAGAAGTCGCACCAGGCGTCGTCGATCAGCACCGCATTGGTCTGGAAGTGGTGGCGCACCGCGCGCCCGCCGGTATGCCGGGCGACGATCTCGAAGGCGGCTTCGTACCAGTCGCGCGGCACCGCCATCGGCTCGCCGGCATGCCAGACAATCGCCAGCTCGGGCCCGGGCAGGTCGCTGGCCATCACCTGTGCCATCACCCGGTCGAGCAGATCGAGCGGCAAACGCCGAGTGTCCCCGCGGTCAGGCAGGTAGCAGTAGTGGCAATCGAGGTTGCAGAAGGGGCTGGCCTGGATCACCAGCAACTGCAGGCCGCCGGTCGGTAGCGACGGCATAGAGGCGCTTGCGGACTGCGGCTGACCTGCGCCGGCGGGCTGGCGCAACGACCGCAGCGGACCGTGCAGCAAGTGCTCGCGCATGGTGGGACGAGCCGTGGGGCCGCAGGCTGCCGTCAGCGCGACGCCTGTGGTTCACAAGGGCTCACTGCTTGCCCCATTTGGCCCAGTTGTCCCAGTCATTCCACTTCTGCCACTGGGCCACTTGCGGATCTTCGACTCCCTGCGAAGGGCCGCGCGCCGCACGCAGCACCGCAGCGTCGGCCGCCAGCAGGCGGGCGCGCAGCGCTTGCACGCGCTCGATCGCCGGTGCGCTGTCGATGGACCGCGCCGGCACGCCGGGCGACAGGCTGGCCAGACCCAGCAAGGCCAGCAAGGGTTGCAGCCATCGCTGTCGGCGCGGTGGTGTTGAACTCGCCCCAGTTGGCGTGGACGGCGGGCGGATGGTGGACATGGTCACTCTCCTTTGTCGGTCGCAGCGTGTTTGACGGGCCAGTCGGGCGCGCATTCAGCCGGGCGGTTGGCGGTTTTCTCTCTGGCCAGCCAGGCTGCGCAATGCGATTGGCGCAAACCGTTGGCCAGCCTGGCCAGCGCTGCCGTGCTCCAGGGCAGGCCGAGGTAGCGCACAGGGGTCTCGTCACTGGCCTCGCGCTCGAGCACCAGCCAGCCCTCCCGGTCGGAGCCGTGGGCGCCTGTCCGCCAGCGCTTGTCGTCGTGCCGCACGCGGCCGAAATCCACATTGGCCAACAGGTTGGTGTTGAGCAGGCGCCCATCGGCATCGTGGTCGGCGGCCACCGGCAAACGAAAGACCTGCAGGCTGATCTGGTCTCGCAGTGGCGAGCTTGGATCGCCAGCGCTGGCGTCGGGCGAGTGCAAGTGCGTGCGCTGCAGCAGCAGGCAATGGCCGGCCGACGACAGCGTGACGATGTCCAGTTGCTCAGGCCCCTCGCCGGTCTGCCGATTCTTCTTGACGTAGGCATCGAACTCGGATCGGATCTTGGTCGTGATCTTGAGGCAGTACGAACCGGCTGGCGCCGGTTCAAGCGCTGCCAGGCCAGTGGGCGCCGGCAGCAGCGGTTGCTCCGATGCCGAGACCAGTTGCCAAGCCTGGGTACCCACCCGCAAGCCGCGACCGCCCGCGGTGTACCAGTTGGCGTCCGCCGGCTTCTGCGAAAGGCTGTCGGCCTGCGCTTGCTGACGCAGATTGTCCGAGGCCTGGGGGTCACTGGTCAGCACCGCCAACGGGCCCGAGAGGCTGGCTTTGCTGGTGGTGGTGTTGCGCTCGTTCCAGCGCAGGCGCAGCACCTGCACGGTTTCAGCCCCGCTGCCCGACCGGCTGCGCTCGTCACGCTCGGCGGCGGCGGTGACGATCATGTAGTTCAGGTTGGCATCGAACACCAGCGCGGCTGGCTGTGCGCGGGCATCCGCGGACTGAGGCAGGACATAGACCCGGTTGCCCAGTGTGCAGCCCAGTTCGCTGTCGCCACTGCGTACCGTGGCCGCGAAGACTTCGCGCCCGACGCTGTTCCCCTCTGCCACAAAGATGCCGCGCCGCACCCGGGCGTCAGCCCAGCGCCCGCCTTCCACGGTGACCTGGCCTTTCAGCGCCTGCTCGTCAGGCGCTTGATCACCGGGCTCACCACTGCAGTCCAGCGTCAAGGTCCGGTTGCCGGGGAACATGGCCTCGGCGCCAGCGTCGCCCGCCTTGGCCAACCACAGTGACTGCGTCAGAACCTGGCGCAACTGCCGGTTGACCATGGGTTCGATGGCCGCTGCCGCATCGGAGAGCAGACTGGCCAGGTTCAATTGCCGCAGGAGCGGCAGCGACAGGATGTTGTCGGCCATGCTCGCCGTCATCGCGGTCCAGGGCTCATGGGTCGACGAGGGTTTGTTCGCCAGGTCGATCTGTTCAGCGGCTCTGATCAGCTTGCCGAGATCGGGCAAGCTGCCCCCGATCTGTTCCTGGGCCAGGCTGGGCACCACTTCGTTGGCCAGACCGGCAGCCTGAAAGTAGTGCTGGGCGCGGATCGTCACCGGCACCAGCACCAGGCCAGCAAACGCCGCGATCAGGCTGGTGCCGATCAGGATCAGGCCGCCGATGCGAAGCCTGCCGAGTTGGCGCATCTTGGCGGTCCGGGCCTCGGCCTGCTCGGTTCTGACCAGCGCATCGGCGGTGTCGGCGCGGGCCTTGGCTGCGGCCGCTTCGGCGCGCGCCTTGTCGGCCTCGGCCAGGGCCTTGATCTCGTTGTCGCGCTGCTCGCGCGCTTCGCGTTCGCGCTGGTCCAATAGCTCACGTGACTGGCGCACACACTGGCGCACATCCAGCCGTGCCACATCCTGCAGCGGCACGCCACGGGGGATCTGGGCCAGCCAGCCATGCCAGTCGTGCCAGATGGCTGTTTCAGGGTCGGTGTCGTGCTCGGCGGCGATCGGGCCGATGGCGTCCTCGATGCGCGCATCGTCCAGCCTGGCCAGCAGGCGGCCTTCCAGCAGGTCGCGATCCTGCCGGTCATGCGCTAGCCAACTGCGCGTGGCAGACAGCAGTTCGATGTACTGCTCCAGGCGCTCGGCCTCCTGGTCGGCCAGCTTGCGCAGCGTCTTCCAGCCGCGGATGAAGGACTCGTGCGACACCTTCAGCGTGACCCGCTGCTGGTCCTCATCGTCCCAGAACAGGTAGTCGACGCCGTCGATCCAGCGCCCGTCCAGCAGCGCCCGCAGCCGCTGCGCGCCCAGCGGGTGGGCCGCCACATAAAGGCGCTGCTGGTTGTAGGTGCCGGTACGCGTGTCCTTGTAGGCCAGCCGCCGCAACAGGTCGAGCACCGTCTGCCGCTCATCGGCGCCATGGCTGTCCAGCACAAATTCGGCCCAGCGGTCCAGGCTGAGCTGCAGCACGTTCTGGTCATCGGCCACCGGGGTGTCGGTGGTGGCTTGCGCCGCCCGCCACAAATCGGCCAAAGTGATGTCATCGGGCACACCCGACTCATCCAGGCCGTGGCGGGCGCAGGCCGACGCCCAGGTGCGCGCCAGCGCATGTTGCAGCAGCGGCAGGTGATCGGGGTCGTTGGCGATGCGGCGAGCGTCGGCGGTCAGGCGCTCGATCACCATGGGGTCGAAGTGCACGCTGCGCGGCAGGGTGGGCAGGGTGGCTTGGTCGGTGCTGGGGGCGGCGCGCAGCAGCACCTGGCGCTCGCGCTGGCGCAGCCGCAGAAAGCGCTGCGCCGGCCGGTCGATCACCTCGCGCACCTGGGCATCATCGAGCCGGCTCACCAGATAGCTGCCGGCATTGATGGCCTCGGGCAGCCCCAGGTAGCCGGCGCAATCGTTGAGGTGCTCGCTGCGCATGGTGATCGCCAGGTAGCACTTGCCATGACCCTGGCCGGCTCTGGCCTGGTGGTAGTGGTCGATCACCCGCTCGACCAGTTGCTTGGCATCGGCAGAGCCGGCATTCGACTTGTGGAACAGTTCTTCGAACTGGTCGATGACGACCAGCAGGCAGGCCGCTTCGGGCTGCAGCGCCTCAGGCAGGTCGAGCTCACGGCCGAAGACCTCGACCATCTGGCCCAGGCCACCCGGCCGGCGCAGCGTCTGCGCGATGGCCTCGCAGCGTGACGCGTCATGCGCGCCGCGCAGCACGCGCTCAAATTTGCGCGCCAGGCGGGTGATCGGCGACTCATGCACCTGGCCGTCGGCGTCGGGCTGGAAGTTGGTGCCGGGTGTGGCGACCACGATCTCCCACAGATCACCGGCCTCGGGGATGCCGTACTGCCGCAGGTAGGGCACGACGCCGGCGCGGATCAGCGAAGACTTGCCTGAGCCCGAGCCGCCGATCACCGCCACAAAGCGTGTTGTTGCCGGCGCTTCGTTCAGCGGGGCGTCGGCCCCACCCGCCGACATTTGGCGTGGTTGACCGAGGCGCGCGACGATCTCCTCGACCTGGGTCTGGCGGCCGCTCATCAGCATTTCCTCGTGGTCGAGGAAGGGCCGCAGGCCGGGGTAGGGTGAGGTGGGCAGCCGCAGCGCGGCTGAATCGGTGGCGGCGGAACCGGACATGGCGCCTGTTGTCACAGGCCGGCGGGCGCTGGCAGCTTGTGGCGCCGCAGGCCGTTGCTCAACACCTCGTGCACGAACCCGTTGAGGATCTCGTCGTCGTCGGGTTCGGGCTCGATGACCATGGGCAAGGGCTCGCTGCGCGAACAGAAGCGCAGCACGTCCCATTTGCAGGCCGGCAGCCGCTGCGCACTGGCCGGTTGCGGCGGCGTCAGGCGGGCCACGATGGCTGGCGCCGGATCGATCAGCTGGTCGTCGATCGCGGTGATCTGGCTGACCAGCGAACGCCTGTCCTTCTGGCCCCACAGCATCACCAGGCCGTCGGCCTCGTTGAAGGAGAAATCATCCAGCGCATCGATGTCGAAGCCAGAGGTGCGCAGGCTCAGCCGCGCTTCGACCGGATGGGCCAGCAGCAGCTTGTCCCAGCGGCTCTGGATCTGCTCGCCCAGCTTGCGCCACTCGCCGGGTTCGGTGCGGTTGCTTTCGATGAAGACCCGTACCGGCAGTGTCGGGCGTCCTTTGTCCCCGGGTTTTTCGCCGACGACGCTAGGCACCAGCTTCGCGATCAACCGGGCTGGCGACAGGCGTGCCAGCGTGCAGTCGGCCAGGTATTGCTGGTGCTGCGGCTCGGCGGCTTCGGTGGCGGCGATGTCGCTCAAGTCGAGCAGCAGCAGGCCGTCATCGGGCTTGTTCAGCTTGCGCCAGGCCGCCACCTGCAAGGCGATGTGGCCGCCGTCGATCGCATCGAACAGCGGCTGCCCGCTGTTGAACGGCAGGATCAGCACCTGGGCGACCTGCAGCCGAGCCTGCAGCAGCTTGCCGCTCTGCAAGGCGGCATCCTCGACCAGGCCGGTGAGCGGTTCCGCCTCGCCCAGGCGATCCGCCAGTTGTTTGGCCGTCGCCTGCAACTCAGGCCGGCAGGCGCCGATCAGCCAGCGAGACGGCGGCTTGACGACGGGCGGCACGATCAGGTCGGCGCGGATCTTGTCCAGCAGATCCCTGCGCAGGGCCTCGTAGCGCTCGTTGAAGGCGCTGGTCAGGCCGCGGCCGTCGTCGCGCAGCACCGCTATCGGGCCCTGGTTCAGGTCAAGCGGATTGACGAAGTCCTTCCAGACCGGGTTGCGCGCCGCAAAGATGGTCTTCCACGCCGGCTTGGCCGTCACGGCATCGATCGGTGGCTTGCGCAGCGCCAGAATGGCCAGCCGCGCATCCAGCCCCTCGCCGCCAAAGCGCTCGTTGAAGTACTGCAGTTCACGCAGACACCAGTCGGAACTGGCGTAGTTTTCATCGACGACGATGAACATGGCGAAGGATTTCTCGACCTGCTCGCGCAGCTGCGGGCCCAGATTGCCGCTGACCGGTCCGGTGTACTTGCTGAGGTAGACGCCGGGCAGCTGGGCTCGACCGAGGTTTTTTTCGCGCGACAGCGCGGCTTCCAGGTCTTTCTTGAGTTCGATCGCGAAGTTGCTGACCCACTCGTTGTTCAACTCGTCATCGGCATGGGCATAGCTGATGAAGACCATCGACTCACATTCTGAAAAACGCATCAAGGGGCCCACGACGATCTCCTGTGGCCTGGACGGCGTGCGCCTGTTCCCAGGCGCGAAGCCCGGCCGGCGGCGGCCGCTACACCGGGGGTGTCGGATCATGGTGACGCATAACCAGACGGGTGAACATCCCCAGTTCAGTGCAAGGACTCAGTCCTCGTCGGCCAAGGGCGCCAGTAGCGCCTGCACATCGGCCGGCTGCAGCGCGCGCGCGCCGCTGGCCCCGGCCGGCCTCAGCACTGCATCGGCCAGCGCGGCCTTGCGTGATTGCAGCGCCAGCAGCCGCTCCTCGATGCTGCCCGCTGCAACCAGCCGGTAGACCATCACCGGCTTGTGCTGGCCGATGCGGTGGGCGCGTGCGCTGGCTTGCTGCTCGACAGCCGGGTTCCACCAGGGGTCGATGTGGATCACGGTGTCGGCGGCGGTCAGGTTGAGGCCGACGCCGCCGGCCTTGAGGCTGACCAGGAACAGCGGCGCCTCGCCGCGCTGGAAGCGGGCCACGGTGTCGCCGCGTTCGGCGGTGGGCGTATCGCCCGTCAGGCGCAGCCAGGGCAGGCCCAGCGCGTCGAGCTCGATCGCCACCAGCGCCAGCATGCGGGTGAACTGCGAGAAAAGCAGAATGCGCCGGCCTTCGGCCACCAAGCTGGGCAGGGTCTCGCGTAACCAGCCCAGCTTGGCGCTGGTATCGGCCTCGCGGCTGGTCGGGCCGATGGCTGCGCTGTGATCGAGCAGCCGCGGGTCGTTGCAGGCCTGGCGCAGCTTGAGCAGCGCGTCCAGGATGCTGACCATCGCGCCGTCAAAGCCCTGGCGGTCGAGTATGCGGCGCACCTGCTCGTCGGCGGCCAGGCGTACGCTCTCGTAGATCGCGCGCTGGCGGCCGGCCAGCGTCAGCCGATGCACTTGCTCGGTGAGCGGCGGCAGTTCTGTGGCCACCTCGGCTTTGTGGCGGCGCAGGATGAAGGGCCGCACCCGCTCGGCCAGCAGTTGCGCGCGCAGCGTCTCGCCGTTCTTCTCGATCGGTGTGCGCCAGTCGCGCTGGAAGCTGCGTTGGTCGCCCAGATAACCCGGCAGCAGGAAGTGGAACTGCGCCCACAACTCGCCCAGGTGGTTTTCGATCGGTGTGCCGGTCAGGCACAGGCGGTGCCGGGCGTTGAGCCGACGCGCCGCGGTGGCCGTGCGGCTGCCGGCGTTCTTCACCATCTGCGCCTCGTCCAGCACCACCAGATGCCAGGGCTGGCGCTGCAGCGCCATCGCGTCGCGCCACAGCAGCGGGTAGCTGGTCAGCACCAGATCGTGCTGCGGCATGCGGGCGATGTTCTGGGCGCGCTGCGGGCCTTGCAGTGTCAGCAGCTTGAGCGCCGGTGCCACACGCGCGGCTTCAGCCTGCCAGTTGAAGATCAGCGAGGCTGGCGCCACGACCAGCGCCGGCCGATCGAGCCGGCCGGATCGTTGTTCCACCAGCAGGTGGGCCAGCGCCTGCGCGGTCTTGCCCAGGCCCATGTCGTCGGCCAGGATGCCGGCCATGCCCAACCGGCGCAAATGCTGCAACCAGTCCAGCCCCAGCCGCTGGTAGGGCCGCAACGTGATGCCCAGGCCGTCCGGCGGCGGTACCGCCGGTGGCGTACTGCCGGCGCCTTGCTCGGCCAGCCAGGTCAGCCCGCATTCACCCTGCAACGCCCAATCACGTCGCGCGCTGGGGTGGCTGGCCATCGCATCACGCAGGCCGGCGCGCAGCAGCGCCAGGCGCTGCGCCTCCCAGGACGACAGCAGCAGCGGCGCGTCGGCACGGCGGCGCGGCCGAGTCAGCAGGTCGATCATCGCCCGCACGATGGCTTTCAGCGGCGCGGCGGCGGCGTCGATACGGCGCCCGCCCGGCGCCTGCAGCCGGATCAGCGCGTCGTCCGGTATGGCGGCCAGCGCCTGGGCATCGGTCCAGCGCCTGTCCTGGCCTATCAGCCGGGCCAGCAAGGGCACCAGGTCGAGCGTTTCGGTGCCGTCGCGAGTTTGCAGCTCGACGCCCAGGCTGAGCAACCAGGAACCCATGCCTTTGGGCTGGGTCAGCGGCTCGATCTTGATCTGCCAGCCACTCACCGGCAGGCTGGCATGGGCAAAGCCGGGCTGCACCTCAATCGTCCAGCCCTCGGTTTCCAGCAGCGGCAGCTGCTCGGCCCAGAAGTCGGCAAAGTCGGCTTCGCGCACCAGGCTCCACAGTGGCAGACTGTCCAGCGGCGAGTCGCCGCCGCGCCACTGCAGCGCCTCTGCCGGCAGCGGCTGCAGGCCGCTGGTCAGCAGCCGCGCCTGCGCCGCCACCCGGTCGCTGACGGCCGGCGCGCTTGGCCACTGCAACATGGCCACCGTCACTTGCGGCCCGCGCGCGCCGAACAGCGGCACCCGTGCCGGTGGCCGCACCGGGCCGCATGGCCGCAGCCCCAGCAGGCCGTCACCGCGGTCCAGCGTGCGCAGCAGCAGGCGGGGGCGGGCAGCGGGCGACTCGGGCATTGGCGGCATTGCCAGTATTGTCGGCGGCGGGCTCGGCCGGCAAAATCATCGCTTCCGACGACGCCCGCTGCGGCCGCCGGGCCAACAATCAGTGGCAAACCCTTCTCTGAACCACAAGGACCATTCCCATGGCTGAAGCCTACATCGTGGCCGCCGCGCGCACCGCCGGCGGCCGGCGCAACGGCCGACTGTCGGGCTGGCACCCGGCCGACCTGGCGGCCCAGGTGCTGGACGCGCTGATGGCGCGCACCGATTGCGACCCGGCGCTGGTGGAAGACGTGATCCTGGGCTGCGTCGGCCAGATCGGCGAACAGGCCAGCAACATCGCCCGCAACGCGGTGCTGGCCAGCCGGCTGCCCGAGTCGGTGCCGGCGACCTCGGTGGACCGGCAATGCGGCTCGTCGCAGCAGGCATTGCACTTCGCCGCGCAGGCGGTGATGTCGGGCAGCATGGACGTGGTGATCGCCGCTGGCGTGGAAAGCATGTCGCGGGTGCCGATTGGCACGCCGATGAGCCTGCCGGCCAAAAACGGCATGGGCTTCTACGTCAGCCCGGCGATGCAAAAGCGTTATCCCGATGTGCAGTTCAGTCAGTTCATCGGCGCCGAGATGCTGGTCAAGAAATATGGGTTGAGCAAGCCGGCGCTGGACGCGTATTCGCTGCAAAGCCACCAGCGCGCGATCGCCGCCACCCGCGGCGGCGCCTTCGCCGCCGAGATCGTGCCGGTGGCGGCGCGTTTGAACGACGGCAGCCAGGATGGCCAAACCACCGGCGAGATGCACAGCAGCGACGAGGGCATCCGCTACGACGCCACGCTGGAGAGCATCAGCGCGGTCAGGCTGCTGCAGGAAGGCGGCGCCTTGACGGCGGCCAGCGCCAGCCAGATCTGCGACGGCGCCGCCGGGCTGATGGTGGTCAACGCGCGTGGCCTGAAGGCGCTGGGCGTGGCGCCGCTGGCCCGCGTGCACCACATGACGGTGCTGGGCCAGGACCCGGTGATCATGCTCGAGGCGCCGATCCCGGCCACGGCGCGTGCGCTGCAGAAAGCGGGCATGACCATCGACGACATCGACTTGTTCGAGGTCAACGAGGCCTTTGCCAGCGTGCCCATGGCCTGGCTGCAGGCCACTGGCGCCGATCCGGCGCGGCTCAATGTCAACGGCGGCGCGATCGCGCTGGGCCATCCGCTGGGTGGCAGCGGCGCCAAGCTGATGACCACGCTGGTGCATGCGCTGCAGGCGCGCGGCAAGCGCTACGGCCTGCAGACCATGTGTGAAGGCGGCGGCCTGGCCAACGTCACCATCATCGAACGGCTCTGAACGACGGCCTGTCCGCATGAGTGCACCCGAGGGCTTGGCAGATGGCCTGGCAGCCGCACTGGCCGATGCCGGCCAGCCGGGCTTGGTGGTGCAGGCGCTGCAACGCCTGTCGGGCGGCGCCAGCCAGCAGACCTGGGCCTTCGAGGCCGTGGGCGCCGACGGCAGCTGTCAGGCGCTGATCCTGCGCCGCGCCGCGCCGGGTGCCGGCCAGCGCAACAGTGGCGGCGCCGGGCTGGCAGCCGAAGCACAACTGATCCGCCATGCAGCCGTTGCCAGCGTGCCGGTGCCGGTGGTGGTGACGGTGCTGCAGCCTGCGCATGGCCTGGGCGAGGGCTTTGTGATGCAGCGCCTGCACGGCGAGACCCTGGGCCGGCGCATCGCCAGTGCAGCACGGCCGCAACTGGCCTGGCAGTGCGGCCAGGCGCTGGCCCGCATCCATGCGCTGCCGGTGACCGCGCTGCCGCCGCTGCAGCAGCGCCAGCCACGCGACGAGGTGCAGCACCTGGCCGACTGGCATGCCCGGCATGGCACGGTACGCCCGGTGTTCCAGTGGGCGCTGCGCCGGCTGGCCGCCCATGCGCCGGCCGCTGTGGCGCCGGCCCTGGTGCATGGCGACTTCCGCAACGGCAACCTGATGGTCGATCTGGCCGCCGACAGACTGGTCGGCGTGCTGGACTGGGAACTCGCCCAGTTCGGTGACCCGATGGCCGACCTGGGCTGGCTGGGCGTAGCCTCCTGGCGCTTTGGCCACAGCGAGCGGCCGGTCGGTGGATTTGCCGATTGGCCCGCGCTGTTTGATGGCTACCGCGCCGCTGGCGGTGAGGTCGACCCGGCGCGGGTGCACTGGTGGCAGGTGCTGGGCACGCTGCGCTGGGGCGTGATCTGCGAGAGCATGGCCCAGGCCTGGCTCAGTGGCGCCGAGCCGGTGATGGAAAAGGCGGCGATCGGCCGCCGCGCGTCCGAGGCCGAGATCGACTTGCTGGCATTGCTGGCGCCGCGCGCCGAGCTGGCTTGATGCACGATCTGCCAAGCCCCGAACAACTGCTGGCCGCGGTGGCGCGCTTTCTGCGCGACGAGGCTGGCCCGGCGCTGGCCGGCGCCGGCGAGGGTGCGCTGGCCTACCAGGCGCGGGTGGCGGCCAACATGCTCGACACCGTGGCCCGGCAGGCCGAACTGGCACCGGCCGCCGAGGCTGCCGAGCGCGCGCGCCTGTTGCGCCTGCTGAACCGACTGGCGCTGGCTGAGCGACCGGCGGCCAATGTCGACCTGGTTGGCCTGAACCGCTGCCTGGCCGAGGCCATCGCCAGCGGCGCGCTGGCCATGGACCAGCCCGATCTGCTTGACCACCTCTGGCGCACCACGCTGGCCAAGCTGGCGGTGGATCAGCCGGCATACGACACCTACCAGCGCGGGCTGAACCGCCAGCCTGCCGAACGCGGCTGAGCCACCGTGCGCGCGGCGGCCTGGCGCTGGCACGCCGGCCCGCCGCGACTACCAACCACCGCTAGACCAGCTTCGAAGCGATCTTGACCAGCGTCTCCAGGCCACCCGCGATCTGACGGATCTGCTCGGCCTTGGCCTGGTTGCTGGCCGTGGCCTCAGCGACCACCGCGATCACCGCTGACAGCGCCTGGCGCTCGGCTTCGGTCTTGGCCAGGGCCGTGACTTCGGTGGTGGTCAGCCGGGTGCGGCTGGCGATCTCGCTGGCGAAATCCTGCTGGGTCTTCGCGTCGGCGTCGTCAATGGCGGCATCGCGCTGGGCGCGGGTCAAGGCCATGGTGTCGTCTCCTGGCGGTGGTTGAGGTTCAGCGCCGGGCCGGCGCCTGCGTGATGGCCGACAAGGACTTCTCCAACTCGGACAGCGACGAACCCGCGCCGCCCGCCTGTTGCAGAAAGTCGGCCACGGTCCGCTCGATCTTGTCGGTGTCGATGCGCAGGCCGACCGACTGGCCGATCTGGGCGGCCGAGTCCCGGGTAGCCTTCTTCAGATCCACCACCGAGGCCAAGCTAGCGGTCACCGTGGCATTGGCGGTCTGCAAGTCGGCGTAGTGGGTCTGGATCAGGCGCCTTGCCTCGTCACGATTGGCCGCCAGTACACGCTGCAACTCATCGCGGTAGGTGATGGTTTTCGACAGCATGCGCTGCATGTCTTCGTTGTCCAGGCGGCTACAGGCTGGGGTGCTGTCGCCCTGTGCCCGGCAGGCAGCGCTCATCGCATCAACGGTGTTCTTGACCAATCGTGGCAGGTAGGTGTCGGCAATCCATTTGTCGTTGTCGTCACGCAGCCGTTTGTAGAAGGCGTCCAGCGTCGACAAATGGGCGTCTTGCGACTGACTGATCTGGCTGCCGACATGGCGGCTGAGCGTGACCGCCTCGGGCGGCACGCTGGCGCAACCGGCCAGCCAGACCAGCGCGATCGTGGCAAGCCAGCGTCCGCCGGGCTTGGGTTGTGGGGCGCAAGGCAGGTTCATGGTGAGTCTCGTCGATGCTCAGTGGGGCGGCACATCACCCGCCGCCCAGCCAGCGTGGCCACTTGAAGCGGCCATTGGCAGGGCCGCCGGCGCTGTCCAGCGGTGCGATCAGTTGTACCCGTTCGCGTGCCCGGTCTTGCAACTGCGCCAGCGGCAGGCTGCAGTAATTGCAGCGGTCGAAACGCACCGTGCCGTCGTCGCTGGCCGACAGCAGCGACTGGCCCGACGGGTCGAACAACACGGTGTTCACCGCATCAGCATGGCGGTGGATGGCCACCCGCGGGTGGCTGCCGTCGCGGGCGTCCCACAGCTGCAGGCTGTTGTCGGTGCCGCTGGTCAGCACCTGCTTGCCGTCGGGGCTGAAGGCCGCCGACGACAGTGCTGCGCTGTGGCCACCCTGCAGCACCACCGGCGCGCTGGCGCTGCCGTCGAGCGGCCAGATCCGCGCGGTGCGGTCGTTGCTGGCGGAAACCAGCGCCCGGCTGTCGGCGCTGAAAGCCAGTCTGCGTACATCACCCTGGTGGCCGCTGAGTTCACGCGGCGCGGCGCCCGGCGCCTGGCGGTCCCACAACAGCACGCTGCTGCCTGCCACCGCGGCCAGCCAGCGACCGTCGGCGCTGAGATCGGCGCCGTTGAGCGGGGCCTGGCGAGCCCGGGCCTGGAACAGCGGCGTACCCGACGTGGCTGCGGCCAGCGCTGACTGCGGCCAGACCGCCAGCTCGGTGCCGGCGCTGCCGTCGATCGCCGGCCGCAAGGCCACCAGTTCCGCGCGGCCGGCATTGAAGCGCGCCCATTGCCACAGCGGCAGCCAGCCGGGCTGCAGGCGCTGGCGCGAGCTGCTGTCCCAGAGCACCAGGCGTGCGGTCTGGTAGATGTCATGGCCGGCGCTGACGCCGAGCACCAGCGCGCCGTCGTGCGAAAAACTGACCTTCTCGATCGCATCGGCGGCAGGGATTCTTTCCAGCCATTCGCCGCGCTCGTCGGCGCGCTTGGCCAGATCGACCAGGGGTGTGATGCGGCATTGGCCGCGCGGCTCGGCCTGGGTCTCGCCGCAGAGCACTGCCCGCTGGCCTTTGCCGTCGATCGCCGCGCCCAATTGCCAGGCGCGGCCGGCGGCCAGCATCACCGGCCGGGTGAGCCGCCACTTGCGCAGCGTGCCGTCGCGGCTGGTGGTGATGACCGCGTCACCCTGCGGACTGAAGAAGGCCTTGGTCACCTCGTTGCGGTGGCCGCGCAGCTGGGCGATCGAGGTGGCGGCGCGCGACGACCACAGGTGGGCAGTGCCGTCGGCGCTGGCCGAGACGATCAGCTCGCCGTCACTCGAGGTGCTGACGTCGGTGACCGAATCGTTGTGGGCGCGGGCATCGAAGGTGGTTTCATCCGACCAGAAGAACACCCGCTTGTCGGAGCGTGTCATCAGCGCCGTGGGGTCGTCGGCGCGGCGCACGAAGCGGGTGCCCAGCACCGCGCGGTCGTGCACCAGCTTGTACATGCCCTTCTGGCCGCCGAAGTTGGGCATCAAGCGGCCGTTGTCGAGGTCCAGCGTCCACACGCGGGCGCTGCCGTCGTCGGACGCGCTGGCCAGCAGCGTGGGCTCATCGGGATGGAAGCTGATGTCGCGGATCGGGCCGCTATGACCCAGTGGCGAATTGCCCGGCACGCTGATCCAGGGCTTGTTGACCTGGCCGCGCTGCCAGACCTGCACCGTGCCGCTGGTGTCACCAACGGCCAGGTAACGACCGTCGCCGGAGAAACCCAGCGCATTGACCGTGGGCAGCTTGTCGCCACCGGGCAGCAGCGCTTTGCTGGCCACCACGCCTGCCGCGCCCAGCTCCCAGAGTTGCAACTGGCCGTTGGCACAGCCCACCGCCAGCTGGGGCGGCAGGCTGTTGCGCGCTCCGCTGTAGGCCACGCTGGCGGCCCGGTTGCCGGCGCCGCTGCACGACAGGTCAGCGCGCGCCTGGCCGTCCAGCGTCTGCAACTGCACCTTGAAGTCGGCGGTGAAGCTGATCAGCTGCTGCTCAAGCGGCCAGGCCTTGATCACCTGGGCCGGCGCACTGACTTGGGCCAGTGTCTTCAAGCTGTCTGCGTCAAGCAGCCACAAGCTGCGTCCGCCGGCCACCACCAGGCGCTTGCCATCATCGGTGTAGCGGGCCTCGACCAGCGGCTGGTCCAGCTGCAGGATTTGTTCAGTGCGCGCCACCTCCATCGAGGACATCGCCTGGCGCAGCGCAAACTCGGCGCGCGGGTTCTGGCTGTCTTGGTCGATGGCCGCCAGCGCCAGCTGTGCACTCTGGATCGGATCCACCGCCATCGCCAGCACCGAGCGGCTGACCAGATCGCGCGAACTGGCCTGGCGCTGCAGGTGGATGCCCACCGCCGCCGCGGCCAGCGAGACCAGCAGCACCGTGCCGCCCAGCGCCTGCAAGCCGCGCTGACGCAGTCGGTCGCGGCGCAGGGCCTGCCGCTCGGCCGCCGCGCTGAGTTCGAGAAAGCGGCCTATGGCCTCGAAGTGCGCCTCGCCGTCGGCCTGGCTACCGCCCAGGCACAGCCGCACCCAGGCAGCGTTGGGCTGGTGGTCTTGTTGCCAGTCGCGCCCGCGCTGCAGATCGAGGCCGCGTCGCGGCTCGCCCCGGCCTTGCGCATTGGCTTCGGCCTCGCGCACCAGGTCACGAAGTTCGGTGGCAGCCTCGGCCTCGGCCACCACCCAGTCGCGCAGCCGCTTCCATTGGCGAATCAGGCTCTCGTGCGAGATGTCGATCACCGGGTTGTCAGCCAGCGGCTGCTCGGCGCCCGGCACCAGGAAGGCGGTGTCGGCGCGGCGGAAGCGCTCGACCACCTGGGTCACTTCGGCCAGGACTTGTGGGCTGTCGCCACCGCAGATGGCGCAGAGTTGCGCGAAGTCGAGCGGGCGCCGCACCTCGGTGCCCTCGGCCACGCGCTCGGTGAGGGCGCGAAACACCCGCTCGACGCGGCCGCCGGCCTGACCCAGCGGGCCCAGCGACTGGCAGGCTTCGTCGGCATGGTCGTTGAGCGCGCTGGCGGCGCCACCGGTGGCCAGGTAGTCTTTGAGGTCGATCGACCGCGAGCCGCCACAGTCATCGGCCCAGCGCTGCCAGGTGCGCGACAGCGCGTGCTGCATGATCGGCAGGTCGTCGAAGTCGTCGCTGACGTCGTTGAGCAAGCGCTGTACCAGCCGCGGTGCAATGCGTGCGCCGCGCAGTTCGACCGGCCGCACGATGGCCTCCTTGCGCTGATCACGCTTGAGGCGCGGCACCAGGTAGCCGCCGCGGCTGACGGCTTCGGGCAGGTCGCGGAAGTCGGCGCAGGCGCCCAGGGTGTCGGAGCGCAGCGTGATCACCACGCTGACCGGCGCCAGCGGGTCGGCCGCGGCCTGCAGCAGCAGCTTGACGAAGGCGCTGGCCTCCTCGGGATCGGCCAGGCGCTTGAAGCGGAAGATTTCCTCGAACTGGTCGACCACCACCAGCACCCGCGTGCCGACCGGCAGGCGCGACTGCCGCACCAACTCGGCCAGGCCCAGGCCGCCCAGCCGCAACTGGCCGTACAAGGTATCGGCGCGTTGGGCGGCGGCCTCGGCTTCGGTATCGGCGCCGCCCAGTACGGCGGCCAGCGGCGCGGCCAGGTGGGCGATCGGCCGGTTGCCGGGCCGCATCACCACCGGCCGCCAGTCGGTCTCGAAGTCGTCGTCGTGCCGCCGTTTCAGCTCGCTCAGCAGCCCGGCCAGTACCAGTGAGGACTTGCCGCAGCCCGAGGCGCCCGAGACGGCGATGAAGGGCGTGTCGGCCAGCTTGGCCACCAGTTCGTCGATCTGCTGGCGGCGGCCGAAGAAACGGTCGGCCTCGCCCGGGCGAAACGAGCGCAGCCCGGGGAAGGGGTTGGCGGCGATCAGCGCGGCGATGTCGGCTGCGGCGGGCGCGGCTGCGGCGTCGGCGCTCATGCGGCAGGCCCCAGCGGCGTGTCCAGGAAGCTGCGTAGATCGGCCTCGCCCTGGCTGACCAAGGCCTGCACCACACGCGCCTTCTTGGTGGTGAAGCTGGTCTTCTCGACGCTGGCTTCGCCGCTGGCCACGATGCACAGCCGCTCGGGGCCCAGCCGTGCGGCCAGGGCGTCGAGGTCCATCAGGTCGAAGACCCAGTCTTCCGACTGGCGTGACCAGAAAATGATCGCCTGCGGGCAGGCGGCCAGCGTGCGCGCCAGCCGCTCGTCATCCTTGGGCGTGGCGCGGCTGAACTTCAGCGGCCGCGGCTCGACGCCCAGCTTGTCGGCCAGCAGGGTTTTCAGCGGGCCCAGGTCGGCGAGGTCGCTTTCCTCGACCAGCAACGCCACCTCGCGCGGCTTGGGCGGCGTCTTGGGCGCAGGCCGCGGCAGCTTGTCGAGCATCAGCGTCTTCAGGTCTTCCAGGCTGCCCTGCAGGTAATCGACGCCGTCATTGGCCAGCTCGCTCTGGATGTAGTCGATCAGCGGGCGGGCGCTGGCATCGGTCTCGGCTGCGGGCTGCAGCCAGACCAGCGGCGCCGGCCGGCCGCGTTGCTTCATCTCGGCATGGGCCAGTTCCAGTTGCAAGCGGCTGCGGGCGGGCGTCAGCGTTTCGATCGAGACCTGTTGCGACACCAGATGGATGCACAGCAGCGACTCGGCCAGGTCGCGGCTGATGCGCTCGCGATGGTCGTCGGCATTCCACAGGTACTCATGCTCCGGCACCACCAAAAAGCCACGCTGGCGCAGGTCGGTGCGCAGGCGCTCGCGCTCCTGCAGCAGTTCGGGCCCGACGTTGGCCACAAACACCTTGCCCAGCGCCTGTTTCTTCTGCTGGCCTTGCAGCTCTTCCAGCGCGGCCATCAGGTCGAACACCACGCGGCCCAGGCGCTCGTGGTAGTCGTCATAGTCGCGCTTGGGGTCGAGCTCGCGCCAGGGCTTGGGGTTGAGGTTGAAGAATTCGTGGTGGCCGATTTCGGCCAGTTCGCGCGGCAGTTCCTGGTCGGGTTTGGGCGGGTGTTTATAGATCGGCACCAGCTTGCGTCCGGCCGCGCCCTCGGTGCGCTTGAGCTGGCCGAGGAATCGATCAAGCTCCTTGCGGCACTCGTCGCTGTCGAAGTAGGTGCGCGAGATCACTGCCAGGAAGATGCCGGTGGCGTCCACCGCGTCGGCGATCTCGGGCCGCCAGGCATCACCGGCGCGCAGTTCGGCGGTGTCGCGCCACAGCTGCACGTCGCCCACCAGGTCACGCAACTGGGCCCGCACCGCGGTGCAGAAGTTGTCCACCCAAGGGTCTTGCCCCTCGTTGGAACTGCGCCGGTAGCTGATGAACAAGTCGTGCTTGAATTGCGGCAGGTAGCCCATGGTCAGCTCGAGCTCGCCTTGTTCCAGTCGGTGACCCAGGCGCCGTTCTCGCTGGAGATGGTGCGCTCGACCTCGTCGACAAAAATCTGCACCTGGGCGGGCGTGTCGTGATCTGGCCGCAGCAGCCACTCGTCGCGCTGGCTCTTGATCAGGTCGTAGGTGGCAAAGTAGCGGCTGGCCAGTTCGTCGTGGCGGGCTGCAGCCATGTGGGCGGTGACTGCCGAGGCCGCCGCGGCCACCAGCGTCAACCAGGGCACCAGCATGCTGATGGCGATGGTCTGTCCGGCCACCTGATCGCCCAGGCCGGTTGGCAGGTTCTGGCCGCTGAGCGCGCCCAGCCCCACCGCCGCCAGGCCGAGGCCGAATTCGGCGGCATGCAGGCGGCGCGCGGTCTTGCCGGCCTGCTCGCCGTTCTTCTTGTAATAGCGGATCTGGCCTTCGACACGCTCTTCCAGGTAGTCGGCCAGGGTCAAACGCAGCTTGCGCTCGCGCTGGGCCGGGGCGACCGCGGCGGCCAGGCGGGCCAGGTCAGCAGCGGCCTGCTTGATCTCGCGGCAGCGGCGGGTCAGGGCGCCGGGCGCGGGTGGCGTGGCGGCGTCTGGCGCGGCCTCAGCTGGCGCAGCGGTGGCGCCCATCAGGTGGCGGTAGATCGCTTCCTTGAGCAACTCGGAGACATTGCGCGCCCGCACCCAGGCCTGTTGGCGCTCGGGTGCCAGCATCTTCTGCCGCACATAGGGCACCAGCGCCAGCAGCAAAACGCCCACGGTGATCATCTGGCCGCGCCTGTCCTGCCAATCCGGGTTGGACAGCGTGCCGGCGAGCACGGTGAGGAACAGGCCGGCCACCGCGGCGATTGCTGCCACCACGCGCCAGCGGCGGATCGAGTTGCCCAGTTCATTGGCCACTGCGGACCACAGTGCTTGGTCCTGCCAGGCGGAAGCCACCAACTTGTCCTGATCGCCAGAAACACTGTCTGCCATGCGTGGGTACTCCGACATCTGACACTGCGCACGAGACCTGGATCGGTTTCGCCTGATGCCCATCGACGACCGCCCCGCTTCTGTGGCGGGGCTGAAATCAGTATTGCATAGCACCCCTGCGGCAGGGGCTGCCAAGCTGGGGGGCTGGGCGCGGCCATGGCCCCACAATGGCGAGCAGATGAGCTTGCGCACCGGCCCCACCGCCAGCCCTGCTGCCACAGGGCAGGGATCGATCCGGGACGCGCTGCGCCACAGTGTGTTCCGCAGCCTTTGGCTGGCCAGTGGCATCTACTTCATGGCCAATGCGATGCATGGCATGGCGGCGTCGTGGCTGATGGTCGAGCTCACCGGCTCGTCCTTCCTGGCTGCGCTGGTGCAGACCGCAGTGTTCCTGCCGATGTTCGTGCTGGCGCTGCCGGCCGGCGTGCTGGCCGACACCACCGACCGCCGCCGCCTGCTGCTGACCGCGCTGGGTGTGCAGGCGCTGACGGCGTTGGTGTTGGCGCTGCTGCTGCTGGTGGGCTGGGCCGGCCCGGCCACCTTGCTGGTGTTCACCGCCATCACCGGCTGTTGCACCGCGATGCTGACGCCGGCCTGGAACTCGGCGGTGGGCGAGATCCTGCCGCGCGATGAGCTGCCGCAGGCCATCATCGCGATGAGCATCGCCTACAACGGCGCTCGCGCCCTCGGCCCGGCGCTGGCCGGCTTGGTGTTCGGGCTGGCCAGTGCCGTCGGCGGCGTGCTGGCAGGCGGCGGTGCAGTGTTTGTGTTGGCCATTGCCGGCACGCTGGTGCTGGCGATGGCGATCCACCGCAACCCGCCGCGGCCGCATCCACCGAGCCGACTGCCACCCGAGCGGCTGTGGGGTGGCACGCTGGCCGGCCTGCGTTATGCCTGGCATTCGGAGACCATCCTGGCCCAACTGGTACGCACGGCGGCCTTCAGTGGCGCCGGCTCGGCGCTGTGGGCCTTGCTGCCGGTGATCGGCCAGCAGCGGCTGGGCCTGGGCGCCGAAGGCTTCGGCCTGCTGATGGGCTGCCTGGGCACTGGCGCAGTGGCCGCCGGCCTGATGCTGGGCCGGCTGCGCCAGCACCTGGGGCTGGAGCGGCTGGTGCGTATCGGCTGCCTGGTGTTTGCCGCCGCGATGGTGGTGACCGCCTTGTCGCGTTGGGCGCTGCCGGTTTACCTGGCGCTGGTGGCCGGCGGTGGCGCCTGGATGAGCGTGATGAGCACCTTCAACACCGCCACCCAAACCAGTGCACCGCCCTGGGTGCGCTCACGCGCCACGGCCATGCACGTGCTCAGCGCACTGGGCGCGTTTGCGCTGGGCTCGGCCTTCTGGGGCGCGGCCGCCGGGCTCGTGGGGCTGCAGGGTGCGCTGGTGGTTGCCGCAGCGCTGATGCTGGGCAACCTGCTGTTGGCGCGGCGTTTTCCGCTGCGCATGGGCGCGCTGCATGAGGTGACGCAGGCGCCGTTTGAAGACTTGCTGATGACCGATGCGCCCAGCCCGGCGGCTGGCCCGGTGGCGGTGGAGCTGAGCTACCGCATCCGGCCCGAGGAGGCCGATGCCTTCCTGGCCCTGGCCATCCAGTTGAAGGCGCCGCGCCAGCGTGACGGCGCCACCTTCTGGCGCATCTACCGCGACCTGGACGACCCCAGCCGTTATGTCGAGCGCTTCATCGTCACCAGCTGGGCCGACTACCTGCACCAGCGGGCCCGCGCCACGGTGGCCGACCAGACCATCGAAGCGCGGCTGCGCGCGATGGTGCTGCCGGGCGAGAGCGTGGTGATGCAGCACTACATCGCCGAGCGCTGAAGGCCGGCGGCTGGCGCCGTGTCTGCGGTCTCGCGCCGTGCGGGCGCGAGCGCCGCGCCGATCAGCGGAAGAAGGCCTCGACCTGCCCCTTGAGCTTGATCATCAGCGGCTGGCCCTTGCGGTCGATCGCCTTGCCGGCCGGCACCTTGATCCAGCCTTCGCTGATGCAGTACTCGGCGACATCGCTGCGCTCCTGGCCGTTGAAGCGGATGCCGATGTCGCGCTCGAACACGGCCGCGTCATGGTGCGGGCTGCGGGGATCGGTGGACAGGTGGTCGGGCAGGGCGGGCTGGGGCGTGGCTTCAGTCATAGGGGGCTCTCGTTCACATCGGGTCGGGCGTCAAGCCTGCAGGCCGACAAACAGCTGCTGCACGTCCTCATGGGCATCCAGGGCGGCGAGGAAGTTCTCGACTTCCTCCAACTGCTCGGCGTTCAGGCTGGCCGGGTCGATCGGGTTTTTCGGCCGGTAGCCGAGCCGGGCCGACAGCACGGTGAAGCCGTGCGCCGGCAGCGCGCGGCTGACCAGGTCGAGGTCGGCCGGCGCGGTGAGGAACAGCGTCTGGCCGTCGTCGTCGGCCTGCAGATCCTGGGCGCCGGCCTCGATGGCGGCGGTTTCGGCGTCGGCGCCGGCGGTGCTGCATTCGGCCTCGATCATGCCCAGGTGGTCGAAGTCCCAGGCCACCGAGCCGGCGCCGCCGAGCTGGCCTTTGCGGAACAGCACACGCATGTCGGAGGCGGCGCGGTTGAGGTTGTCGGTCAGGCACTCGACCAGCACCGGCACACGGTGCGGCGCAAAACCTTCATACAGCGCATGCTCGAATTGCACCGACTCGCCGGTGAGTCCGGCGCCTTTCTTGATCGCCCGCTCCAGCGTTTCCTTGGGCATAGACACCTTGCGTGCCTGCTCGACCACCAGCCGCAGCTTTGAATTGGCCGCCGGGTCGGCACCCTGGCGGGCGGCGATCATGATGTCCTTGGCCAACTTGCCGAACAAGCGGCCCTTGGCATTGGCCGCCACGTCCTTGTGCTTGGCTTTCCACTGTGCGCCCATGGCGGAATTCTTTCTATCGGGGTGTGGCGGCTACAGCCGCCAGCGGGGTTCAGGCCAGGTGCGCGGCGGCCATCAGTTCGCGGGTATAGGCTTGCTGGGGCGCGTCGAACAGCGCCAGTGTCTCGCCTTCTTCGACCACGTCGCCGTTCTGCATCACCATCACCCGGTGGGCCATGGCGCGGATCACCGCCAGATCGTGGCTGATGAAGACATAACTCAGGCCGCGGCGCTGCTGCAACTCGCCCAGCAGCGCTAGCACCTGCTGCTGCACCGAGACATCGAGCGCTGAGGTGGGTTCGTCGAGCACCAGGATTTCGGGCTCCAGCACCACTGCGCGGGCGATGGCGATGCGCTGGCGCTGGCCGCCAGAGAACTCATGCGGGTAGCGCTGCAGCACACCGTGCACACCCTTGGCAGCCGACAGGCCAACCTCGTCGAGCATCGCCAGCACCTTGCGTTCGCGCTCGGCCGCCGACAGCTGCGGCTGGTGCAGCGCCAGGCCTTCGCCGACGAGCTGCCCCACCGTCATGCGGGGTGACAGCGAAGCAAACGGATCCTGCAGCACCACCTGCATGCGCTTGCGCATCGCGCGCAGGGTTGTGCGCTCGGCGTTGTCCAGGCGGATGCCGTCGAGCAGCACTTCGCCGCTGGCCAGCGGCTGCAGCGCCAGCAAGGCCATGCCCAGCGTGGTCTTGCCCGAACCCGACTCGCCGACGATGCCCAGCGTCTCGCCGCGGCGCAGTTGCAGCGTGGCCTGCTTGACGGCGCGGAACTGGCGCTTGCTGAACCAGCCGGTGGCGATGGCGAACTGCACCTCGGCGGCACGCGCCTCGACCAGCACTGGCGCATCGGCCGCCACCGGCTGCACCACGCGCTGAGGCCGGGTGGCCATCAGGCGCTGGGTATAGGGGTGCTGCGGGTTGGCAAAGACCTCGGCGGTGGTGCCGGTCTCCACCAGCTTGCCACGCTCCATCACGCCGACGCGGTGGGTGAAGCGGCGCACCAGGTTCAAGTCGTGGGTGATGAACAGCAACGCCATGCCCATCTCGGCCTGCAGTTCATCGAGCAGGGCCAGGATCTGCGCCTGGATGGTGACGTCGAGCGCGGTGGTCGGCTCGTCGCAGATCAGCAGCCGCGGCCGGCAGGCCAGCGCCATGGCGATCATCGCGCGCTGGCGCTGTCCGCCCGACAGCTCATGCGGATAGGCGTCGATGCGGCGCTCGGGCTCGGGGATGCCGGTGCGCGTCAGCAGTTCGATGGCGCGGGCACGCGCTGCGTTGGGCCGCAGCGCCTCATGCAGTTCCAGCACCTCGCCGATCTGGTTGCCCACGGTGTAGAGCGGGTTCAGCGCGGTCATCGGCTCCTGGAAGATCATGCCGATCTCGCCGCCGCGCAGTCCGCGCATCTGGCGCTCGCTGCGCGTCATCAAGTCGGTGCCGTCAAAGCGGATCACGCCGCTGCTGATGGCGCTGTCGACCAGGCGCAGCACGCTCAGCGCGGTGATCGACTTGCCCGATCCCGACTCGCCGACCAATGCGAATTTCTCGCCGGCGGCGATCGAGAACGAGATGTCGTCGACCACGGTGGACGCACCGAAGCGCACGCTCAGGTGCTCGACTTCCAACAGATCCGGTGGCGCGGCCATTTCAGGACTTTCGGGTATCAAAGGCATCACGCAGCGCGTCGCCGATGAAGGTCAGCAGCAGCATGGTCAGCGTCAACAGCACAAAGGTGGGCACGATGATCCACCAGGCGTCGAGGTTGGCTTTGCCCTGTTGCAGCAGCTCGCCCAGGCTGGGCACCGAGGCCGGTACGCCCAGGCCGAGGAAATCCAGCGCGGTGAGTGACAGGATGGCCGCGCTCATGCGAAAGGGCAGGAAGGTGATGACGGGTGTGAGCGAGTTGGGCAGCACATGGCGGCGGATGATCTGGGCGTTGCTCAGGCCCAACGCACGCGCCGCCTTGACGAACTCCAGCGATCGGTTGCGCAGGAATTCGGCACGCACATAGTCGGACAAGCCCATCCAGCCCCACAGGCTGAGCAGGATCAGCAGCAGGCCCAGCGAAGGCTCGAAGATCGACGCGAAGATGATCAGCAGGTAGAGCTCGGGCACCGCGCCCCAGACTTCGATCACGCGCTGCAGCGTGATGTCGAGTCGGCCGCCGAAGTAACCCATGATGGCGCCCATCACCGTGCCGATGGCGATGCCGGCGATGGTCAGCGCGATGGCGAACCAGATGCTGACGCGAAAGCCGTAGAGCAGCCGCGCCAGCATGTCGCGGCCCTTGTCGTCGGTACCCAGCCAGTTCTGTGCATTCGGCGCGGCCGGCGGCGCGGCCTTGCTGAAGTAGTCGATCGAGGTCGCGCCATGCGGATTGGGCGCACCGATTGACCAGTTGCCGGGCTTGGCCAGCAACTGGGTGATCAGCGGATCCTTCCAGTCGGTGGGCGTGGCGAAATCGCCGCCGATCGCGGTCTCGGGCGGGTTGCTGACGATCGGGAACAGCAACTGGCCGTCGATGCGCGCGACAAAGGGCTTGTCGTTGCTGACCAGTTCGGCCGCGGTGGCCAGCAGCAGCATCAGCGCGAAGAACCACAGCGCAACATAGCCCAGCCGGTTGCGCTTGAAGCGTGCCCAGGCCCGTTGGTTGGGCGACAGGCCGCGGGCACTGGCCAGCGCGGTGGTGGCGGCGTCGCCGGCCGCTGCCGTAGCGGCCATTGGGGACGTTGGGGACGTTGGGGACGTTGGGGACGTCGAGGCGCCGCTCATTTGGCCACGCTCCCGAACTGCACGCGCGGATCAACCACGCGGTAGAGCAGGTCGCTGACCAACTTGACCACCAGGCCGATCAGCGTGAAGAAGTAGAGCGAGCCCAGCACGACGGGATAGTCACGCCGGATCACCGCCTCGTAGCCCAGCAGACCCAGGCCGTCTAGCGAGAACAGCGTCTCGATCAGCACCGAGCCGGCGAAGAAGGCGCCGACAAAGGCCGCCGGAAAGCCGGTGATCAGCGGGATCAGCGCATTGCGGAAGATGTGCTTGTACATCACACGCTGTTGCGACAAGCCCTTGGCGCGGGCCACCAGCACATACTGCTTGCGGATCTCTTCGATGAAGGTGTTCTTGGTCAACATGGTGATGACCGCAAAGCTGCCGATGGTCAGGCACACCAGCGGCAGTGCCAGGTGCCAGAAGTAGTCGACGATCTTGCCGCTCCAGGACAGTTCGGCCCAGTTGTCGCTGGTCAGGCCTCGCAGCGGAAACCAGTCGAGGAAGGTGCCGCCGGCAAACAGCACGATCAGCAGGATGCCGAGCACAAAGCCGGGGATGGCATAGCCGATCAGCACCACCAAGGTGGTCAGGGTGTCGAAGCGTGAGCCCTCGCGCACCGCCTTGGCCACGCCCAGCGGCACCGAGATCAGGTAGGACAGCAGAAAGGTCCACAGCCCCAGGCTGATCGAGACCGGCAACTTCTCCTTGATCAGCTGCCAGACATCCTTGTTCTGCATGAAGCTCTTGCCCAGTTCGAAGCGGGCGAAGTTGCCGAGCATCTCCACGTAGCGCACATGCGCCGGCTTGTCGAAGCCGTAGAGCTTCTTCAACTCCTCGATCTGCTGCTTGTCGATGTCGCGGCTGGCGCGGTAGCCGTCGTCGCCGCCGCCGCTGGCCGCGGCGGCCTCGGCCATGATCTGTTCGACCGGGCCGCCAGGTACAAACTGCACGACGATGAAGGTGATGGTCAGCGCGCCCAGCAGCGTGGGCACCATCAGCAGCAGGCGCTTGAGGATGTAGCTCAGCATGGTGGCGGTCTCAGGGTTTGGCGGCGGTTGCTTCGGCGGGCCGGGCTTGGCTTGGCGCCAATGTCTTGTCCCACCAGGTCCACAGCGGCCAGGGCGCCGAATAACTGCTGGCGAAGCTGTCGATCGACAGGTAGCGTGCCTGCACCGCCGGCAGGCCGAACTTGTCCCAGTAGGAACTGGGTTCGGTACGGGTGAACAACTGCGGGATCTGCCAGTGGTTCCACATCACCACGCGGTCCAGCGCATGGGAGGCGGTGAGCAGCTCGTCCATCGAGGCGGCGTCGCGGATGCGCTTGATCAGCGCATCAACCGCCGGGCTCTTGACGCCACGGAAGTTGTTGCTGCCCTCCTGGTCGGCACCCGCGCTGCCGTACAGGCTGTCGAGGTCGGCGGCGTCGGGCAGTGTGAACTTGCCTTCGACGATGATGATCATGTCGTAGTCGAAGGTTTCCAGCCGGCGGCGGTAGAGCGCGAAGTCGACCAGCCGCTCGGTATAGGTGATGCCCAGCTTCTTCAGGTTGCGCTGGAACTCGGGGTTGCGGCCGACCTGTGAAGGCTCCAGGAACTCGATCTCGAAAGCCTCGCCCTTGGCATTGCGCAGCAGGCCGTCGGGCGCCACCTTCCAGCCCGCTTCGGCCAGCAGTTCCTGCGCCCGCCGCAGGTTGTCGCGCAGCGCATTCGGCCCGGTGTCGTTGCGCGGCGCGCGGAAAGCCGGGCCGAACACCTGCGGCGGCAGATCGTTGCGGAAGGGCTCGAGCAGCGCCACCTCGGCCGCCGACGGCGGGCCGGCTTCGGCGGCAAACGGCGTGTTGTTGAACATGCTGTTGGCCCGCACGAAGGTGCCGTAGCGGTTGTAGATCTCGAAGTCCCAGGCCCGCATGATGGCCTCGCGCACGCGGATGTCCTGGAACTTGGGCCGCCGCAGGTTGAAGTCGAAGGCCTGCAGCATGCTGCCGGTGTCCACCTGGAAGGCCTTCTTGATGATGCGGCCGTCGCGCCACTTGGCGCCCTGGTGCAGGCGGGCGTACTTGGCCGCCGAGTATTCCTTGTAGATGTCGAACTCACCGGCCTTGAAGGCTTCGCGGCGCACCGCTTCATCCTTGTACATGCGGTAGATGATGCGGTCGAAATTGAAGAAGCCGCGGCGCGTGGCCAGATCCTTGGCCCAGTAGTTGGGGTCAAGTTTCAGCTCGACGCGGCGCGGCATCTCGTATTTGTCGACGGTGTAGGGGCCGGTGGCGATCGGCTGCTCGTCGACGATCTGGTCAAAGGGCTTGCCCGCGCCCCACTTGGCCGAGAACACTGGCAGCCCGGCGGCCGTGAAGGCGGCATTCAGCGAGCGCTCCTTCAGATCCAGCCGCACGGTGCGGGCATCAACCACCACCGCTTGCGCGATCGCGGCAAAACCCGTGCGGTAGGTCGGCGAGGCCTGCTTGCCGGTGAGCATCTGAAAACTGTGCACCACGTCGGCGGGTGTTACCGGGTCGCCGTTGGAGAAGCGGGCCTTGGGATGAATGCGAAAGCTGATCGACGACAGGTCGGGCGCCAGCATCATCTCCTCGGCAATCAGGCCGTAGAGGGTGGACGGCTCGTCCATCGAGGCGATGGCCAGCGTCTCGAAGACAAACATCAGCATCGCCGCCGGTGCCGAACCCTTGACCGTGAAGGGGTTGAATTTGTCGAAGCTGGTGCGCCGGTCAGGGTTGCCCAGACGCAGCAAGCCACCCTTGGGCGCCTGGGGGTTGGCGTACTCGAAGTGGCTGAAGCTGCGTGGGTACTTGGGCTGGCTGTAGGCCGACAGCGCATATTCCCAGGTGCCGGTGGCTACTGGCGCCACCGGCGCCACAGTCGGCGCGGCTTGAGCCGCCAGGCCGCAGGCCAGCAGCAGGCTGAGGAACAGGCTTTGCAGCAGGCGGCGCGCGGGGTGGCGGTCGAGCATCAGGGGGCAAGCGGGCATCGTGATCGGCGCGAGGAGCCTAGGGGCGGCGAGATGATCGGTGGATCAGGGCAAGTGGGCAATCGGGGTTGTCGCTCTCACCCTGCATGACGCGCGCCCGATCTGTTGCCATCGGGTCAGTGGCGGGTCAGTGCCGGAAGTGCCGGGTGCCGGTGAACACCATGGCCACGCGGCGTTCATTGGCCGCAGCGATAACTTCGGCGTCGCGCATCGAGCCGCCGGGCTGGATGACGCAGCTGGCGCCGGCGTCGATCACCACGTCCAGGCCGTCGCGGAACGGGAAGAAGGCGTCGCTGGCCACCGCGGTGTCCTTGAGCGACAGCCCGCCGTTTTCGGCCTTGATGCTGGCGATGCGGGCCGAGTCGATGCGGCTCATCTGGCCGGCGCCCACCCCCAGGGTCATGCCGCCGGCACAGAAGACGATGGCATTGCTCTTGACGAACTTGGCCACCTTCCAGGCAAACAGCAGGTCGGCCAGTTGCTGCGGTGTGGGCTGCAGCGTGGTCACCACCTTGAGTTCGGCTTCGGCCACGTTCTTGGCATCGGCCGACTGCAGCAGCACACCACCGCCCACCCGTTTGAAGTCCAGCAGATTGCCCTGGGCCGACAGTGGCACCTCAAGCAGGCGCACGTTCTGCTTGGCGGCAAAGATCGCGCGCGCCTCAGCGGTGATCGTCGGCGCAATGATGACTTCGACAAACTGCTTGGCCACCGCCTCGGCGGCGGCAGCGTCCAGCGGCCGATTGAAGGCGATGATGCCGCCGAAGGCGCTGGTCGGGTCGGTCTTCAAGGCCTTGGCATAAGCCTCGAGCGCGGTCGCGCCCACCGCCACGCCGCAGGGGTTGGCATGCTTGATGATCACGCAGGCCGGCGCGTCGCCAAAGGTCTTGACACATTCCCAGGCCGCATCGGCATCGGCGATGTTGTTGAACGACAGCGCCTTGCCCTGGATCTGCTGCCACTGCGCCAGCGTGCCCGGCGCCGGGCTGTGCTCACGGTAGAAGGCTGCGCTCTGGTGCGGGTTCTCGCCGTAGCGCATGTCCTGCGTCTTGAGCAACTGCAGGGTGTAGACCTCGGGGAACTCGGCGCGCTGCGGCACGGCGGCCGGGCGGTCCTCGGCGCCGTCTTCCAGCGCGCTGAGGTAGTTGGTGATCATGCCGTCGTAGGCGGCGGTGTGCGCATAGACCTTGCGCGCCAGGTCGAACTTGGTCTTGCGGCTCAGGCCGCCGCCGTCGATCTCGGCCAGCACCTGGGCATAGTCGGCCGGGTCGATGACCACGCCGACGTCGGGCCAGTTCTTGGCCGCCGCGCGCAGCATGGCCGGGCCGCCGATGTCGATGTTCTCGATGGCCTCGTCCAGCGTGCAGCCGGGCCGCGCGGTGGCCTGCGCAAAGGGATAGAGGTTGACCACCAGCAGGTCGATGGTGGCGATGCCGTGCTCGCGCAGCGCCGCCATGTGCGCGGGCATGTCGCGCCGCGCCAGCAGGCCGCCGTGGATGCGCGGGTGCAGCGTCTTCACGCGGCCGTCGAGCATCTCGGGGAAGCCGGTCACCTCGGCCACTTCGGTCACGGCCAGGCCGGCGTCGGCCAGCAGCCGGGCCGTGCCCCCGGTGGACAGCAGGCGCACGCCCAGCGCGGCCAGGGCGCGGGCGAGATCGACGATGCCGGTCTTGTCGGACACGGAGAGAAGCGCGGTCAGGGTGGACATGGGGGTGCGGGGAGTGAGGGGGCCCGGGGCCGGCGGCGCGGTGGGCGAACGAGCGAGCGAGCGCGCGAGCGAGCGAGCGAGCCGACGGGCTACTTGATGATCTTGTGGTCCAGCAGCTTGCGGCGCAGGGTGTTGCGGTTGATGCCCAGCCACTCGGCCGCCTTGCTCTGGTTGCCCTCGGCGTGGTGCATCACCACATCGAGCAGCGGCTTTTCCACCGCGGTGATGACCATGTCGTGCAGGCCGTCGGGCTCGGCGCCGCGCAGGTCCTTGAAGTACTTCTCGACGCTGGCGCGGATGCAGGCGTCGATGAGCTGCCGGGTCATGTGGGCACCCTACGGCCTTCGGCCGGTCCCGCCAAGCGGGAGCGAGCCCCTTCGGACGGCCGCGCGGGGCTCATGCCGCCTGCACCGAATTCGCGTCGTTGGCGGCGGGCAGCACCGGGTGCAGGCTGCCGAGCTCGTCGAAGAAACTGTGCACGGCGCGCAGTTGCGATTCGCAGTCGTCCAGCGTGTTCATCGCGGCGCGAAAGGCCTCGCCGCCAGGCAAGGCGCGCACCGCCCAGCCGATGTGCTTGCGCGCCGTGCGCACGCCCAGGTGCTCGCCGTACAGCGTGTAGTGGTCCAGCAGGTGCGCTGTCAACCAGCCCTGCACTTCCCGCGTGGCGGGCGGCGCCAGCAAGGTGCCGTGTTCAAGGAAGTGCGCAATCTCGCGAAAGATCCAGGGCCGGCCCTGCGCGGCGCGGCCGATCATCACGGCATCGGCGCCGGTGCTGCGCAGCACCTCGCGCGCCCTGGCGGGGGAATCGATGTCGCCATTGGCCACCACCGGAATCTTCAGCGCCGCCTTCACCGCGGCCACGGTGTCGTGCTCGGCGTGGCCGCCGTAGCCCTGTTCGCGCGTGCGGCCGTGCACGGTGACCATGGCCACCCCGGCGGACTCGGCCGCGCGCGCCAACCGCAGCGCGTTGCGCTCGTTCTGGCACCAGCCGGTGCGCATCTTCAGCGTCACCGGCACGCCCCGCGGCGCGCAGGCGGCCACCACGGCCTGCACGATGCGCAAGGCCAGCGGCTCGTCCTGCATCAGCGCCGAGCCGGCCCACACCTTGGACACCTTCTTGGCCGGGCAGCCCATGTTGATGTCGATGATCTGCGCCCCGCGGTCGATGTTGTAGCGCGCGGCATCGGCCATCTCCTGCGGGTCCACGCCGGCGATCTGCACCGCAATCGGCCCCGGTTCACCCGTGTGGTCGGCACGGCGCGAGGTCTTCAGAGAATCCCACAGCTCACGCTTGCTCGTGACCATCTCGCTCACCGCATGGCCGGCGCCCAGCTGGCGGCACAGCATGCGAAAAGGCCGGTCGGTGACGCCGGCCATGGGGGCGACGAAGAGCCGGTTGGGCAGTGTGATCGCGCCGATGCGCATGGGGCGGGTCCGCGCGGGCGGCTGCTTAAAAATGAGGCGTCAGTATAGCGGCGCGGCCCGGGCCGAAACCCGGCGAACCAGGCGGTGGCCGCGTCCTGATAATGGCCGCATGGAAGCCTGGATGCTGTCACTGCTGGCCTTGTTCTCTTTGCCGCAGTACGGGCTGGTCACGGTATTCATCGTGGCCCTGGTGTCGGCCACCTTGTTGCCCATGGGCAGCGAGTTCGCGGTGTTCGGTTTGCTCAAGCTCAGCCCCGAACTGTTCTGGCCCGCGATCCTGGTGGCCACGGTGGGCAACACCATCGGTGGCGCCATCAGCTGGTGGATGGGCTATGGCGCCGAGACGCTGTACGAACGCATGCAGCACAAGCGCCTGGAGATGCGGGCGCTGACCTGGCTGGAGCGCCTGGGGCCCAAGGCCTGCCTGCTGTCGTGGTTGCCGGTGGTGGGCGACCCGCTGTGCGCCATCGCCGGTTGGTTGAAGCTGCCGTTCTGGCCCTGCGTGCTCTACATGGCCATCGGCAAGTTCCT
>JBBQZM010000015.1:0-33708 GCA_038207685.1 Burkholderiales bacterium
CGTGACCAGCGCCGGGTGCTGGGCCTGTCGGCCAGCCAGACCGCCGACCACCGCCTGTTCGGGCTGAACGCGCGCAGCGAGATCGGCCTGCAGCTGCGCCACGACCGGGTGCGCCTGGGCCTGTTCGACACCGTGGCGCGCCGGGTGACCGGCGTGACACGCGAAGACAAGGTGCGCGAGACCCTGCTGGGCCTTTACGGCCAAACCGCGGTAGAGCTGACACCCTGGCTGCGCGGCGTCGTCGGCCTGCGTGCCGACCAGGTGCGCTTCCGTGTCGACAGCCTGACGCTGGCAGCCAATTCGGGCCGCAGCAGCGACCGCCAACTGTCACCCAAGCTGTCGCTGATCGCCGGGCCCTGGGCCAAGACCGAGTTCTTCTTCAACGCCGGGCGCGGCATGCACAGCAACGACGCACGCGGCACCACCGCGCGCATCGACCCCAAGACCGGCGACCCCGTGGACACCGTGCCTGGCCTGGTGGCATCGCGCGGGCTTGAATTCGGTGCGCGCAGCGAATGGCTGCCGGGGCTGACCACCTCGCTGGCGCTGTGGCAGCTGGACTTCGATTCGGAGTTGGTCTACGTGGGCGATGCCGGGGCCACCGAGGCCAGCCGCCCCAGCAAGCGCCGGGGTGTGGAATGGAACAACCGTTGGGCGCCGCTGCCCTGGCTGTTGGTGGACGCCGACCTGGCCTGGACCCATGCCCGTTTCAGCGATGCCGACCCGGTGGGCGACCGCATTCCCAACAGCGTCGACAAGGTGGCCTCCATCGCATTCACCGCGCGCGACATCGGCCCCTGGTCGGCCAGCCTGCAGTGGCGCTACCTGGGCAGCGGCCCGCTGATCGAGGACAACAGCGTGCGCGCCCGCAGCGCGCAGACCACCAACCTGCGCCTGAGCCACCAGTTCAACCCCAAGACCAGCCTGACGCTGGATGTGTTCAACCTGTTCGACCGCAAGGTCAACGACATCGAATACTTCTACGAGAGCAGGCTGCCGGGCGAGGCGGCGGCGGTGGCCGACAAACATGTGCATCCGGCCGAGCCGCGCACCGTGCGGCTGACGCTGACGCACAGCTTCTGACTGGCGACCTGCACGGCCCGGGCAGTAGCCGGGTCGCTGCGCGCCAGTGCGTCGACCAAGCGCAGCAACGGGTCGTCGGCGGGGCGCGATTCGGCGCAAATATGCGTCACGGCCAGCAGCGGCGTTTGCCCTGGGCCAGCATCTGCCGTGGATCGGCCATGGGCCTTACCGCGTGGCCAGCGGCGATGAAGGCGGCCCGCGCGCGCCAGTAGGCGGCGAAGCTGCGAGGGGAACATGCCGGCCCGGCCCGGCCCGGCTCGGCTCGGGCACGTTGGCCGCCAGTTTCTGCGGCTGTAGCCGCAGGGCCGGCAGCAGGGCCTGCAGGGGAGTAGGCATCTCAAACTGCATGTTCTCGGCCCCTCTGGGAGAAGCCAGCTCGCTCTGGGGTGGTCCACGGGGCTGCTCCTGCCTGGCCGAGCGCATGCGAAGCAGCCACAGGCTCGCCGCATCACCTGAAAGCGGGCCGTCAGGCAGCCTGCCGAAACTCTCCGCGCGCTGTTGCCCGAGGTGGCGCCCGCGCTTGCAAGCCCAGTTGCGTGAGGATCCGCTCGATTACCGCGGATTCGCGGATCGCCCCGATGATCTGAAGCTGCGCTCCGCAGTTCGGACAGTGTTCGATTTCGATATCAAAGATCCGCTTGAACGTTCGAGTCCGAACAGAACGCCGGGCATTTGCCGATGACGAGCACCTGCTCCTGGCCGAGCCCCGCCACATGGATTCGGCCAGCCGCGGTCCCATCAACGCCAGTTTGCTGACATTGGATTAGGGTGACCCCGGCGTTCGCTTGGCGTAGATATTTGCCGGGCGACAACTTCATCCAGTCGTCCGGTTCACTGATGAGTACCATGAGCCGTTGCCCCTTGCCTTCAACAATTCTGAGGCAGTCACGTCGTCCTCAGCCTGCACCGCCACCAATCGCCCGCATGAACTCACTGCGCAACTGCGCATCGCTGTTGAAGCAGCCGGCAAAGGCCTGGGTCACCACACGTTCGTCGCCGCGCCGGTCTTCGCCCAGCAGCAGGCACAGTTGCTCGGCCTCGACCACACAGGCCGCGCCGCGCGCCCTGCCGTGCAGCAGCATCGCGTCGGCGATGTCGCGGGTCATCCACTCCTGGTAGGTGAAGCGGTGACTGATGGCGTCGACCAGCCGGGCGATGCGGCCGAAGCCGTGCAACCGGCCGCCAGGCACATAGGCGACATGGGCGATGCCGCGGAACGGTACCAGGTGGTGCGGGCAGACGCCGTGCACCGCGATGCCGCGCACCACCACCATGTCCTGGCGCGGGTCGTCGAAACCCTCGCCCAGCACCTCGGCCGGATCCAGTGCATAGCCGCCCAGCAAGCGGCGCTGCCACAGCTCGCGTACGCGCTGCGGCGTCTTGCCGGTGTGCGCGCCGTCGGGCGCGACGCCGCAGGCGCGCAGCAGATCGGCTACCGCGCGTTCGAAGGCCGCAGCGTCGAACTCGCCGATGCGCTGTATGCCCAGGCTGCCGGTTGGCGGCGCCGGGTGGTCATGGTCGCAGGGCTCGTCGTGCATCGGTGTCTCCGGCAAGTGTTGCGCTACACCGCACCTTAGCGCATCGAGGTGGCTGGCCCGGCGCAGGGCGGCAATGCCGGCGTCTGCCAGACTCGGGCCTGCGGCGACGACAGGCTGCGCAGAAAGGCCAGCAGGTCGTCGCGTTCGCCTGCCGACAGCTTCAGCGGCTTGAGGATGGCTTCGCCGTCGGCATGCAAACGGTCGGGGCTCAGCGTCGAATAGTGCTCGACCACGGCCGCCAGCGTGGCCAGCTGGCCGTCGTGCAGATAGGGCGCGGTCGACGCTACCTGGCGCAAGCCGGGCACCTTGAACTCGCCGAAGTTGCGCTGCTGCAGCATCACATGGCGGGTCTTGCGCGCGGCCTCATCATCGGTGCGATCGTTGAAGTTGCCCAGCAGGTTGAAGCGGCTGGCCTGCAGCGCCTGGATGCCGCCATGGCGGCCAGGGTCGACCACACCCGGCCGGGCAAAGAAGCCGACGCACGTGCGCCGGCGAGGCGGCCATCTCGCGTGGCGACAGCAGCGGATGCAGGGCCTGCGACCACAGGCTGTCGAAGGCACCGTCCCAGCCCAGCCAGCGCTGTTGGTCGGCGTCCCACAGCGTGGGGGTGTTGCGGTCCAGTGTGGCGCTGGTGTCGGTGTCACGTGCCATGCCACGGCCGATGTCACGCCCGATCGCGCGTGGCAGGCCGTCGCTGAAGGCGCGGTCGGGCCGGTGGCAGCTGGCGCAGGCCAGGCGGCCGTCGGGCGACAGCCGCGGTTCGAAGAACAGCCGCTGGCCCAGCGCGATCGCTGCCGGCTGGCCGGCCAGGGCATTGCCCGGATCACGCACTGGCGGCGGTGGCCAGGGGCCGTGCTGGCTGATGCGTTGGCGTTCGTCGGCGCTGAAGTCCAACAGCCCGGTCGCGGCGGCGGCGCTGGCGGCCGCGACGGTGATGGACAGCGCCAGCGCCAAGCCCAAGGCTATACGGCGCCAGCCATCGAGTGGCCTGTGCCGGCCTGGCCGCGACCGCAGGCTCATCGCAGCGTGACGTCGAGCACCAGGCGCAGCGGCACCTGCCCGGCATCGGCGGGCCACTCAAACGTCAGCTGCCAGTGGCCGGGCATGTGCAGCAGCAGGCCTTCGGCGCGGTAGCGGCCGTTGCCGAGCGCGCGCACCGTGGCGCGGTAGTTCATGCCATGGCGGTGCGCCGGCATCCAGGCGTCCACTGCCAAGCTGGCCGGCAGCGCCTGGCCGGGCGGCGGGCACAGCACGATGTCGAGCGCGAGCGGGCGGCCGACGGTCAGCGGCGCCGGCTGAGGCGCGAGCGCCAACTGCCAGCCTTCGGCGGCCGGGCTGGCGGGCGCGGCCAACAACCGGGTGGCGGCGGGCAAGGGCTCACCGCAGGCCAGCGCCGCCGGCGCGGCGCCACTCAGCGCAGCCGTCACCAGTGCGCCCGCCCAGGTCAGCCACCGGGCCGACGTCACGCAGCGCTTCATGCGCGCGAGCCGGCGATGCCCTTCACCAGCGTCTCGGCATTGCGCCAGCCGATGCCCGCGGCCTGCGCCGGCGGCAGGCTGCCCAGCCAGGCGCGTGAGAAGCGGGCATGTTCGGGTATGAAGTGCCAGCGCTCGGGGGTGAAGGTGTCGGTGCCGATCATGAAGCGGTCGGGAAACTCATCGAAGGCGGCACGCCAGGCGGCGTCCACCTGGCTGCCGCTGACATGGTCGCCGCGGAAAGCCAGGTCACACCACAGCCGCGGATGGCGGCGCAGCACTTCGCGCACCTTCTCCGGTCGGTCGAAGCCCGAGTGCGCCCACAGCACGCGGGCCTCAGGCCACTGGCGCAGCAGCCGTTCGATCGCATCTACATCCGAATGCGCATGCAGCAGCAACCCACGCTCGCGTGCCAGCGCCACCATGCGCTGCGGCACCTTCAACTCGGCATCCTCGCCATAGAGGTGGAATTCGCCGATGCCGACATAGCGGTACTTGGCCAGCCGCGTCTCCAGGTAGCCGATCACCGTGTCGTCGCGCATCCAGCTGCCGATCTCGCCGCGGCTGCGGTAAGGCCGCAGCTCGGGCACGATCAAGTCCGGCGCTTCGGCGGCCAGCAGCTGCGTGCCCGCGTCGTCGGACGAGGACACCAGCGCGCCGCGCAAGCCGGCCTGGCGCAAGATGGCCACCGCCTGTTTCGGCGGCACCAGCGACACGGCGTCGTGGCTGTAGTGGATGTGGGCGTAGAACAGCGGCAGCGGCTCGGCGGCGCGCAGCCCTGGCGCCGCCAGCAGCGGCAGGCTGCCCAGCAGGCGCTGGAAGTTGCGGCGGGTGATGTCGTGCACATGGTTGTGCGGATGGTTGTGCGGATGGTCGTGCGGATGGTCGTGCAGATGGTCGTGCGGATGCATCGCGGCCCCGGGCGGTTGGCGGGTGCGGTAGAGGCTACCGCAGCCCGCTCAAGGCTGCAGCGCCGCCAGCAGCTTGTTGTGGATGCCGCCGAAGGCGCCGTTGCTCATCACCAGCACCTGGTCGCCCGGTTTGGCGGCGCGGACGATGGCCGCCACCAGTGCGTCCACGTTGTCGGCCACCACCGCCTGCGCGCCCAGCGGCGCCAGCGCATCGGCCGCACTCCAGCCGTAGTTGCCCTGCAGGCAGAAAGCCAGGTCAGCTTCTTCCAGCGCCCAGGGCAGCAAGGCCTTCATCTCGCCGCGCTTCATGGTGTTGGTGCGCGGCTCGAACACCGCCAGCAGCCGGCCCAGGCCGGCGCGGCGGCGCAGGCCGTTGATGGTGGTGTGCATGGCCGTGGGATGGTGGGCGAAGTCGTCGAAAACCTGCACGCCGCCGGCCTCGCCGCACAGCTCCAGCCGCCGGCGCACGTTCTCGAAATCGGCCAGCGCGGCGGCCGCTGCATCGGGCGTCACGCCGACATGTTCGGCCGCGCCGATTGCCGCCAGTGCATTGAGCTGGTTGTGTTCGCCCAACTGCGTCCAGTCGACCCGGCCGATCTTCAGGCTGCCGCGCAGCACATCGAAGCCATGGGGCTCGCCGCGGGCGCGCAGCGCGCCAGGCTCCTCCTTGCGCGTGCCAAAGCGCTGCAGTTCGCTCCAGCAGCCACGCGCCAGCACGCGGTCGAGCGAAGCCTCGCGGCTGTTGACCACCAGCCGGCCGCTGGCGGGCACGGTGCGCACCAAGTGGTGGAACTGGGTCTCGATCGCCGCCAGGTCGGCAAAGATGTCGGCGTGGTCGAATTCCAGGTTGTTGAGGATCGCGGTGCGTGGCCGGTAGTGCACGAACTTGCTGCGCTTGTCGAAGAAGGCGGTGTCGTATTCGTCGGCCTCGATCACGAAGCAGTTGCCCGCGCCCAGCCGCGCCGAGATGCCGAAGTTCAGCGGCACGCCGCCAACCAGGAAGCCCGGCTGCAGCCCGGCTTTCTCCAGCATCCAGGCCAGCATCGAGGTGGTGGTGGTCTTGCCGTGGGTGCCGGCCACGGCCAGCACATGGCGGCCTCGCAAGACGTTCTCGGCCAGCCACTGCGGGCCGCTGGTGTAGGGCGCGCCGGCGTCGAGGATGGCTTCCATCAGCGGGTTGCCGCGGGTGACGACGTTGCCGATCACATAGAGGTCGGGCGCCAGCGCCATCTGGCCGGGGTCGAAGCCCTCGATCAGGTCGATGCCCAGGCCGCGCAGCTGGTCGCTCATCGGCGGATAGACATTGGCGTCGCAGCCGGTGACGCGGTGGCCGGCTTCGCGGGCGATGGCAGCGATGCCGCCCATGAAGGTGCCGCAGATGCCGAGGATGTGGAGGTGCATGGGGTCGAATTTTAGGTGTGAAGATGGCGCTCGCCCGGATCAACCAAGGGGCGTGCCAGCGCAGGCCGCGACAATGCGGCGATGTTCACCTGGATCAGCGGCCACCCCTGGGCCTATCCTGCGCTGGAGGTGGTGCACCTGGTCGGGCTGGCGCTGCTGGTCGGTAACCTGGTGCTGCTGGAGTTGCGCTATCTGGGCCTGGCGCCGGCCCTGCCACTGCCGGCGCTGGCCCGCTTGGCGCTGTCGCTGGCGCTGGGCGGCTTCAGTCTGTCTGCGGCCAGTGGCCTGCTGATGTTTGCCAGCCAGCCGCTGGAATTGCTGGCCAACCGCGCCTTCACGATCAAGATGGGGCTGCTGATGCTGGCCGGCACCAATGCCGCCCTGTTCCATGCCCGTGGCGGCCTGCAGCGGCACGATGCCACCGCCCGGCTGCAAGCCGTGTTGTCACTGGGGATTTGGCTGGCGGTGATTGTCTGCGGCCGCTTCATCGCTTACGTTTGACGCTGCTGTTGCCGACCGGAGCCGTCCCATGATCCAACGCCGCTTGCTGTTGTCCGCCCTGCTGGGCCTGCCCTGGGCCGCCCGCGCCCATCATGGCTGGAGCAGTTTCGACCAGGCCCGCCCGATCTACCTGGCAGGCCGCGCCACCCAGGTGAGCTGGCGCAATCCGCATGCCGAACTCAAGCTCGAGTTGGCAGCTGAGTTGCGCCTGCCGGCCGATCTGGCGGGCCGCAGCCTGCCGGCGCAAGCCGCCGCGGTGGACGGCCCGGCCTTGCTGGCCGCGGCGCGCCTGCCCGGCCGCAAGGACCGGGTCTGGGAAATCGAGTTGGCGCCGCTGACCCGGCTGCAAGCCTGGCAGGTGCCCGAAATCAAGTCCGGCACGGCGCTGGCACTGCTGGGCTTCACCTTCACCGGCGAGCAGGGCGACGCGGTGCTGCGCTCGGAATACCTGTGGCTGGACGGCAAGGTCTACGGCATGCGCTCGTCGCCGGCCTGAAGCAGGCGGCGGCCGCGACGGGGTTCAGACCTCGAACCCCTGGCGCGCCACCCACTCCTGGCCCGGCGCCAGCGTCACCGGCGTGCCGATCGCCCCGGCCTCCACGCACAGCATCTGTAGCCAGTCGTCATCCGGCAGGTCGGGCAGGGCCGCCGCCTTGGCAGGGCCCGGGTTCCACACCACCACGTCAGGAAAACCCTCGCGGCTGATCAGCATGCGGCCCATGCCGGTGGCCAGCGTTTGCGGGCCTTCGGCGTCGAAGTAGATGCGGTCGATCTCGCCGGCAAAACTGAACGGGTCCATCTCCTGGTGCTGCTCGGCGCCACTGAGCTTGTCGCGGTAACGCACGCCGTAGAGGCCGCCCAGCCGGGCGCGGCGCACATCGTCCACCCGCAGGTAACTGTGCAGCGCGGCCTGGAAGTCAAACGTCGTGTCGCCGGTGTTGGTGATCGCCAGCTCCACATCGAGTTGCAGGCCGCTCAGGCTGAAGCTCAATTCGGCCTCGAAGCGGTGTGGCCAGATCACGCGGGTGGCCTCGTCGTCCACCAGTCGCAGCACGCCGATCACCACGTCGCCGCGGGTGGCGCCTTCCACCCACTGCCAGCTGCGGTCACGCGCCAGGCCGTGCCGGGGCAGCGGCCCGTGCTGGCTGAACTGCGGAAAGCACAGCGGGATGCCGCCGCGCACGGCCTGGCCCGGGCCGGCCACGGCACTGGGTGAAAGGTAGAGCCGCTCCTGGTCGCCGGCGGGTATCCACGACACCAGTTGCGCGCCCTGCAGCATCACGGTGGCCTGGGCGCCGTCGGGCGCGCGCAGCCACATCGCCGGCTGGCCCAGCACTTCGGTCGGCTTGATCATGCGGTGGCGCCGGTCTTCAGGCCGCCAAAGCGGCGCGCGCAGCGGCCACCGAGGCGGCGATGTCGTCGGCGCTGTGCGCCGCGCTGACAAAGCCGGCTTCGTACAAGGCCGGCGCCAGATAGACGCCGCGGTCGAGCATGCCATGGAAGAAGCGGTTGAAGCGCTCTTTGTCGGTGGCCATCACCACGTTGTAGTTCTGCGGCAGCGTGTCGCCGGCCCGGGGCGTGAAGAAGAAGCCGAACATGCCGCCTTCGCTGTCGCCCACAAACGGCACGCCGGCATCGGCGGCGGCTGCCGTCAGCCCGGCCACCAGCGATTGTGTCTTCGCGCCCAGTGCCTCGTAGAAACCGGGCTTGGCGATCTCCTTGAGTGTGGCCAGGCCGCAGGCGGTGGCCACCGGGTTACCGCTGAGCGTGCCGGCCTGGTAGACCGGGCCCAGCGGCGCCAGGTGGGCCATGATGTCGCGGCGGGTACCAAAGGCGGCCAACGGCATGCCGCCGCCGATGACCTTGCCGAACACGCTGATGTCAGGCTTGAAGCCGGGGATGTCGCGGGCATAGACACTTTGCGCGCCGCCCAGCGCGACCCGAAAGCCGGTCATCACCTCGTCGAAGACAAACAGCGCGCCGTACTCGGTGCACAGCTCGCGGAGGCGGCGGATGAAGGGCACCTGGGCACGCACGAAGTTCATGTTGCCAGCGATCGGCTCGATCATCACACAGGCGATCTCGCGGCCCTGGGTGGCAAAGACTTCTTCGATCTGCGCCAGGTTGTTGTACTCCAGCACCAGTGTGTGCTGCACCACCTCGGCCGGCACGCCGGCGCTGGTGGGATGGCCAAAGGTGGCCAGGCCCGAGCCGGCCTTGACCAGCAGCGCATCGGCATGGCCGTGGTAACAGCCCTCGAATTTGACGATCTTGCTGCGGCCGGTGGCGCCGCGCGCCAGCCGGATCGCGCTCATGCCGGCCTCGGTGCCGCTGCTGACCAGGCGCACCTGCTCGACGCTGGGCACCAGCGCGATGATGGCCTCGGCCAGCTCAACCTCACGCTCGGTGGGCGCGCCGAAGCTGAAGCCGTCGAGCGCGGCCTTTTGCACCGCCTCGAGCACCGCCGGGTGGCCGTGGCCCAGGATCATCGGCCCCCAGGAGCCGATGTAGTCGATGTAGCGTGTGCCTTCGGCGTCCCACATGTAGGCGCCTTCAGCGCGGGCGATGAAGCGCGGCGTGCCGCCAACGGCGCGAAAGGCGCGCACCGGCGAATTGACGCCACCGGGAATGACGCGCTGGGCGCGTTCGAACAAGGTCTGGTTGCTGGTCATTGGCGGGTGTCAGTGCATGCGGCGCGGCGCGGTCTTGGGCTTGGTGTCAGGGGTTTCGGGTTCGGGCGCAGGGCCACCTTCGGCCAGACCGTCGGCGCCCTCTTCGGGCGGCGGCATGGCCCAGAAGAAGCGGTCAGGCACCACGCCGCCCATGCCCGGGCGGAAGCCCGAGTCCAGCGCCTGGTCCATGAAGGCCAGGGCCTCGCCCACGGCGGCCTGCAGTTCGGCGCCGGCGGCCAGCAGCGCGGCCAGTGCGGCGCTGAGGGTGTCGCCGGCACCGACAAACGAGGTCTCGAACATCTCGAACTTCTCGCCGGTCAGCGCGCCCTGGGGCGAGGCCAGCACGTTGTCGATGAACTGGTCGGTGCTGCCCGACTTGCCGGGCTTGGCCGCCAGCATCACGCCGGTGACCAGCACAAAGCGGGTGCCGCGCTCGCCGGCGGCCACCGCCAGTTCACGCGCCGAGGCCGGGCGCTCGCTGTCCCAGTCGGGCAGCAGGAAGTCGGTCAGCGTCTTGTGGTTGCCCACCAGCACTTCGGTGGCCGGCAGGATCAGCTCGCGGAAGGCTTCCAGATAGGGCTGGGCCTGGTCGTCGTCGAGCCAGCCCAGGTTGGGCAGGTAGCTGACCAAGGGCACGTCGGGGTAGTCGGACAACACCTCGGCCACCGCGCTCACCGCCTCGGCGCTGCCCAGGAAGCCCACTTTCCAGCCGGCCACGGTGATGTCTTCGAGCACGGTGCGTGCCTGCTCGGCCACCACATCGGCGTCGATCGGGTGGTGGTCGAAGATTTCAGCGGTATCACGCAGCATCACGCTGGTGACGATGGGCAGCGCATGGGCGCCCATCGCGGCCAGCGTGCTGACGTCGCCGGCCAAGCCGCCGGCGCCGCTGGGGTCGGCGGCGTTGAAGCTCATGACACAAGCCGGTGCCGACGCTTCCTGCAGCGCGTCGGCAGCGCCGTCAAGGGCACTGTCGGGGAGAGGGGTGGAGCTGGAGGTCATGAACAGATCCGATGCAGGGAAAGGGGGCCAGCCAGTCGGTAGGCCGGTACGGTGCCAGGAGCGGGACGAAGTGAAGTTGAATCAACCTGCTTTTACCCCGCCAACTGGGCCGAACCGGCCGGAATCGCGTAGCTACAATGCCTGCTTCATTGTAGTGATCTGCCTGATAACGTGACTGAATCGCGCACCTGGATGTGTTTGATCTGCGGCTGGATATACGACGAGGCCGTCGGGGATCCGGAACATGGCATTGCCCCAGGCACGGCCTGGGCCGATGTATCGATGAACTGGACCTGCCCGGAGTGCGGCGCCCGCAAGGAAGACTTCGAGATGGTTCAGGTCTGATGGCCCGCCCGCGCTGAGCTTCGCGCATTGCTGGCACAGCCACCCCACGCCCAAGGAGCTGCAGAGATGGATGATGTCCCCACCGCAGCAGCCTTTGCTGGCACCAGGGTGTTGGTGATCGACGACAGCAACACCATTCGCCGCTCGGCCGAGATCTTCTTGCGCCAGGGCGGGCATGAGGTGGTGCTGGCCGAAGACGGCTTCGATGCCTTGGCCAAGGTCAACGACCATGTGCCGCAGCTGATCTTCTGCGACATCCTGATGCCGCGGCTCGACGGCTACCAGACCTGCGCCATCATCAAGCGCAACCCGCGCTTTGCCCATGTGCCGGTGATCATGCTGTCGTCCAAGGACGGGCTGTTCGACAAGGCGCGCGGCCGCATGGTGGGGTCGGAGGACTACCTGACCAAGCCCTTCACCAAGGAACAGTTGCTGCGCGTGGTGGCGCAATTCGGCGCCGCGGCGCAAGCCGGCTGAGGCCATCAGCCTCGCCAAAAGCGCAGCACCGACTCGGGAGCCTCAACGATGCCTGTGCACAAGATCCTGCTGGTCGACGACTCCAAGACCGAACTGCATTACCTGTCCAGCCTGCTGATCAAGCGGGGCTTTTCGGTGCGTACCGCCCAGAGCGGCGACGAGGCGATGAAGCGGTTGGCCGAAGACGTGCCTGACCTGATCCTGATGGACGTGGTGATGCCGGGCCAGAACGGCTTCCAGCTGACCCGCTCCATCACCCGCGATCCGCGTTATGCCGGTCTGCCGGTGATCATGTGCACCAGCAAGAACCAGGAGACCGACCGCGTTTGGGGTTTGCGCCAGGGCGCCAAGGACTATGTCGTCAAGCCGGTGCAAGCCGAGGAACTGGTCGCCAAGATCAGGCGCTTCGACTGATCTCGCCCGACACCCACCGCCCGATGGCCAACAAGCAAGCCCTGCGCGACCTGCAGACCCGCTTGGCCCAGCGCATGCGGCAGGTGCGCAACGAGACACCCGGCGTGTCCTGGTTGGCGGTGGACTGCGCGGGCCAGGGCTTGCTGCTGGCCTTGCGCCAGGCGGGTGAGATCTCCGAGCTCGGTGCGCTGCTGCCGGTGCCGCATACCCAGCCCTGGCTGGCCGGCGTCGTCAACTTGCGGGGTGGTGTCTTCACCGCGGTCGACCTGGGCCGTTTTCTCGGCCTGCGCAGCGGCACCGGCACCCCGCCGCCGCGTGAGCATGCCCGGCTGGTGGCCTTCAACGCCGCCCTGGGCGTCAACGGCGCGCTGCTGGTCGACCGCCTCGAGGGCCTGCGCCACGCCGCCGACATGCGTCCCGACACCGACAGCGTTGACAATGGACCGCGACCAGCCTTTGCGCCGGCGCGTTGGCGGGATGCGGCAGGCCGCAGCTGGCAGGAGATCGACCTCGCGGCCCTGGCCAGACAGCCGCAGTTTCTGGCGATCACCGGCTGAGCGTGTGAGAGTGAGGCGCGCGTCTGGCTTCGGCCAGCCGGCCGACCGGGGCCGCATTGACAAGGGGATGTGATGGGATTGCTGGACCGACTGAAGAACAACCGCGGCGGTGACAGTGCGCCGGGCGAGCGGGCGCCCACCAATTTTGACGAGATGCAGGCGGCTTCCGAGGCGGATGACGCCCACGCGGCCACGGCGATCGATTCGCGGAACGACGAGGGTATCGACGCCACGGTCGATGCCCCCTTGCAGCCGGCACAGCCGGATGCCTCGATCATCTCCGCGCTGCCATCCTCGGAAGGACTGAGTGATTTTGTCGAGACCCGCCAGCCCGCGGCGGTGGCGGCTGCAGCTGCTGCCGCCGCACTGCCGGCGGCCGGCAGCGGCTTGCCGTTGATCGGCCGCCAGCCGGTGGCCACGCAGCAACGACTGCTGGGCGGCCTGATGATCGTCGGCGTGTTGATGCTGGTGGTGGCCACCGCGCTGGCGCTGACGTCGGCCAGCCGCAATGCGGTGCAGCTGGGTGCCATCGGCCAGGCGCTGATGCAATCGCAGCGGCTGGCCAAGGCGGCGACGCAGGCCTTGGGCGGCACGCCCGGCGCCTTTGTCGAGATCAAGGAGGCGGCTGGCGTGTTGGCGGCCAACACCCGGCAACTCCGAGACGGCGGGCCGCTGATGAGTGCTGCGCCGGCGAGCGCCCAGGCCTTGTTGGCCGCGACCGCCCCCTTGGTCGACCGCGCCGAAGGCCATGCCAATGCGCTGCTGGCGCAGCAGGATGCGCTGGTGCAGGCGGGCAAGGCGCTGCGCACCCTCAATACCCAGTCGGCTGAGCTGCTGGAGACTGCCCAGAACGTGGCCGCATTGAAGCTGCAGCTGGGGGCCACGCCGGTCGAGCTGAGCCAGGCCGGCCAGCTGGTGATGCTGACCCAGCGCATTGGTAAGAGCGCCAACGAACTCCTCAACCGCGACGGCGCCAGCACCGAGGCCGGTATTCTTCTCGACAAGGACTTGAACAGTTTCCGCGAGATCGCCGAAGGCATGAGCAATGGCAGCGCCGAGTTGAGGCTGCCGCCGCCACGCGATGCGCAGGCCAAGGAGCGGCTGCAGGCACTGCTGGGCCAGTACGAGCAGACCCGCGTCCAGGCCGCGGCAATCCTGGGCAACCTGCCCGGTCTGGCCAGTGCGCGCGATGCCCAATTGGCCGTGGTGGCCGGCAGCGAGCCGCTTCGCAAGAGTCTGCAGGCGGTGCAGGACAGCCTCACCGCGCAAAGCGGTTTCCGCCTTGAGCATGGCCTGGCGATGCTGGCCGGGCTGCTGCTGATCGCCGCCGGCGGCGGCGGACTGCTGCGCTTGTTCATCGCCGACCAGGCGCAGCGCGCCGGTCTGGCCGAGGCCCAGCGGCTGGAGGCCGAGCGTCAGGAGAAGGAGGCCAAGCGTGTCAACGATGCCAACCAGGCGGCGATCTTGCGGCTGATGAACGAGCTGCAGACGGTGGCCGAGGGCGACCTGACGCAACAGGCCACGGTGACCGAGGACATCACCGGCGCGATCGCCGACTCGGTGAACTACACCGTCGAGGAACTGCGCACGCTGGTGGCCCAGGTCCAGGGCACGGCCAACCGCGTGACTGATACCACCCAGCAGGTCGAGGACACCTCGACCGAACTGCTGGCGGCGTCCGATGAGCAACTGCGCGAGATCCGCGAGACCGGCGAGTCGGTGCTGCAGATGGCCACCCGCATCAATGAGGTTTCGGCGCAGGCGCAGCAGTCGGCGCAGGTGGCGCGCCAGTCGCTGGCGGCGGCGGAGTCGGGCCTGACCGCGGTGCAGAACTCGATTGACGGCATGAACGCGATCCGCGACCAGATCCAGGAAACCTCCAAGCGCATCAAGCGGCTGGGCGAGTCGTCACAGGAAATCGGCGAGATCACCGAACTGATCTCCGACATCACCGAGCAGACCAACGTGCTGGCGTTGAATGCTGCCATCCAGGCGGCCTCGGCCGGCGAGGCGGGCCGCGGTTTCTCGGTGGTGGCCGAGGAAGTGCAGCGCCTGGCCGAGCGCTCGGCCGACGCCACGCGCCAGATCTCGGCGCTGGTCAAGACCATCCAGGCCGACACCCAGGACGCAGTGGCGGCGATGGCCCGCTCGACCCAGGGCGTGGTCGATGGCGCCCGGCTCTCGGATGCCGCCGGCTCGGCGCTGGGCGACATCGATCGCGTGACGCGCGAACTGGCCAAACTGATCGCCGCGATCTCGACCCAGACCTCCAGCGAGGCCACCTCGGCCAACGTGGTGGCCGAGAACATCCAGCACATCTTCGCGGTGACCGCACAGACCGGCGACGGCACGCGCTCGACGGCCCGCATGGTGCACGAACTGTCCCGCACCGCCGAGGAGTTGAGGCAGTCGGTGTCGCGCTTCAAGATCGCATGACGGACCAGCAGGTGCGGTCAGCAGCATGAGCGCGGACATGGCGACCATCGACAGCGGGCAGGCCGCGCCGGCCGGTCGCGCCTTGCCCGGCGATCAGCTCAGCGCGCTGTCCTGGGTCAGCGAGGAGTTGCGCCGCTCGCTGGAACTCGCCAACAAGGCTTTGCGCCGCTACCTCAAGGAGCAGGCCCAGCTGTCCGACCTGGATTCGGTGGATCCTGGCGTGCTGCGCCAGGCGCGCGCTCAGGTGCACCAGAGCGTGGGCGTGCTCGAGTTGGTGGGCTTCGGCCCGGCTGCCGAGTTGCTGCGTGCCGCCGAGGCCGCCCTGCAACGCCTGAGCAACAAGCCGCGGCTGATCACGCTGACCACGGTCGACACCCTGGAGCACGGCTCGTTTGCGCTGCTCGAATTCATCGACCGGCGGCTCGCCGGCAAGCCGGCATCCACCTTGTCGTTGTTTCCGCAATACCGGGCGCTGCAGGAACTGGCTGGCGCCAGCCGCATCCACCCTGCCGACCTGTGGGATCAGGCCTGGTCCTGGCGTGAGCTGGCCTTGGACCCCTTGGTGGCGCCGCGCCATCCCGATGCCGCCACCATCAACCAGATCGAGACCGATCTGCTGGCGCTGATGCGCGGTGCGCCGCCCAGCGTGGCAGTGCGCATGAGCGAGGCGCTGGCCGGGCTGGCGGCTGGCGCCCAGGCGGCAGCCGAGGCGGCCGCCGAGGATGCGAGCCCGGCCAACGCGCCGCACAGCCGCCTGGCCACGCTGTGGCAGCTGGCCAGCGGCTTTTTCGAGGCGCAAGCCGACGGCCTGCTGCAACCCGACGCCTACAGCAAGCGGCTGGGCTCCAAGCTGCTGGCGCAGTTGCGGTCAGACGAGCTGTCGGAGCCGTCGCAGCGGCTGGCCCAGGACCTGCTCTTTTTCTGCAGCCAGGCGCAGCCGGTTGAGCGCGACGCCTGCGGGCCGCGGCTCGCCGCGGTCTGCAGCGGCTACAGCCTGACGCCCGGCAGCCGCGTCGATTACGAATTGATCCGGCTGGGCCGTTTCGACCCGGCTTGGGTGGCCCAGGCCCACAAGCGGGTGTCGGCGGCCAAGGAGGTGTGGTCGGCCGTGGCCGGCGGCGACACCGCGCGCCTGCCCGGCCTGCCCGAGCAGTTTGCGCTGGTCAGTGACTCACTGGGCCGCCTCTACCCCGATGGCGCGGTGCTGGGCCGTGCCCTGCAGGTGGCGGTCAGCCATGCCGCCGCGCTGGGCGGCGTGCCGCCGGCGGCACTGGCCATGGAGGTGGCCACTGCGCTGCTCTACCTCGACGCCTCGATCGACGACGGCGACTTCGACCATCCCGAAGGCGGCCAGCGCATCCAGCGTCTGGCCAGGCGCATCGACGCGGTGCGCCAGGAGCGCGACCCCGGCACGCTGGAACTGTGGATGGAGGAGCTGTATCGTCGCGTCTCCGACCGGCAGACCATGGGCAGCGTGGTGCAGGAACTGCGCGCCGCGCTGTCGGAGATCGAGAAGAACATCGACCAGTACTTCCGCGATCCGGCGCAGCGGGATGTGCTGATCCCGGTGCCGGCGCAGTTGTCGGCGATGCGCGGCGTGTTGTCGGTGCTGGGCCTGGACCAGGCATCGCAGGCCGTGCTGCGCATGCGCGATGACGTCGACGAGCTGGCCAATACCGAGGTCAACCCGCAGCATGCGATCGCCAACGGCACCTTCGACCGGTTGGCCGACAACCTGGGCGCGCTCAGCTTCCTGATCGACATGGTCAGTGTGCAGCCGCAGATGGCCAAGTCGCTGTTCCGCTTCAACCCGGCGACCGGCAGCCTGGCGGCGGTGATGGCCCGCGAGGATCGCCCGACCGGCTTTGATGAACTTGACTCGCGCAGCCACGCCGATGCGGCCGCGCCGGCCGACACCGATGCTTTGGCGGTGACCCTGGATTTCGATCGCATCGTCCGGCAGGCGCGAGAGACGCAACACACTGCCGCCAGGCGCGGCAATGACGACCCGGGCGCGGCATCCACCCGGCCCACGGCCCTGCGTATGGCGCCTGCCAACCCGCTGGCCGGGCTTGACTTCTCGTATGACGAGGGGCCGCCCACGCTGCCGGGCCAGCCCCTGCCCGACGCCCACCAAGCGATGGCCGAGACGCTCCCCGCCCCGCTGCCGTTGGCGGCCGCCACCGTGGCTGCGGTGTTCAGCGGCCTCGAAGACGATCCCGAGATGCGCGGCATCTTCCTCGAGGAGGCGCTCGAGGTCTTGCAAAGCGCCCATGAGGCGTTGACCGCGCTGCAACTGCGCCACGACGACGTCGAAGCCATGACCCGCGTCAGGCGCTCGTTCCACACCCTCAAGGGCAGCGCCCGCATGGTCGGCTTGAGTGCCTTCGGCGAAGCGGCCTGGGCCTGTGAGCAGCTCTACAACACGCGGCTGGCCGAGCATGCCGGCGCCGACGCCGATCTGCGCGGCTTCAGCAGCGAGGCCTGCGCCCGGCTCGAAGCCTGGACCCAGGCGCTGTCCGCAGGGGATGCCGGCGGGCATACGGCTGACGCCATCGTGCAGGCCGCCGATGTGCTGCGCACCGAACACCGGCGCCTGTCGCTGCTGGACAGCACGCCCACCACGCTGCCCGCGCCAGCGGCTGAGGCTGAGGCTGAGGCTGAGGCTGAGGCGAGCGCACCCGGCCCGGATCTGGCCACCGTGCCCGCCGATTTGGCATCTGATGCGATAGCTGCTGAGCTTGTCTTGCCCGCTGCGTCGGTTGATGCGTCGGTTGATGCGCCGGACGAAGCCTCTGGCGCCTCACCTGCCGAAGTGCCGGCCGATGCGGATGAGGCAGCGCGCACTCCGGTCGAGTTGACGGGCTTGCGCCGCCGTGTGCCCGACCTGCCGCTGGCCAGCGATCTCGATCTGCTGCCGACGTTCGCGCCGCCATCACAGCCGGCCTTGCCCGAACTGGACTTCGCGGCGCCGGACGACGCACCAGCGCCTGCGTTCCAGGCGACGCAGGTCGAAGACGCCGAGCTGCGGCCCTTCGATTTGCCCGAAACCACCGAGATCGAACTCGACCTGCCCACCGTGTTTGGCGTGCCGGGGCCGGACGAGGCGCCGGCGCCCGGCACACCGCCGGCCGACGACCTGAGTCTGTACTTCGACTTCGGTCTGCCCGCCGAGGCGCCGCAGGCCGAGCCCGAGCCGACGGTGGATGAGCAGGCGCCGGGTGCGTCTGATGAGCCGCCAGCCGCTGCGGCGCCGATCGAGCCGCAACCGCCGGTGGTGGACCGGGTGCCGGACCAGATACCCGATGCCGGTGACCCGGGCGAACCGGCATGGCCGGTCGATGCGCCCGCTGCCGCCGCGCCGATGGCCGAGCCGCCAATCGAGCCGCCGATCGAGCCGCCGATCGAGCCGCCTGCGCCGGCCCCGGCCCTGGTGGCTGTCGAGGACGATGCCGATGCCTACCGCCAGATCGGCCGGCTGCGCATCAGCCTGCCGCTGTTCAACATCTATCTCGGCGAAGCCGACGAATTGTCCTTGCGCCTGGGCAACGAACTCGCCGAATGGGCGGCCGAGCCGGCGCGTCCGGTGGGCGAGGCGGCGGTGGCGCTGGCGCACTCGCTGGCCGGCAGTTCGGGCACCGTGGGCTATACCGAGTTGTCGCAGCTCGCGCGCGCGCTGGAGCACGCGCTGGGCCGTTCGCACGCCCGTGGCGTCGGTCGCGGCAGCGAGGTTGAGCTGTTTCAGCGCGCCGCCGACGAGATTCGGCGTTTGCTGCACCTATTTGCCGCCGGCTTCCTGAGCACGCCGGATGCCGAGTTGCTGCAGCAGCTCAATATCCTGGCGCAGGCAGCGCCTGACGAGGAGTCGGTCGATGCCGACGCCGAGCTGGTCGCCGACGATTGGGCCGACAGCGACGGGCAGGCCACCGAGATCCTGTCGCTGGACGGCGCTGCCGACGCGGCCGAGCCCGTGGCTGCGCCCAGCGAGGTCGACTGGACCGTGCAAGACACCGTGCACGACACCGCGCTGGACGAGTGGCTGCCCTCGCCGGTTGAGGCGGTGCTGCCGGTCGAGGCGGTGCGGCCGGTCGAGCCGCTGCCGGACGAGGCGCAGCCAACCGCAGCGCTGCCGCTGCAAGACGCTGATGCCTTGCTTGATGAGCCCGTCGAGCCGCTGACTGCCGACGCCGACGCCAACGCCGACGCCGACGCCGACGCCGACGCGTCGGACGGCGACACGCTGTTCGACGAGATCGAGCTGCCGCGCGAGGCGCGGGCGCCTGATGCGGCGGCTGCCAGCGACGAGGGGTCGGCAGCGCGGGCGCGTGATGAACTCGCTGCATTCAGCTCACCCTGGGCGCAGGCGCCCGCGCCGCCGCCGCCCGCGCCGCCGCCCGCGCCACTGCCGCCCGAGCCACTGCCGCCCGAGCCCGAGTCTGCCGGCGACGAGGCGCAGGCGCCGCCGACCGACCCCTGGAACACGCCGACCGACTGGCTCGACGCAGGCGGGCCCGAAGGCGGCGTTCTGGGTCGCACGGCGCTGATGCCATTTTCAGATCTGCCCGAGGTCGCGCCGCGTGTGTTGCGGCCCGACCCAGATGCGGCGGCTGCGCCTTTCGACGAGGACATCGACGAGGTCGATGCGGTCGACGCCGAACTGTTCCCGATCTTCTTGGAAGAGGCGCAGGAGCTGCTGCCACGGCTGCATGCCGGGCTGCGTGACTGGGCCGCCGAGCCGGCCAATGCCCAGGCCGCTACGGCCTGCATGCGTTGCCTGCATACCTTCAAGGGCGGCGCCAGGCTGGCCGGTGCGATGCGCCTGGGTGAGTTGGCGCACCGCCTCGAAACCGCGATCGAGCGGCTGACAGCCCCCGACGTGCAGGCGCGTGCCGACGACATCGACCGCCTGGTGGCGAATGCCGACACCCTGCAAGCCCGGCTGGACGGCCTGCTGCGGCCGGCGGTCGCTGCCGCTGCCGAGGTGGTGGCCAAGCCCGCCGAACCCGCGGCGGCGCAGGCCCCGGACAGCGTTGACCGGGCTGAAGCGCCTGCCGCGACAACGCTGCCCGAAGTGGCCGCACCTGTCGCACCTGTCGCACCTGTCGCACCTGTCGCACCTGTCGCACCAGTCGCACCAGTCGCACCAGTCGCACCAGTCGCACCAGTCGCACCTGGCGAGCCGCCGCCCGAGGCGGCTGCTGCCCCACCGCCAGCGCCAGCCATCGACTGGCAGCGGTTTGTCGACACGCCCGCCACGGCGGACATGGCGCTGGCGATGCCGGCGGCCGCAGCGTCCAGCGGCTTGGTGCGGGTGCGCACACCGCTGCTCGATCGGCTGGTCAACCAGTCGGGTGAGCTCAGCATCGCCCGTGCGCGCATCGAGTCCGATGTGGTGCAGATCAAGGGGGCGCTGATCGACCTCAGCGACAACCTCGATCGCCTGCGCGCCCAGTTGCGCGAGATCGAGCTGCAGGCCGAGACCCAGATCGACACCCGCATGGAGGCGGCGCGCGCCGCGGCGCAGGATTTCGACCCGCTGGAGATGGACCGCTTCACCCGCTTCCAGGAGCTCACCCGCATGATGGCCGAGTCGGTAGGCGACGTGGCCACGGTGCAGCGCGGCCTGCAGCGCACGCTGCAGTCCACCGAAGATGCGCTGGCGCACCAGGCGCGCATGACACGCGACATGCAGGGCGATCTGCTGCGCACCCGCATGGTGGAGTTCGAGGGCTTGTCCGAGCGCCTCTACCGGGTGGTGCGCCAGGCCGCCAAGGATGCCGGCAAGCCGGTGCGGCTGGACATCGTCGGCGGCGGGGTGGAGATCGACCGCGGTGTGCTCGACCGCATGACGCCGGCCTTTGAACACCTGCTGCGCAACTGCGTGGCCCACGGCATCGAGGCGCCCGAAGACCGCGCTGCGGCGGGCAAGGATGCGATCGGCACCGTCACCCTGGTCATCACCCAGGCCGGCAATGAAGTCGGTGTGGAAGTGCGCGACGACGGTGCCGGCCTGTCGCTGGCGCGCATCCGCGAGCGTGGCCGCGCCATGGGCCTGATCGCGCCCGACGCCGAGCCCGACGAGGCCGAACTTGCCAACCTGATCTTCCAGCCGGGTTTCACCACCGCCACGGCGCTCAGCGGCCTGGCCGGCCGGGGCGTCGGCATGGACGTGGTGCGCACCGATGTCAACGCCATGGGCGGCCGCATCGAGACCGCCAGCGCGCCCGGCCAGGGCACCAGCTTCCGGCTGGTGCTGCCGCTGACGACAGCGGTGACGCAGGTGGTGATGATGCGCTGCGGCGAGCGCAGCTTTGCCGTGCCGTCCACGCTGATCGAGGTGGTGCGCCGGGTCAAGCTGCCCGAACTGGCCCAGGCCTATGCCAGCGCCAGCTTCAGCGAAGGTGGCCAGATGCTGCCGTTCTTCTGGCTCGATGCGCTGCTGCAAGGTTCGCCGCGCGGCCAGGCGTCTGGTCGCAGCGCGGCCGTGGTGGTGATTCGCAGCGCGGCGCAGCGGGTGGTGCTGCATGTCGACGAGGTGATGGGTAACCAGGAAGTGGTGGTCAAGCACCTCGGGCCGCAACTGTCTCGCGTGCCCGGGCTGGTGGGCATGACGCTGCTGCCTTCCGGCCTGCCGGCGCTGATCTACAACCCGGTGGCGCTGGCCACCCTGTACGGCGAGACCGCGCGTGCCGCCACCGCAGCGGCCCTGGCCGCTGCCGGTGGCAACGCGGCGGCGATGGTGTCGGTGCGCCAGACGCCGCTGGCGCCGCTGGTGCTGGTGGTCGACGACTCGCTGACTGTGCGGCGCATCACCCAGCGCCTGCTCGAGCGCGAGGGTTACCGGGTTCAGGTGGCCAAGGACGGGCTGGACGGGCTGGAGAAACTGTCGGCCGAGGTACCGGTGGTGGTGCTGACCGACATCGAGATGCCGCGCATGGACGGCTTCGATCTGGTGCGCAGCATGCGTGCCGACAGCCGGCTGGCGGATTTGCCGGTGGTCATGATCACCTCGCGCATCGCGCAGAAGCACCGTGATGTGGCGGCCGAACTGGGTGTCGACCACTACCTTGGCAAGCCCTATGCCGAGGACGAGTTGCTGGGCCTGGTGGCGCGCTACGTGCGCCATGCCAAGCTGATGGCCACTTGAGAGGCTGAGCGGCCAGCGTTTTCAGCCGGCCTTGACCACCGCGTAGCGGGCCAGCGTCTTGTCGCGCGCCGCGGCGTGGTCGACCACCGGCGCCGGGTAGTCGCGGCCCAGCACCAGACCGGCGGCAGCCAGGTCCAGCGGCCGCGCCAGCCAGGGCGCGTGGATCAGCTTGTCGGGCAGGTCGGCGAGCTGCGGCAGGTAGCGGCGGATGAACTTGCCGTCGGCATCAAATTTCTCGCTCTGCGCCACCGGGTTGAAGATGCGGAAATAGGGTTGGGCATCACAGCCACTGGAGGCCGCCCACTGCCAGCCGCCGTTGTTGGCGGCGAGGTCGAAGTCGTTGAGGTGCAGCGCGAAGTAGGCCTCGCCGCGCCGCCAGTCGATGCCCAGATCCTTGGTCAGGAAGCTGGCCACCACCATGCGCAGCCGGTTGTGCATGTAGCCGGTCTGGTTGATCTGGTGCATCGCCGCGTCCACCAGCGGGTAGCCGGTGCGGCCTTTGCACCAGGCGGCAAACAGCGCGTCGGCGTGCTTGCCATGGTCCCACTTGATGGCGTCGTAGGCGGGCTTGAAGGCATGCTCGACCACCCGCGGGTGATGGTGCAGCACCTGATGGTAGAAATCGCGCCAGATCAGCTCCGACAGCCAGACCTCGGCACCGCGTGAGCTGCCCTGCATGCGCTGCCAGGCCTCGCGCGCCAGCCGGCGGATCGACAGCGTGCCGAAGCGCAGGTGCATGCTCAGGTAGCTGGGCCCCTTGACCGCCGGGAAATTGCGCGTCGCCTCGTAGCTGTCGATGCGGTCCAGGAAATCGTCCAGCAGTTCCTGCGCGCCGGTGCTGCCGGTGGGCAGCTTGAGCTGGTGCAGGTTGGTCGGCTCGAAGCCGATCTGGGTCAGCGTGGGCACGCCGCCGTCCAGCCCGGCCGGCACCGTCGCCAGCGCAGCGGCATGGCGCGCCACCGGGTAGGCATGCACAAAATAGGGCGTCAGCTTCTTCAGCCAGGCGTTCTTGTAGGGCGTGAACACGCTGTAGGGGCTGCCGGCGGCGGTGAGCACCTCGTCGCGCTCGAACACCACATGGTCCTTGCCGGTGTGCAGCGCAATGCCAGCATCGGCCAGCGCGCCGCGCACCTTGGCGTCGCGCGCCAGCGCGGCCGGCTCGTCGTCGTGGTTGGCATACACCGCCTGCACGCCCAGCCGGCGCGCCAGCGCCGGCAGCTCGAGCCGCGCATCGCCATGACAGACGATCAGCCGCACCCCGTCCACACCGTGCGATCGGCCCAGGCTTTGCAACTGGGCGTCCAGGTCAGCCAGGCTGTCGCGGATGAACTCTACCCGCCGGTCGGTGCGCGGCAATGGGTCGAGGATGGCGCTGTCGAACACGAAGACACACCAGACCTGCCGCGCAGCGCGCAGCGCGTGGTACAGCGCCGCCTGGTCGTCGCTGCGCAGATCGCGGCGGAACCAGACCAGTGCGCTGGCAAATGCAGGCGTGGCGGCTTGGGCGGCTTTAGCGGCGTGGGCGGGCATGACGCAGGCAGTGTCACCGATCATTAGAATCCTTGCATGTCCTCGGACCGTATGAACCTGACCAACCAGTTCCTGATCGCCATGCCGGGCATGGGCGACGACACCTTCTCGGGGGCGGTGGTCTACCTGTGCGAGCACACCGAAAACGGCGCGCTCGGCCTGGTGATCAACAAACCGATCGCCATCAAGCTGCGCAACCTGTTCGAGAAGGTCGAGTTGAGCCTCGAATCCGATGTGCTGGGTGAGCAGCCGGTGTTTTTCGGCGGTCCGGTACAGACCGAACGCGGCTTCGTGCTGCACGACAAGGTGGGCGATGCGCCGCCTTACAGCAGCACGCTGCAGATTCCGGGTGGCCTGGCAATGACCACCAGCAAGGACGTGCTGGAGGCCTTGTCGGCCGGCAACGGCCCCAAGCGCCTGCTGGTCACACTGGGCTACAGCGGCTGGGCCGCCGGCCAGCTGGAGGACGAGCTCAGCCGCAATGGCTGGCTCACCGTGGACGCGGTGCCCGAGATCATCTTCGACACGCCCATTGAGCTGCGCTACGAGCGTGCCGTGGCCTTGCTGGGCTTTGATCCGCGCATGCTCAGCCAGGACGCCGGGCACGCCTGAGCATGGCCACTGGCATGGGCTCTGGCTCCGGCGAACGCACCTTGTCCTTCCTGGCCTTCGATTTCGGCACCCAGCGCACCGGCGTGGCCGCCGGCAACAGCTTGTTGCGCCAGGCCACGCCGCTGACCACCATCGCCGCTGCGGGTGATACCCGCTTCGAGCGCATCGCCCGGCTGATCCAGGAGTGGCAGCCCGATGCGCTGGTGGTCGGCGTGCCTTGCCACCCCGACGGCGCGCCGCACGACAATACCCGGCGCGCCCAGCGCTTTGCCCGCCAGCTGCGTGGTCGCTTCCGACTGCCGGTGCACGAGGTGGACGAGCGCTACACCACCACCGAGGCCATCGCCAGCGGCGCGGCCGATGTTGATGCGGCCTCGGCTGCGGTGATCCTGGACCAGTACCTCAATCCATTGCCATGAACGATCTCAAACCCGATGCCGAGGCCATGTACCGCGAGTTGCTGACCGGCGTGCGCGCCTTGTGGCGGCCCGGCATGGCCATGATGGGCATCTGGTCGGGCGGCGCCTGGCTGGTTGAACGGCTGGCGGTGGACCTGGCCGACTTGCCCGGCATGGACAAGCCCGGCGTCATCAGCAGCACGCTGCACCGCGACGACTTCGGTGCCCGCGGCATGGCCTCGGGCACCGACGCCACCAAGATCCCCTACGCGGTGGACGGCGCCCACATCCTGCTGGTTGACGACGTGCTGTTCACCGGCCGCACCATCCGCGCCGTGCTCAATGAGCTGTTCGACTTCGGCCGGCCGGCCAGCGTCAGGCTGGCGGTGCTGGTCGACCGTGGCGGCCGCGAGCTGCCGATCGAACCAGCCTTTGCCGCCACCTGCTTGCAACTGCCGGCCGAGCAAAAGCTGTCGCTCGAGCGATCCGACGACGGCCGCTTCACCTTTGCGATCAAGGGCTAGAGCCGACATGCTGAACAAGCGCAACCCCCAGCTCAATGCCAACGGCGAGCTGATCCACCTGTTGTCGATCGAAGGCCTGCCGCGCGAGGTGGTGACCCACATCCTCGACACCGCCGGTACATTCCTGTCGGTCAACGACCGCGAGGTCAAGAAGGTGCCGCTGCTGCGCGGCAAGAGTGTGTTCAACCTGTTCTTCGAGAACAGCACCCGCACCCGCACCACCTTCGAGATCGCCGCCAAGCGGCTGTCGGCCGACGTGCTCAACCTCGACATCGCCAAGAGCAGCGCCAGCAAGGGCGAGAGCCTGCTCGACACCATCGCCAACCTGAGCGCGATGCATGCCGACATGTTCGTGGTGCGGCACAGCGAGAGCGGCGCGCCCTACCTGATCGCCCAGCACTGCGCGCCGCATGTGCATGTGGTCAATGCCGGTGACGGCCGCCATGCCCATCCCACCCAGGGGTTGCTGGACATGTACACCATCCGCCACTTCAAGCAGGACTTCACCCAGCTCAGCGTGGCCATCGTCGGCGACATCGTGCACAGCCGGGTGGCGCGCTCCGACATCCATGCGCTGACCACGCTGGGCGTGCCCGACATCCGCGCCGTCGGCCCCAAGACCCTGGTGCCGAGCGACTTCAAGGGCATGGGCGTGCGCGTCTGCCACGACATGGCCGAGGGCATACGCGACGCCGACGTGATCATCATGCTGCGGCTGCAGAACGAGCGCATGAGCGGCGCGATGCTGCCCAGCGCCGGCGAGTTCTTCAAGAACTACGGCCTCACCGAGGACAAGCTGCGGCTGGCCAAACCCGACGCCATCGTCATGCACCCGGGGCCGATCAACCGCGGCGTGGAGATCGACTCGGCGGTGGCCGATGGCAGCCACAGCGTGATCCTGCCGCAGGTCACCTTTGGCATCGCGGTACGCATGGCGGTGATGTCCATCATCGCCGGCAACGAAGCCTGAAATGACGCCCGCTCGGCAGCTTTGCGAACCGATCTCGCCCCTGCGGTGCGCGCCGTACGGGTGTACGGCTGTGCTCCTCAGAACTAGCTCGGTCCGCTCGCTGCGCTGCTCGGGCGCCATTTTTACGATTGCAAACTTATGAAGATCCTGATCAAAGGCGGTCGCTTGATCGACCCCGCTTCGGGCCGCGACGAGCCCGGCGACGTGGCGATCGCCTCCGGCCGCATCCTCACGCTGGGCCGGGTGCCGGTTGACTTTCATCCGCAGCGGGTGATCGACGCGGCGGGCTGCATCGTCGCGCCGGGGCTGGTGGACCTGGCGGCGCGCCTGCGTGAGCCTGGCCATGAGCACGAAGGCATGCTCGAGAGCGAGCTCAACGCGGCCGCCGCCGGCGGCGTTACCAGCCTGGTCTGCCCACCCGACACCGACCCGCCGCTCGATGAGCCCGGCCTGGTCGACATGCTGAAGTTTCGCGCCCGCAAGCTCAGCCTGTGCCGGCTGTTCCCGTTGGGTGCGCTGACGCGCGGACTTGGCGGCGAGGTGCTGACCGAGATGGCCGAGCTGACCGAGAGCGGCTGCGTCGGCTTCAGCCAGGCCGAGGTGCCGATCATCGACACCCTGGTGCTGCAGCGCGCGCTGCAATATGCCGCCACCTTCGGCTACACCGTCTGGCTGCGGCCGCAGGACGGCTGGCTGGGCAAGGGCGGCGTGGCGGCCAGCGGCGCGGTGGCCACTCGGCTGGGTCTGTCGGGCGTGCCGGTGGCGGCCGAGACGGTGGCGCTGTTGACCATCATCGAACTGGTGCGCATCACCGGCGCGCGGGTGCACTTGTGCCGGCTGTCCAGCGCCGCCGGTGTGGCGCTGTTGCGCGCTGCCAAGGCCGAAGGGCTGCCGATCAGCGCCGACGTGTCGATCAACTCGCTGCACCTCACCGATGTCGACATCGGCTTCTTCAACTCGGCGATGCGGCTGACGCCGCCGTTGCGCCAGGGCGCCGACCGCGACGCGCTGCGCCAGGCGCTGGCCGACGGCACGCTGGACGCGCTGGTCTCCGACCACATGCCGGTCGACGCGGACGCCAAGACGCTGCCCTTCGGCGAGGCCGAGCCCGGCGCCACCGGGCTGGAACTGCTGCTGAGTCTGGCGCTGAAATGGGGCGCCGACAGCGGCCTGCCGCTGACCACCACGCTGGCGCGGGTGACCAGCGACCCGGTGCGGGTGCGGGGCGACGCGCTGGGCTCGCTGGCCGCGTCGGCCGGCCGCCTGGTGGTCGGTGGCGTGGCCGATGTCTGCGTCTTCGACCCCGACCTCACCTGGGCGGTGTCGCCGGGCCTGCTGCGCAGCCAGGGCAAGCACACGCCGTTTGCCTTCGAGGCCACCGGCACCGCGCTGCCGGGCCGGGTGCGTGCCACGCTGGTGGCCGGCACCGTGGCCCACGAAGCCCACCCCGCTTGATCGCCGGCATGGGCCTGTTGCAATGGGCCTGCTGAGCGCGCCGCTGGCGCTGTGGCGGGTGGCGCGGGTGCTGCTGCACCTGCTGCTGGGCATGGCGGTGATGGCGCTGCGCTTTCCCTCGCTGGATGCCGCCGGCCGTGCCCAGCGCATTGGTTGGTGGTCGGCCGGCGTGCTGCGGGCCATGGGCGTCGGCCTGCAGGTGCGCGGCACGCCGCGGTCTGGCGCCACGCTGCTGCTGGCCAACCATGTGTCCTGGCTGGATATCGCGGCGCTGCATGCCGCGGTGCCGCACGCGCGTTTTGTGTCCAAGGCTGACGTGCTGCACTGGCCGCTGCTGGGTTGGCTGGTGGCCGGTGCCGGCACCTTGTTCATCGAGCGCGAACGCAAGCGCGACGCGCTGCGCGTGGTGCATGCGATGGCCGAGGCGCTGCAGGCCGGGCAGACGGTGGCGGTGTTCCCGGAAGGCACAACCGGCCCTGGCCCCGAGTTGCTGCCTTTCCATGCCAATCTGCTGCAGGCGGCGATAGCCACCGGCACGCCGATCCAGCCGGCAGTGCTGCGCTTTGCCGACACCACCCAGCGCTTCAGCCCGGCGGTTGAATATGTCGGCGACACCACGATCCTGCAAAGCCTGTGGCGGGTGGCCACTGCGCGCGGCCTGGTCGTCCATGTCGACTTGCTGCCGCCGCAAGGCAGCCGCCATGCCGACCGCCGCGCGCTGGCCGCGCATCTGCGCGGGCTGATGGCCGCGCGGCTGGTGGGTTGACTCCCTCGCCCGGGGTGATGATTCAGGCGTCGAGTTGATGGCCCGCAAACTGGAGTGCACGGGCCGGTCGGACACTGAGGTCGTTCCATCTTCGGGAGGGCGACATGTTCCAGTTCGAACCCTGGTCCTGGTCGTCCGGCGCTGCGCTGGCGGCCAGCTTGGCCCTTGCGCCCTGCTCCGCGCAGGCACTGACGCTGATCGGGCACGATCTGTCGCAACCGGTCGTTCCCTACGCCTGGACTGCCGTGCCGGCCACCGACATCAAGTGGACCGACAGTTACGACATCCGCAAGGCGGTAGGTGTCACGCTGGCTTCTGGCGCCTCGTACCGCTTCGACAGCTTCACGGCCATGCTGGCCATGGTCACGTCGGACGGGGACGAGTACCTGAAGACCGAGCAGGTGCATGCCGCCATCTACCGTGACGCTGGCGGTCAGCTCGGCACCCTGCTGGCCGACCTGGGAACGCTGGACCTGACCCCGCTGCAACCGATCCAGTCGCCGTTCGCAGCGCAGGCCATCACCTGGATTGCAGCGGCACCGGTGCTGCTGCAAGGCGGTGGCACCTACTGGTTTGCGCTCAACGATGCCTCGCAGTACAGCGAGTTCGGCATTCCCCTGGCGCACTGGAGCATCATGGTTTCGGGAGCGCAGACCGTGCCAACCGGTGTGCAGACGCTGGCCGGCTATCGCCTCAGCGGCGACGGCGGTACCAACTGGAATCCCTCGGCCTTCTACAACGCGATGCAAATCGAGGTGACTGCCGTGCCTGAGCCAGGCAGTTGGGCCCTGCTGCTGGTGGGTTTGGGCCTGGGAGGCGTCATGGCCAGGCCCCGCCTGCAGGCCAAGCGCTGGCCCGTCGCGCGCCGCGGTCAGCCGGGCAAAGTTGACCAGATGCGCGCTGGCTCTTCAGCGCCCGCTGGACTCGGGGCGGTGGCGGCCGGCAGGCTACCGCTTTGCGCTTAGAGTGTCGCCCTGGCTGCGCGGCCCGGGTGATCCCGCCAGCGCCCTGGCAGCCGCGGAGGAGATCCCACGATGCAACCCGGCCTGCTGCTGGCCTTCGACGACGAGTGGACACTGGCCGAGGCCCTGGCCGCCAACCTGGGCGTGCCGCTGGCCCAGGTGGCGCGGCACCGCTTCCCGGACGGTGAGAGCAAGCTGCGCCTGCCGCCAGCCCTGCCTGCCGATCTGCTGCTGCTGCGCGGCCTGCACCAGCCCCACGACAAGCTGGCTGAGCTGCTGATCACCGCGCCGGCGGCGCGAGAGCTGGGGGCCCAGCGCATCGTGCTGGTCTGCCCCTACCTGGCCTACATGCGCCAGGACATGGCTTTCACGCCCGGCGAGGCGGTCAGCCAGCGCCACATCGCCGCGCTGCTGGCCAGCCAGGTCGACGGCCTGATCACTGTGGATCCGCACCTGCACCGCATCCACTCGCTGGACGAGGTGATGCCCGGCAGCCGCAGCATGGCGCTGAGCGCCGCGCCCTTGCTGGGTGCCTGGGTGGCGCGCCAGTTGCCGCGCGCGCTGCTGCTGGGGCCCGACGAGGAGGCGATGCAATGGGTCGCTGCCGCCGGCCAGGCCCACGACCTGGACCATGCGGTCTGCCACAAGCAGCGCTTTGGCGACCGCGACGTGCGGGTAGCGCTGCCCGATTTGCCGTTGGCCGGCCGTGCCGTGGTGCTGATGGACGATGTGGCCAGCACCGGCCGCACCCTGGTCGAAGCGACGATCGCGGTGCTGGCTGCCGGCGCGATCAGCGTGGACGTGGCGGTGACGCACGGCCTGTTTGTCGGCGACGCCCTGGCCGAGTTGCGCGCGGCCGGCGTGCGCCACATCTGGTGCAGCGACACGGTTCCGCAGGCCACCGCGGTGGTGACGGTGGCGCCGCTGCTGGCCGACGCGGTGCGGGCTTTCTGATCCTGCCCGCAGCGGCAGATCAGCCGGGGGTTCAGCCGGCCGTCTTGCCGGCCGTCTTGGCGGCCTGCGCCGCGCGCCAGGCGCGCAACCAGCCCAGCCCGGCCGAGGTGCCGGCGCGCGGTCGGTATTCGCAGCCGACAACGCCGGTATAGCCCAGCGCGTCGATCTGCTCGAACAAATAGGGGTGGTGCAGCTCGCCCCGATCGGGCTCATGGCGGTCGGGCACGCCGGCGATCTGGATGTGCCCCACCCGGCCGCCGCCGCCTTCGCCCAGGTACTGGCGCAGCTTCATGGTCACGTCACCTTCGACGATCTGGCAGTGGTAGAGGTCCATCTGCACCTGCAGGTTGGCCGCACCCACGGCTTGCAGCACCGCATGGGCCTGGTCCTGGCGGTTGAGGAAGAAGCCGGGAATGTCACGGGTGTTGATCGGCTCGATCAGCACCGCCACGCCGTGCGGCGCCGCCTGCTGCGCTGCCCAGGCCAGGTTGGTCTGGTAGCAGTTGGCCAGCGCCTCGCGCGCCACACCGGCCGGCGCCAGGCCGGCCATCACATGCACCCGCGTGCAGCCCAGCGCCTCGGCATAGGGCAGGGCTTGCTCAACAAAGCCGCGGCGGAACTCATCGACGCGGTCAGGCAGGCAGGCCAGACCACGTTCGCCGGCCTCGAAGTTGCCGGGCGGCGCATTGAACAGCGCCTGCGTCAGGCCATGGGCCTGCAGCTGCGCCGCCAGTTCAGCGCGTTCAACGGCATAAGGGAATAGGTACTCGACCGCATCGAAGCCGTCGGCAGCGGCGGCTGCAAAGCGGTCAATGAAAGCGTGCTCGGTGTACATCATCGACAGGTTGGCGGCAAAACGGGGCATGGTGTTCTCGATCCAGGTGGGGTGGACGGGGTCAGGCGCAGTGGGTCTTACCAGACGGCGCCAAAAGTCTGTTGCAACTCAGCCAACTGCTCGGCATCCAGCGGCGTTGGCCGCGGGTTGCACAGCAGCCACAGCCGGGCGGTTTCATCCAGTTCTTCCAGCGTGGCCATCGCGCTGGCCGGGCTGTCATGCCAGACGTTGGGGCCCAGCCGGTCCAGCATCACCGCGCGCAGCGTGGCGCCGCGCCGGCGGGCGCGCTCCACCGCGTCGGCCACCCGCGGGCCCACGGCCGGGTCGCCCGGCCGGTGGTAGGGCAGCAGCGGCACGCGGCCGACCTTCATCACGAAGTAGGGCGTGATCGGCGGCAGCAGGGTGTCGGCTGCTGCGGCGCGCTGCTCGGCCGTCAGCTGCAGCGTCATCGCCACCAGATGGCTGCTGTGGCTGTGCAAGACGCACTGCGCGGCGGGCGCGGCGGCATAGATCTGGCGGTGCAGCACCAGCGTCTTGCTGGCGCGGTCGCCTGACAACTGCTGCCCAGCGTCGTCCACCCAGGCCAGGCGTTCGGGTTGCAGGTGGCCCAGGCAGGCGTCGGTGGGCGTGATCAGGGTGCCGTCGCCATCGGGCAGACGCGCGCTGATGTTGCCGGCGGTGGCATGCACATGGCCGCGCTCGAACAGCGAGCGGCCGACGCGGCAGATCTCCTGGCGCAGCGCGACGTATCTCATGCTGCCGCCAGCGCCTCGGCAAAGAAGTCGGGGCCGCCGAAGTTGCCGCTCTTCAGTGCCAGTTGCAGCAGCGGCTGGCCGGGCGCAGCCAGCGCCTGGGTCCATGGCACGCCGGGGCAGATCGCGGCGCCGATGCGCAGCGCCTGCACGCCCAGCGCCTGCACCACCGCGCCCGAGGTCTCGCCGCCGGCCACCACCAGCCGCTGCACGCCGGCTTGCACCAGGCCGCGGGCGACTTCGGCCAGCGCCTGCTCGACCAGCGCGCCGGCGCAGGCCGCGCCCAGCGCGGCCTGGGTGGCGGCCAGGGTGTCTGCATTCGTCGTGGCGTAAACCAGCGGCGGCTGGGTCTGGGCGGTGGCCCAGGCCAACGCTTGCTCGGCCAGCGGCTCGCCACGCGCCAGTGCGTTGGCATCGATGCGCAGTGCCGGCCGGCCGGCGGCGATCCAGCGCGCCACCTGGCCCTGGGTGGCGGTGGAGCAGGAGCCGGCCAGCACTGCTGATCGGCCGCTCAGCCGGTCGAGCCGTGCCGCCTCGGCATCCAGCGCCACGCCGGCGTTGCTCGCCAGCAGCGCCGGCAGGCCCAGCGCCAGGCCCGATCCGGCCACCCACAGCGGCAGCCCGGCGCCGCCTTCGGCCAGTTGCAGCAGCGCGGCGTTGTCGATGGCATCGGCCACCACATGGGCCACGCCCTCGGCGGCCAGCGCGGCCAGCCGGGCGCGGATCGCCTCGGCACCAGCGGCCACGGTGTCGTGGCGCAGCAGGCCCACCGGTAACCGGCTCTGCGCTTGCATCACGCGCACCAGGTTGGCGTCGGTCATGGGGGTGAGTGGATGCTGGCGCATGCCGGTGTCGCTGAGCAGTGCATCGCCGACAAACAAATGACCGCGGAACACGGTGCGGCCGTTTTCCGGGAAGGCCGGGCAGATCAGGGTCTGGGTGCAGCCCAGCCTGGCCATCATCGCCTCGGCAACCGGGCCGATGTTGCCGGCCGGTGTGGAGTCGAAGGTCGAGCAGACCTTGAGGATGAAGCGCTCGGCGCCAGCGGCTTGCAGCCATTGCAGCGCGGCGAGCGATTCGGCTACCGCGTCGGCCACCGGTGCGGTGCGCGACTTCAGCGCCACCACTACCGCGTCGGCGTCGGCGGCCGCAGCGGGCAGGCCGCCAACAGGCGCGCCATCAAGCGCGCCGTCAAGCCCACCGTCAAGCCCTCCGTCAAGCCCACCACCCGGCACACCGATCAGTTGCACGGTGCGCAGGCCACCGCGCACCAGCATGCTGGCGATGTCGGTGGCGCCGGTGAAGTCGTCCGCAACGATGCCGAGTTTCATGACACGTCCCTGGGCTGGGGCAGGCTGATGCCGGTGAGCGCGGCATAGAGCTTGATCACCGCGCTGTCGTCCTCGGCGCCATGGCCGGCGCCGGCGGTGCCCAGGTAGAGCTGGTGCGCGGCGGCGGCCAGCGGCAGCGGCACCGCCAGCTTGCGTGCGGCGTCGAGCACGATGCCCAGGTCCTTGACGAAGATGTTGACCGAGGACAGTGGCGTGTAGTCGCCGGCCAGGATGTGCGGCACGCGGTTGGCGAACATCCAGCTCATGCCGGCCGAGTTGCAGATCACCTCGTAGAGCTGATCGGGGTTGGCGCCGGCGCGGATGCCCAGCGCCATCGCCTCGCAGGCGGCGGCGATGTGCACACCGGCCAGGTGCTGGTTGACCATCTTCACCGTCGAGCCGACGCCGGCATGGCCGCCGAGGCGGTAGACCTTGCCGGCCACCGCATCGAGCAGGCCGCCGACTGCGGCGAAGGCCTCGGGCCGGCCCGAGGCCATCACCGTCATCTCGCCGTTGGCGGCCTTGGTGGCGCCGCCCGAGACTGGCGCGTCGATCAGGTGCAGGCCGCGCTCGGCCAGCCGCGCCTCCCACAGCGGCGGCAGCGTGGGGTCGACGGTGGCCGAGGTGATGAGCACCGAGCCGGGCTTGAGGTGCGCGGCC
>JBBQZM010000016.1:0-33553 GCA_038207685.1 Burkholderiales bacterium
TGTCGGGCTTCTTCATCCAGACCCGTTGGTGGATCAAGATCTTGTCGGTGATCTTCATCCTGCCCTGGGCACTGCCGTCGATCCCCACCATCCTGAGCGTGCGCTTCATGCTCAACCCCGAGTGGGGTGTCATCAACAGCACCATCTTTCGGCTCACCGGGCTCGACGGCCCGAACTGGCTGAACGACCCGACGCTCGCGCTGGGCTTCACCATGCTGATGCACATCTGGAAGAGCCTGCCGTTCTGGACGCTGATCCTGATCGCCGGCCGGCTGGCAATCCCCGGTGAGCAGTACGAGGCGGCGGCGGTGGACGGCGCCAGCAACTGGCAGAAGTTCCGCTTCATCACCTGGCCCAGCATGCGCCAGCTCTACCTCACCTCGACCATCCTGTCGATGATCTGGACGCTGGGTGATTTCAACAGCGTCTACCTGCTCACCGGCGGCGGCCCGGCCGACCTGACGCATGTGCTGGCCACACTGGGCATCCGCTACCTGCGGCTCGACCAGATCGACCTGGCGATGGCCTCGATCGTGGTGGCGCTGCCGCTGATCCTGCCGCTGGTGTTTTTCATGATGAAGCGGCTGTCGAAATGACGCGGAGCCAACGATGAGCAAAGGCATCACCCTCAAGAAAATCAGCGCCGAAGCCAAGCTGCTGCTGATCGGCATACCGGTCGCGCTGTGGACGCTGATCCCGGTCTACCACCTGGTGCTGTTTGCGATCAGCGAGCGCGACACCGCCACCTCGGGCCGCCTGTGGCCGAAGAACCCGACCTGGCAGAACTTCGACATCGTCTTCAACCAGAAGCACTTCTACCTGGCGCACTTCTGGCAGCAAATGTGGAACTCGGTGCTGATCGCCGTGGCGGTGGGCGCGATCACGCTGTTCATCGCGACATCGGCGGCCTTTGCCATCAGCCGGCTCAAGCTGGCGGGCGGGCGCTGGGTGATGAATCTGGCACTGTTCACCTACTTCATCCCGGCCGCCTTCCTGGCGGTGCCGATGTACAAGACCATGGGCAACTACGGGCTGCTGAACAACCAGTGGTCACTGATCCTGGCGATGGTCACCATCGCCTCGCCCTACTGCATCTGGGTGCTCAAGCAAGCCAGCGACAAGCTGCCCTGGGAACTCGACGAGGCGGCGCGCATGGACGGCGCCACGCCGCTGCAGTTGTTTCGCCTGGTCTACCTGCCGCTGATGGTGCCGTCGCTGGTGGCGGTGGGCACCTATTCGCTGCTGCTGGCCTGGAACGAATACCTTTATGCCTTCCTGCTGTTGTCACGCGATACCAATGTCACGCTGGCGGTGGCGCTGGGCCACTTCCTGTCGGCCGACGACTCGCCCTGGGAACTGCTGATGGCCACCGGCCTGATCTACGCGCTGCCGCCGGCGGCCCTCTACTACACCTTCAAACGCTACATGGTCGGCGGCCTCACCGCCGGTGCCGTCAAGAGCTGAGACCCCACATGGCAAACGTCGCATTCCGCAAGATCGAAAAGGCCTACGGCTCGGTCAAGGTGATCCACGGCATCGGTTTCGACATCGCCGATGGCGAGTTTGTCGTGCTGGTCGGGCCCTCGGGCTGTGGCAAGAGCACGCTGCTGCGCATGCTGGCCGGGTTGGAGGACATCACCGGCGGCGAGATCCTGATCGACGGCAAGGTCGTCAACGACCTCGAAAGCAAGGACCGCGACATCGCGATGGTGTTCCAGAGCTATGCGCTCTACCCGCACATGACGGTGCGCGAGAACATGGCTTTCAGTCTGCGGCTGCGCAAGGCCGATGCCACCATGACCGCCGAGCGGGTGGCCAACGCCGCGCGCATCCTCAACCTCGACACGCTGCTCGACCGTTATCCCAAGGAGTTGTCGGGCGGCCAGCGCCAGCGTGTGGCGATGGGCCGGGCGATCGTGCGCGACCCCAAGGTGTTCTTGTTCGACGAGCCGCTGTCCAACCTCGACGCCAAGCTGCGCGTGGCGATGCGCGCCGAGATCAAGGCGCTGCACCAGCGGCTGAAAACCACCACCGTCTACGTCACCCATGACCAGATCGAGGCCATGACCATGGCCGACCGCATCGTCGTGATGCACGACGGCATCATCGAGCAGATCGGCACGCCGCTCGAGCTGTACGACCGACCGGGCAACCTGTTTGTCGCCCAGTTCATCGGCTCGCCGGCGATGAACGTGTTCGACGGCGTGCTGCAGCGCGAGGGCGGCGACACCAGTGTCTCGGCGCTCGGCGCCAGCTGGCCGGTGGCCGGCCTGCAGGGCGGCAGCCCTGGCCAGAAAGTGCATTACGGCATCCGCCCCGGCGACCTGACGCTGGCCGACGCCGGCATCCCCGCCGAGGTGGTGGTGGTCGAGCCCACCGGCGCCGAGACCGAGTTGCTGCTGCAGCTCGGCCAGGAGGGCGCTGGCGGCCAGCAATTGACGCTGGTGATGCATGGCCGCACCAACGCCCAGCCCGGCGACAAGGTGCACTTGTCGATTGACGGCGCCAAGGCCCATGTCTTTGAAGGCAGTGGCGGCCAGCGGCTGTGAACACCGCTGCCGCCCTGCGCCAGCCCGTGCCAGGCTTGCCCTGGCATCTGGTGGTGATGGGTGTCTGCGGCTGCGGCAAGACCTCGGTAGGACGCCAGCTGGCCCTGGCCCTGGGCCTGGAGTTTCTCGAGGGTGATGAGCTGCACCCGGCGCGCAACCTGGCCTTGATGGCCGCCGGCACGCCGCTGACCGATACCGACCGTGCCGACTGGCTGGCCGCCGTCGCCGCCAGGCTGGGCCAGGCGCTGGCTGCCGGCCGTGGCCTGGTGGTGTCGTGCTCGGCGCTCAAGCGCGCCTACCGCGACCTGCTGCGCGCCGCCTGCCCGGGGCTGCGCTTCATCTACCTGCACGGTCCCACCGAGTTGCTGCGGCTGCGGCTGCAGACGCGCCAAGGGCATTACATGCCGCCGGCTCTGCTCGACAGCCAGCTTGCCACGCTGGAGCCTCCGGGCAGTGACGAGGCGGTCATCAGCATCGACATCAGCCCGTCCAGCCATGTGGTGGCGGCGACGGCGCTGCAACTGCTTCAGGAACACGTTTCATGATCACTGCCTACACCTTTCGCCTCGACGGCCGGCGCGCCCTCATCACCGGCTCGTCATCGGGCATCGGCCTGGCCATCGCCCGCGGCATGGGCCAGGCCGGCGCCACGCTGCTGCTCAATGGCCGCGACCAGCCCAAGCTGGCTGCTGCGGCGCAAGCGCTGCGCGCCGAGGGCCTGACGGTGCATGAATGCCCGTTCGACGTCACCGACGCCGACGCGGTGAACCACGCGATCGCCGCCATCGAGACCGACATCGGCAGCATCGACATCCTGGTCAACAACGCCGGCTTGCAGCGCCGCGGCGCTTTCCATGAGTTCAGCAAGGCCGACTGGGATGCGGTGATGCGCACCAATGTCGACAGCGTGTTCCATGTCGGCCAGGCGGTGGCCAAGTGCATGGTGCCGCGCGGCTGCGGTCGCATCATCAACATCTGCTCGGTGATGAGCGAACTGGGCCGACCCGGCGTGTCGCCCTACACCGCCAGCAAGGGCGCGGTGAAGATGCTGACCAAGGGCATGGCGATCGACCTCGGGCCGCATGGCATCAACGTCAACGGCATCGGCCCGGGCTACTTCAAGACCGAGCTGACCGAGGCGCTGGTCAACGACCCGACTTTCAGCGACTGGCTGATCAAGCGTACGCCCAGCCGGCGCTGGGGCGTGGTCGAGGATCTGGCGCCGGCCGCGGTGTTCCTGGCCAGCGACGGCGCACGCTTTGTCAACGGCCATGTGCTGTACGTGGACGGCGGCGTCACCGCCTCGCTCTGAAGCCGGAGACCCCATCTCATGCCCACTTCATTTATCCAGGTCAGCCTGCTCACCGATGCCGATGGCCGGGCCCGCTTCCACGAAGCCCTGCTGCCGCTCGGCGAAGGCACACCACAGGCCATGCTGTCAGCGCTGATGCCCAGTGGCGGCCTGCAGCTGCGGCGCAGCCCTGTGGGCTTTCGCAGCCCCTTCCATTGCACCGGCACACCGCAGTGGGTGTTCATCCTGCGCGGCCAGATGGAGATCGGCCTGCAGGACGGCAGCATGCGTTGCTTCGGTCCCGGTCAGCACTTCTACTCGGCCGACACGCTGCCCGAAGGCGCAACCTTCGATCCCGAAGTGCACGGCCACTGGAGCCGCCAGGCCGGGCCCGAGCCACTGGAAACCCTGTTTGTTCGCGCATGAACCTGCCGCTGACCCGCCACGACAGACCACCATGATCAAGAACGTGCACGGCAACACCGTCGACCTGCTGGGCGAAGGCATCGTCAGCGGCCGCTACCCGGTGGGCGCGGCGATCCCGCCCGAGCCGCAGCTGTGCGAGGCGCTGGGTGTCAGCCGCACCGTGGTGCGCGAGGCAGTGAAGTCGCTGGTGGCCAAGGGCTTGCTGATCACCGGGCCCAAGCTGGGCACCCGGGTGCTGCCCGAGGAGCAATGGAATTGGTTCGACCCCGATGTGGTGGCCTGGCAGAGCAAGCTGGGCTTCACCCGCGAGTTTCTGCGTGACCTGCAGGAACTGCGCCGCGTTGTGGAGCCAGCAGCCGTGCGCATGGCCGCCGAGCGCGCCACCGCCGCCGACATCGCCGACATCGAGGCGGCCTTCGCCGGCATGAAAGCCGCCATCGAGCACGGCGGCGACTACGTCACCCACGACTTGCGCTTCCACCAGGGCCTGCTGCGCGCCTGCCACAACCGCATGGTGATCCAGATGAGCAAGGCGCTGGGCGCGCTGCTGCGCACTTCGTTCGAGATCTCCACGTCGCGGCCCGACGGGCCGGCGTTGTCGCTGCCCCTGCACCGCGCCGTGCTTGACGCGGTGATCCATCGCACGCCGGCCAAGGCCGAGCGGGCCATCTTGGTGCTGATCGACGGCGCCAACGAGGACATCGAAACCGTGCTCAACTCTCGCCGCAAGCTGCCTTCGCTGTCCTTACCTGCGCCGCGCCTGAAGGCGCCCAGCAGCGAGCCTCTGGCGCGCTGAACGTCTGTCCCCTCCTCTCCTGTCCTCTCCTGCCTTCACCATGCCAGCCTCCATGAAGATCCTCATCACCGGCGGCGCCGGATTCATCGGTGCCCGCCTGGCCCGCACCCTGCTCAAGCGCGGCACGCTGGGCGGCCGCAGCATCGGCCGCATCGTGTTGGCCGACCAGGCCCCTGCCCCGGCCGATCTGGCCGCCCATCCACGTGTCGAATCCCGCGTCGGCCCGTTGCTGGCGCATTGCGATAGCCTGCGCAGCGAGGCGGTGGACGGTGTGTTCCACCTCGCCTCGGCGGTATCGGGCGAATGCGAAGCCGATTTCGACCTCGGCCTGCGCAGCAACCTGGACAGCACCCGTGCGCTGCTGGACGCGCTGCGTCACCGCGTCAGCCAGGGCGCGGCACCGGCCCGGCTGGTGTTCAGCAGCTCGGTGGCGGTGTACGGCCCGGATGCTGCCGTGCCCATGCCGGCCATCGTCAGCGACACCACGCTGCCCACACCACAGACCAGCTACGGCATCCAGAAGCACATCTGCGAGCACCTGGTGGCCGACTACACCCGCAAGGGCTACATCGACGGTCGCAGCGCGCGGCTGATGACGGTCACCGTGCGGCCGGGCCGGCCCAATGGCGCGGCCTCGTCCTTCTTCAGCGGCATCATCCGCGAGCCGTTGGCCGGCCTGCCGTCGGTGTGCCCGGTGGGGCCCGAGGTGCGGCACCCGGTGAGCTCACCGCAGCGCACGGTGGAAGGCCTGATCGCCATCTACGAAGCCAGCCGCGAGGCCTATGGCGGCCGCACCGCAATGAACCTGCCAGCGCTCAATATCAGCGTGGCCGAGATGCTGGCCGCGCTGGAAGAAGTGGCCGGGCCGGCGGTGCGGGCGCGTGTCACGTTTGAACGTGACGAGGTGATCGCCGGCATCGTGGCCAACTGGCCCACCGGCGCCAGCGCTGAGCGCGCCAGCGCGCTGGGCTTGGAACCCGAGGCCAGCTTTGCCGACATCATCCGCCAGTACATCGCCGACTGCGCCGCCACGCCCAAGGCGCTGAAGGGCATGGCATGACGCGTTATGACCTGAACGGTCGGGTGGCGGTGATCACCGGCGGCGCCCAGGGCATCGGCTATGCCACCGCCCAGCACCTGCTGGCCTGCGGCGCCAACGTGGTGCTGTGGGACGCTGACGCCACCCAGCTGGCACAGGCACTCGAATCGCTGCACACCAGCGGGCCGGCCAACGGCCAGGTGGTGGAACTCACCGACGAAGCCGCGGTGGCCAACGCCACCACCTTGACGCTGGCCGCCAACGGCCGCATCGACATCCTGGTCAACAACGCCGGCATCACCGGCGGCAACGCCCCCACCTGGGAGCTGTCGCCCGAGGTCTGGCGCCGCGTTGTCGAGGTCAACCTGATCGCGCCCTTCCTCACCTGCCGCGCCGTGGTGCCGCAGATGATCAAGCAGGGCTGGGGCCGCATCGTCAACATCGCCTCGGTGGCCGGCAAAGAGGGCAACCCCAATGCCAGCCACTACAGCGCCAGCAAGGCCGGGCTGATCGGCCTGACCAAATCGCTGGGCAAGGAACTGGCGACCAAAGGCGTGCTGGTCAACGCGGTGGCGCCCGCCGCGGCGCGCACGGCGATCTTCGACCAGATGTCGCCGCAACACATCGAGTTCATGCTCGGCAAGATCCCGATGGGCCGTTTTGTCGAAGTGGACGAGATCGCGGCCATGGTGGCCTGGCTGGCTTCGCCCGACTGCAGCTTCGCCACCGGCGCGGTGTTTGATTTGTCGGGTGGGCGCGCGACCTATTGAGCGCCCCCTGGGCCGGGCGCCAACATGCGCGCCAGCCCGACAGTCCGGCGACCCGGCGATGGCCACACCACTGGACCCGGCAGCTGGCAGCCAGCACCGCCCTTAGCGCACCCCCTGTGCGCCAGCGGACAACCAGGGCGTCCAGCCTGAGTATGGCCAACGCGGCCTGGCCCTGATCGCCTCCGCCCAAAGCGGCAGCAAGCTGTCGGGCGACGCCGTCAACCCGATCCAGGGCAGCGGAGCGCAGGCCTTGACGCTGCCACCGTGTTCGGCTGCTTCAGGCCGAAGCTGTTGTCCAAGATCACCAAGCGCACGGCCATTCCAACGCGGCGCATGGCATCGGTGTGTCCGGGCCGATACGGTCTTCGACGCTGCGCTTCAAGCGCTACCCCCATCCACCCGGTGATCGCGCGGTAGTGAGGCGGTCAAACGCGTCGGCGCGCCAACATCGACCGGGCCAGTCGCGCTGCACCTGCTCGCCGAAGAACCCGGGCATGCGCAGTGCCCTGGTCGGTGCCGGCTCATCACGCGGCGTGAGCACGCCCCGAGTGGCGTCGCAGCGGGCGCCGGGTGACCGAGTTCAGCGCCGCTGCCAGTCCCTCGACCGGCCCGTGTAACGCCCGCTGCGCCGGCGCAGCCGACCAGCCGGGGCGGCGTCGTCCGAGTCAAACCGTAGGCGCCCTCCTACCGCCTGAAGTCCTGGTCGCTGATCCCTTTTATCAGTCCTTGCCTTGAGCATCACCTGGTGCGTAAGCCATCACGCGCTGCTGTACATCGAATGAACGCCCGATGACACCTCACCAGAGCACCCCAATGAATCCAAAATTTGAACGTGATAGCCCGACCGACGCCTGCACGCGCTTGTCGCGCATCCGGGCCGCCATCGTCGCGGCCACACTGTGCACCGGCCTGGTCGCTTGTGGTGGCGGTGGCAGCGGCGGCGACGGCGGGACCAGCAGCGCCGCAGCAGCGCTACCGACCGCCGTGGTGCTCAAGGTCACGGTCAAGGACGCGTTCGACGCGCCGGTCGCCGGTGCCACCGTCGCGGGAGCGGGCACGGCGGCGACCGATGCACTGGGGGTGGCCTATCTGTTCGTCGACCCGGCTGCGACCAACGTCAACGTGACGGTGTCACGAACGACATTCGTCGACACATTGATCGCGGTGCCGATGGCCGGGAACCTGGTCAACACGGTGGCCCTCACGATGCAACGGGCGACGTCGGCCGCGGGCGGGTCCTTGGCGTCGCGCGGCGGCTCGCCGGCGCTTGTCGACGACTCGGCGCAGCAGATGAGCTTCGAGGTCGAACTGGTGGTTGTCGACGGCAACTCCCTGCCGATCGAGGGCCTGAGCCAGGCCAACTTCATGTTGAGCCCGTGCGCACCCGCCTCGGCCAATCAGCCCGTCAACTGCATCCACGGGGCCCACCTCGCGGCCGACGTCGCCTATGCACCCACCAGCGCGGCGCCCGCTGGGCTGCAACTGATCGCCGCCAGTCCGGAAAAGCCATTTGCGGCCGGGCTGCTGATGGACCAGAGTGGCAGCATCGCCCAGTCGGATGCCAGCGGCGCACGCTTGTACTCGGCCAAGGCCTTCCTGAGGGCTTTGGGGCCCGATGACCGCGCACTGCTGGCGGCGTTTGCCGGTGGCCCCGGGGCCATCATCCCGACTGCCCCATTGACGGTGTATCCGCCATTCATGGACCGTGCTTCGGCGGGTTCATTGTTCACAACGCTGGATGGCCTGACACAGCAGGTCGGCGGCAACACGCCCTTGTATGACGCTGTCGACACCCTGCGCGGACGTGTTGCCAACGACACGTCCTTGCCGGCCGGCATGGCCAAGGCGGTCGTGATCTTCAGCGACGGCGCCGACACCAGTTGCACAGGTGCCAGCGCCTGCCGCACCCGCCGTGCTGAAGTGATCCAGAGTGCCAACAGCGCCCAGGTCCGCCTGTTCACGATCGGGCTGTCCAATGACATCGATGTCGCCGCCCTGGGCGAACTGGCCAATCAGACTGGCGGCGCCTTCCTCTACGCCGACGCCGCCGAGCAGTTGTTGCCGCTGTACGGCAGCCTGGGCAAGCTGCTGAGCCTGGGGCTTCCGACCTACCGCCTGCGCTGGACCGTACGCGCGGGCGCGCCAGGGGTGTTTCAATCGGGCAGCAGCCTGCTCGGGCGTATTCAGGTCACCGCCGGCGGGCAGACCTTCAACGTGCCGTTCATCGTCGGAGTTCCCTGATATCGGCACAACAGCCGCGCGCGAGCCTTGCCACTCGGTGGCAACCTCAACGCTGCCGCCATGCCGGTCTACACAGGGCCTGGGGGGAGCCAGCCAACCTGTCACCCCTCAGGCGGGCACTACACCGGCCGCCTGCGCGACGTAGCCCAGCCGACCTCGACCCTCGACTCGCCGGCTTGACACTGAAGCTTGCACCGGAGGCGCCACAGCGGCAGGTCTGCAAAGACCCTGGGCAGCCGGCTTGTCCCCGGCATGACAGCCCATTCCGGGCTCACGGGTGACCCTCAGCGGCTGTGACCATCCGCCTGCTGTCGAACCCGTTCATGACCTTGTCCCGTTACCGTGGTGCGCTGGCGGCGCGCAGCCAGACCTGGAGCCCCACCACCCGCGGCCTGCTCTGGACCAGCGCCGCCGGTCTGCTGTTCAGCATGCTCAACGCGCTGTTGCGCTTGCTGACGCTGCAGATCGACCCCTTCCAGGCCCAGTTCCTGCGCTACTTCTTCGGCCTGCTGGTGTTGTTGCCGCTGCTGTGGCGCAGCGGTTTTGGCAACTTCAAGCCTAAACGTTTAGGCGACCAGTTCACCCGCGGCGCGGCGCACACGCTGGGACTGTGCCTGTGGTTCACCGCGCTGCCGAAGATTCCACTGGCCGACATGACCGCCATCGGCTTCACCGGCCCGATCTTCATCATGATCGGCGCCTACCTGTTCTTCAAGGAGCCGATGCGCTGGGAACGCTGGGTGGCGGTTGCGCTGGGCTTTGGCGGCGTGATGATCGTGGTCGGCCCCAAACTGTCGGGCACCGGCGGCTGGTACCACCTGGTGATGCTGGCGGCAGCGCCGGTGTTTGCGGTGTCCTTCCTGCTGACCAAGGCGATGACCCGCTACGAGACGCCCGGCGTGATCCTGGTCTGGCAGTCGATCACCGTGTCGATCATCACCCTGCCGCTGGCGCTGTGGACCTGGGAAAACCTCAACGCCTGGCAGTGGCTGGGCTTTGTGGTGGCCGGCGTGCTGGGCAGCGCCGGCCACTACTGTCTGACGCGGTCATTCGCCGCGGCCGACATCTCGGCCACGCAATCGGCCAAGTTCCTTGACCTGCTGTGGTCGGCGCTGATGGGCTTTCTGCTGTTCTCCAATGTGCCCAGCCAGTCGACATTGATCGGCGGCACGGTGATCAGCGCCGCGACGATCTGGCTGGCCCGGCGCGAATCGGGTGGCGCCCGCAGGCGCGCTACAGCCGCAGCCGCAGCCGAGGCCGAGGCCAAGGCCGCGGCGGATGCCGACGCCGAGACGGCGATCCGGCCCTGATTCAGGCGCCCAGCTTCAGGGCGATACCAGCACCCGCCCACCTATCGCCGGCAGCCGCAGCGTGAGGCGACCGGCGGCGGCCTCGGCCGCATCGCCGCCCCAGGCCGCGGCCCAGCGCCCGGCGGGGGCGTCCGGTGGCAGATTTACCGTCACGCTACGTTCGCTATCGGCATTGTTGAAGGCGGCGACCGCCCAACGCGCCGCCGCACCCTCACCCCACCGGCGCGCCAGCACCAGCACCGCGTCATCGGCATGCAGCGGTGCCAGCAGCGTGCCGCGGCGCAGCACCGGATGCGCCTGGCGCATTGCGGTCATCTGCTTGAAATCGGCCCACAGCGCCACGTCGGGCTCACCCCCTTCGTCGGGCCAGGGATAGGGCGCGCGGTTGTAGGGATCGTCGCCGCCGGTCAGCCCGACCTCGTCGCCGTAGTACACCGCCGGCGCGCCGGGGTAGCTCATCTGCAGCAGCACGGCCAGCCGCAACCGGCGCTTGGCCAACGCCACGGTGGCGGCGTCCACCGGCGCGCCACCGATGCGGGTGTCGCCAAAGTGGTGCAGCGCCCGGGGCTGGTCATGGCTGGACAACAGGTTCATCAGCGCATGAAAGGCCGGCGGCGGGTACAGCTCGCGCAGCAGTTCCAGCGGCCCGGCCGCCGCGCTGGCCGCGCCGCCCGCGGCGTAATCGAGCACCACGCTGCGAAAGATGTAGTTCATCGTCGAATCGAACATGTCACCCAGCAGATGGTGGCTGGCATCAAACCAGGTCTCGGCGATGGTGATGGCCTGCGGGTCGGTCGTCTTGACCACGCTGCGCCACGCGCGCCAGAAGTCGTCGGGCACCACCGGCGCCACGTCCATGCGCCAGCCGGCCGCACCCGCCTGCAGCCAGCGGCGGGTCACCGAATCGGGTGCGCGATAGGCAAAGTCGCGCCAGGCCGGCGCGTTCTTGTCCAGCTCAGGCAGGTCGATCACGCCGGCCCAGCCTTTGTATTGGCGGTCGGGGTCGGACTGGCTGCTGTCGAAGCGGTACCAACTGGCCCAGGGCGATTTGGGCTGGATGCGGCCGTTGGCAAAGGCGCCCAGGTTGGGCTGGCCGCTGGGCCCGACGGCATGGTTGCCAAAGCGATCGAAGTAGATCGAGTCTCTGCCGGTGTGGTTGAGCGAGGTGTCGACGATGACGCGCAGACCCAGCTTGGCCGCTTCACGTGTCAGGCGCTCGAAGTCGGCATTGCTGCCCAGCGCCGGATCGACACGGTGGAAGTCAGCGGTGTCGTAGCGGTGGTTGCTGGCACTGGCGAAGATCGGCGTCAAGTAGAGGGTGTTGGCGCCGAGATCGCGGATGTCACCCAGCTTGTCTATCAGCCCGGCCAGATCGCCGCCGAAGAAGTCGTTGTTGTAGACCGTATCCGAGCCGTCACCACTGCCGGGCTTGAAGGGCGTGGACAACCAGCGGGCATGGCGCTCGATGTCGTGGTTCTGGTAGCGCCGGCTGCCGGGCATCGGGTCATTGGTCTTGTCACCGTTGCGAAAACGTTCGGGGAAGACGTAGTAATACACCGCGTCAGCCGCCCAGTCGGGCGTCTTGAAATCGGGCTGGTAGACGCTCAGCCGCAGGCGGCGCAGGTGCCGCGTATTGGCAGGCAGCCAAGCCACCTGGGCCAGGCCGTTGCTGCCTTTCTCGCGGGTCCAGGGGATGGTGTCGGCGTTGTTCTGCAGCACATACGCCTGGCCGGCGATGCGAACCTCGAACCAATAGCCGTAGACGCCGATGTCGTCAAAGCGGTGGCTGGCGCTGAAGCGTTCGTGTCCCCGGGCGCTGCCATCGGCGCTGCGCTGCATGGCCATTCGCACCAGCGGCGTGTAGTCCAGCACCTGCTGATCACCCTCGAGCCGGCGCCGCTCGATCACCAGCGTGGCTTGCTCGACGCCAGCCAAGGCACTGAACCCAAACTGCACCGCTGTGCCAGCCGGTACTGCGCCGAAGGGCTGCTTGTCGGCCAGGGCGCGTGAGTCGTGACGCAGGCTCAGCGCCACGGCATCGTTGATGTCGCGGCGCCGCCTGTCCTCGATCTGGCCGGACGCCAGGCTCAGGCGAGCGCCGTCGGCGTCAAGAACCAGGCGCAGCGTCTGCTCGCCGGCAAAGCCCAGCCGCAGTTCAGCCGTACCGGCGCCGCGCGACAAACGCGACGGCAGCCCCGCCGTGGCCACACCCGGCGCATTGCCGAAGATGGTGTCGCCCGACCAACGGTCATCGGCGATCTTGAAGCGCTGCTCGCCGCTGAGCGAGACGTTCAGGGTGTAGGCATCACAGCGGTAAGCGAACTCGCTGCCCTCGTCGGGCTGCCACTGGTTCATGCTGCCACGCAGGTAGAGCACGGTGTCGCCCAAGGGTGGCGGGCTGCACGCAGCGGTGGCGCTGCTGGTGCCCGCCTGCGTTGCGCCCTCCTGCGTTGCGCCCGCCAGCGTGGCGCCGCCGGTCGAACAGCCGGCGAGCAGCAGCCCGGCCAGCGCAGCAATCACACGCAGCCAACGGCGCATCAAGGCACCCGCTTGTAGCTGCTGTAGCCGCCGGCGGGCTGCACCTCAGGATGCAACAGCACAAAGCCGCCAGGCGGCAGCGTCAGTTCCACCATGCCGCAGAACACGCGCAAGGGGCCGTCACCCGTGCCCAGCAAGTCGAACAATCTGAAGGTGTTCATCAAGCGCGAATTGCCGGTCAGCACGGTCTCGGTAAGGGTGGTTTTGCCCGGATTGCAAATCACCAGCACCGTATCCTGCACCCGCTCGGTGTGGCGTTCAAACGCCAGCAGCCGGTGGCTGGTGATGGGCCGGAAATCGCCCACCCGCAGCGCCCGGTGCGAGCGGCGCAGGGCGATCAGCCGGCGTATCCACTGCAGTTCCGGGTTGTCGTCGTGCACCAGGTCCCAACGCATCGGCGCGCGCATCTCGGGATCCTCGCCACCGGCCATGCCCAACTCGCTGCCGTAGTACAGGTTGGGCGAGCCGGGCAAGGTGAACTGCAGCACCTGCGCCAGCCGGCGTTGCGCCGCGTCGGGCAGCGTGGTGGCCAGCCGGGCGGTGTCGTGGTTGTCGAGGTAGATCCAGCTCTTGAGCATCGGCTCGATACCGCATTCGGCCACCATGCGCTCGATCATGCGCCCGGCGGTGACGGGGTCGAGCCTGCCATCGCAGCAACGCAGGATGATGTGGCGCAGCGTGAAGTGCATCACCGCGTCCACCGAGCCCAACCACTCCGCCGGGTAGCTGGCAATCTCGCCCACCACCAGCGAGCCCGGCTTCTCGTCGTGCGCGGCGGCGGTGAGTTCGGCCAGGTAGCGGTAGCCGATGTCGACCGCCACATCCAGCCGCCAGCCGTCGGCGCCGTCGCGCAGGTAGCTGCGCACTGCGGAGTCGGGCGCGCCGTAGACATGCGCACGCACCGCGGCATGCTCCAGGTTCAGCTCGGGCAGGTTCTCGGCCAGCCACCAGCTGCGCGCGCCGCCAGCGTGCTGGTCGCCGAAGTCGAACCAGGCCCGGTAAGGACTGCTGGGGTCGGCCTCGGCCGAGCGGAACTTCGGCGAGTGGCGACCCATGTGGTTGAACACGCCATCCAGCACCAACTTCAGGCCACGCTGGTGCACCGCGCCGGCCAGGTGCCTGAAGTCGTCGTGGTCACCGAACTCGGGCGAGATCCGCAGGTAGTCGGATGCGTCGTACTTGTGGTTGGTGAAAGCGTCATGGATCGGGTTCAGGTAGAGCACATCGGCGCCCAGTGACACCACATGGTCCAGCCGGGACGCGGTGCTGGCCAGATCACCGCCCCAGAAGTCGATCTCGTGGCTCCAAAGCTGCGCCTGGTCCAGGTAGTGGCCGGCCTGCGGCAACTCATCCCAGCGGCGCAGGCGCTTCGGCGGTGGGTAGAGGTGCGCCTTGGCCGCCAGCTTGGCGGCCGGCGCAAAGCGGTCGACCAGCACCTGGTAGACCACCGCGCCGTTGCGCCAGTCGGCCTCGCGGCGGGCATAACGCGCGGTCTCGGCCGGTGCGGCGGCATGCGGTGTGGGGTCGGACATCGGCTGATTCGCAGGGCTCGTGTGAAGGGGCAAGTCCGCCGCTTCGGGCGGCCTCAAGGCAATGAGACGCGCCAGAGTGAAAATGACTGCGCGGCCATTGTCAAGCTTGTGGCACCGCTGGCGTCGGCCGTCGGGGTCGGGTTCTGGCCGAGGCGCAGCGGCAGCAGCGCAGCGCCGGCAGGCAGGCCGGCCACTGCCAGCGTGGCACTGTGACGGCCGTAGTTGTAGGCCAGCAGCAGTCGCTGATCACCCAGCCGGCGTTGCACGCTGAAGGTGGCGCCGTCGACCACCGGCCGCTCGAAGCTGCCGCGGGCCAGGGCCGGAAAGCCGTTGCGCAGCGCCAGCAAGCCCTGGTAGTGCGCCAGCAGGCTGCCGGGATCGGCCTGTTGCGCTGCCAGGTTGTGGGTTGCCCGGTTGGCCGACAGGGCGCGGAACGGCCGGCCACTGCTGAAGCCGGCGCCGGCGGCATCGGCAGTCCAACTCATCGGGCCGCGGATCTGCTCGTCGCCTTGCAGGCCTTGGGCGCCGGCCTGGCCGACTTCTTCGCCGTAGTAGATGAACGGCGTGCCCGGCATCAGCAGGTAGGTAGCGGCCACCAGCCGGTACAGAGCCTCGTCGCCGTCCACCTGGTCCCACAGCCGGCGGCCGGCAAACTGGTCGTGGTTGGAGACAAACAAGCCCATGGTCGGCGGCGCCGAGCGCAGGTAGCTGACGATCTTGGCCATCGCCTCGGTCTCGCCGCGCGCCGCTTTGACCCACTGGTTTTCGATGCCGAACGCAAAGGCGGCACCGCACAACTCGGGCCGTGCATAGTCACGCGGCTCGGCGGTGGCCTCGCAAAAGGCCACACGATGGTGATAGGCCGTGATCAGCGCCAGTACCTGCTGCGTCAGCGCCCGGCTCTCGGGTTGGTCATTCCAGTCACGGGCATTGTGCTCGATCAGGTGCGGCACGGCGTCGAGGCGGAAGCCATCGAGCCCGCGGTTGAGCCAGAAGCGCAGCGAGTCGGCGTGGTAAGCCATCACCGCCGGATGGCGGAAGTTGAAGTCGGGCATCTGCGGCCCGAAAGTGCCGAAGTAGAAGCCCCGGGCGCCGGCCGGCGGTGGCGGCAGATCCTTGACCTCGCCGCGGTGCAGCCAAGGGGAGGCTGCCGTGTGGTACCAGGGGTTCTTGCCCCAGATGTCCCAGCCCTGCGGCGCCTCATCCTGCCAGACAAACCAGTCATGGAAGGCGCTGCCCGGCCCGCCGCGGGCGTCGACAAACATCGGGTGCTCGGCCGCGCTGTGGTTGAGCACATAGTCCATCAGCACGCCGATGCCACGCGCATGGGCCTGGCGAATCAGCTCGTCAAAGTCGGCCAGCGTGCCGTAGTCGGGCGCGATGGCGCGGAAGTCGGTGGTGGCATAACCGTGGTCGCCGTCGGCGTTGGCCTGGATGGGCATCAACCAGAGGCCACGTACGCCCAGGCGTTGCAGGTGGTCTAGCCGCTGGGTCAGGCCACGCAGATCGCCGACGCCGTCGCCGTTGCTGTCGGCATAGGCGCGCACAAAAACCTGCATGAAGGCGCCGTGCTGCCAGCCGGCTTCGAGCGGGCTGCCGCTGTCGCGCATGGGCACTGCCGAGATGTCCGGTCCCGCCGGCGCCGGCGTGGCGCAGCCGCTCAAGGCTGCCGCCAGCAGCAGACCCGCAAGCACACATCCAGCGGCTGAGGCGGTTTTCGACGACACGATCCGGCGGCAGACAGACATCATGCTGCGACGTTAAATGTAGGGAAACTACATATTAACACCCGTCAACCTATCCTCACAGGACTCCGTATTTACCCTGCATTCAGGGAAACCAGATGGAGGTATGTAGTTTTGCTACGTTATGATTTTTGGCTTCGCGGCAGATTTGCCGTGCCCCCACGCCATGCCCGCCCGCCACCTGCAGCCCCTGCCCGACGCCGGCCCTGCCCGCCGCGTAGCCCACTGGGCAAGGGGCGCCCTACTGGCGCTGGCCGCCCTGCTGCCGCTGGCTGCAGCGGCTGCCGACCTGCCGTTCAGCGCCGACTGCGACGCTCCCGCCTTATTCCGCGTGCTGCGGGCCGACGACAGCCGCCGCGACAGCCGGGAGGCCCGCGCCGTCTGGCTCGATCGTCAGCGCCTGCAATGGCCGGGCGTTGCACCGGCGGCTGAGGGCAACCGCTATCGCTTGCTGCATGCTGCGGCGGGCGGCCTGGTGGCCCAAACCGGCCAGCCGCCCGGCGGCCATGACGCGGCACTGGACCTGGCGCCACTGACCACACCCTTGCCAAGCGCCACGCAGCAGCGCTTTCGTCACCTCGCCGATGGCCTGCGGCTGCAGTTGGCCGAGGCCGATGCAGCCCGCTTGCCCGAACTGCTGCGCGGCCAGTTGCTGCTGGTGCAACTGGACAGCGGCGGTCGTGTGCTGCAGTCCACCGCACTGCAACTGGCCGGCGCGCTGGACGATGCCTATGTCGCCGCCGAGCGGCTGGACGATCTGGGCGTGTCGGTCAGCCCGCCGGGTGCGGCGGCGCCGACCACCGCGTTCCGCCTCTGGGCGCCCACCGCGCAGCAAGTGGCGTTGTGTCGCTATGCCGACGACCGCGCGCCAGCCGCCGAAGCGGCGGCGCTGCAACGCGATCCAGCCACCGGCGCCTGGTTTGGTCAGCTGGCCGGCGACTTCAGCGGCCAGAGCTATGCCTACCTGGTGGATGTCTGGGTGCCCGGCACAGGCCTGGTGCGCCAGCGAGTAGCCGATCCCTATGCGATCAGCCTGGGCGCCGACTCGCGGCGCAGCTGGATCGGCCGCCTCGACGCGCCCACCACCATGCCGGCCGGCTGGGCCCAGGCGCCCCGCCCCGCCGCACTGGCCGGGCTCACCGAGATGGCGGTGTATGAGCTGCATGTGCGCGACTTCTCGATCAGCGATGCCAGCGTGCCCGCCGCCCACCGCGGCAAGTACACGGCCTTTGCCCAGCCGCAGAGCCGCGGCATGCAGCACCTGGCGGCGCTGGCCCGCGCCGGCCTGACCGATGTGCACTTGCTGCCGGTGTTTGACCTGGCCAGCGTGCCCGAGACCGGCTGCCTCACGCCGGTGGTGCCGGACGCACCGCCAGCCAGTCAGCGCCAGCAAGCTGCGGTGATGGCGGTGGCCGCGCGCGACTGCTTCAACTGGGGCTACGACCCGTTGCACTTCAACGCCCCCGAGGGCAGTTATGCCAGTCGGGCCGATGACGGCGCGCTTCGCATCCGCGAGTTCCGCCAGATGGTGATGGGCCTGCACAGCCTGGGCCTGCGGGTCGGCATGGACGTGGTCTACAACCACCTGTCGGCCTCGGGCCAGCATGTGCATTCGGTGCTCGACCGCATCGTGCCCGGTTACTACCACCGGCTGGATGCGGCGGGCGCGGTGGAGCGCAGCACCTGCTGCGACAACAGCGCCACCGAGCACCGCATGATGCGCAAGCTGATGCTTGATTCGGTGCGGCTGTGGGCCCGCGAGTACCGCATCGACAGTTTCCGTTTCGACCTGATGGGCCACCAGCCGCGCGAAGCCATGGAGGCGCTGCGCGAGCTGCTGGCCGCCGACAACGGCCGCCCCATCCACCTGCTGGGCGAAGGCTGGAACTTTGGCGAAGTGGCCGATGGCCGGCGCTTTGTACAGGCTTCGCAACTGTCCTTGAACGGCAGCGGCATCGCCAGCTTCAGCGACCGTGGCCGCGACGCGCTGCGCGGCGGCGGCGTGGGCGATGGACCGGCGGCGGTGGTGGCCCGGCAGGGCTACCTCAACGGCTTGTTTTATGCGCCCAATGAGGCCGTGTTGGCTGCCGGCGCGCCCGACCGCGCGCTCTTGGAAACGGCGGCCGACCTGGTGCGACTGGGCCTGGCCGGCACGCTGCGCGACTATGTGTTCACCACCCGTGGCGGCGAGCGCCAGCGTGGTGATCAGCTGGTGTATGCCGGGCAGATCGCGGGTTATGCCAGCCAGCCGGGTGAAGTGGTCAACTATGTGGAAAACCACGACAACCACACGCTGTGGGATGTCAACGCCTTCAAGCTGCCACTGGCCACCTCGTCGGCCGATCGCGCCCGGGTGCAGGTGCTGGGCATGGCCTTCACCGCCTTCAGCCAGGGCGTGGCCTATTTCCACGCCGGCATCGACATCCTGCGCAGCAAGTCGATGGACGGCAACAGCTACAACTCGGGCGACTGGTTCAACCGGCTCGACTGGACTTACCGCAGCAACCATTTCGGCAGCGGCCTGCCACCCTTGCAGGACAACGCCGCCTTGTACCCCCTGATCGTGCCGCGGCTGGCCGCGCCACGGCTGCGCGCCCAGCCTGCCGACATCGCCTTTGCGCGCGACGCTTTCCGCGACCTGCTGCGCATCCGCGCAAGCTCCAGCTTGTTCCGGCTGACACGCAGCGAAGACGTGCAGCGGCGGCTGCGCTTTCACAACACCGGCCCCGGCCAGAACCCGGTGCTGATCGTCGCCGAGCTCGACGGCAGCGGCCTGGTTGGCGCCGGCTTTGCCGGGCTGATGCTGTTGTTCAATGTGGATAACCGCGCGCACACGCTGACCATCGGCAGCGCCAGCGGCCAGCCCTGGCAACTGCACCCGGTGCAGCGAGCGCCTGGTGCCGCTGACCGCCGCGCCGTACAGCAGGCACATTTCGACGCTGGCAACGGCCGCTTCACTGTGCCGCCGCGCACCGCCCTGGTCTACGTGCGGCCATGAGCCTCGCCTGCCGCCCGTCGCACCCCCTTCACCGGAGCCCGCCTTGACGCCCCACTATCTCCACCGCCTGGTGGCCGCGCTCGGCCTGGGCCTGGGCCTGCTGCTGGGCGCTGCCCCGGCCGCGGCGCTGACCATCACCATTGCCTGCGGCAGCGGCGGCAGTGACCTGAAATTCTGCAAGCTGCATGCCGACGAATGGGCGCGCAAGACGGGGCACAAGGTGCGCACCTATTCGCCGCCCAACAGCGCCACCGAGGCGCTGGCGCTGTACCGCCAGCTGTTCGCCGCCAAGAGCAGCGACATCGACGTGATCATGGTCGACATCATCTGGCCCGGCATCCTGAAGGACCACCTGATCGACCTCAAGCCCTACAGCGGCGGCGCCGAGGCCGAGCACTTCAGCGCCATCGTCGACAACAACACCGTCAACGGGCGGCTGGTCGGCATGCCCTGGTACACCGATACCGGCATGCTGTACTACCGCAGTGACCTGCTGGCCAAGTACGGACTCCAGCCCCCGACCACCTGGGACGATCTGGCAGCGGCAGCCAAGAAGGTGCAGGCGGGCGAACGCGCAGCCGGGCAGCGCGACTTCCAGGGCTTTGTGTTCCAGGCCAAGGCCGCCGAGACGCTGACCTGCAATGCCCTGGAATGGGTGGCCAGCTTTGGCGGCGGCCGCCTGGTCGACGCGCAGGGTGCCATCACCATCAACAACCCGGCGGCGGCCCGCGCGCTCGACACCATCGCATCGTTCATGGGCAACATCTCGCCAATCGGCGTGCTCAACTATGCCGAGGAGGACGCGCGCGGTGTGTTCCAGAACGGCAAGGCGCTGTTCATGCGCAACTGGCCCTATGCCTGGGCGCTGGCGCAGCAGGACGACAGCCTGATCAAGGGCAAGGTCGGCGTCTCGCCGCTGCCGCGCGGCGACGTCGAAGGCGGCCGCCATGCCGGCACGCTGGGCGGCTGGCAGCTGGCGGTGTCCAAGTACAGCAAGCACCCCGAGGTGGCCGCCAGCCTGGTGATGCACATGACCAGCGCCGCGGTGCAGAAGGAACGGGCCATCCAGGGCTCTTTCAACCCGACCCGGCCGGCGCTCTACCAGGATACCGAAGTGCTGGCCAGCAACCCCTTCATGGGCGGCCTGCTGGCGATGTTCAATACCGCGGTGGCGCGGCCGTCGGGCGTGGCCGGGCTCAAGTACCCGGCCGTCAGCCTGGCTTTCTGGGATGCCGCCAACAGTGTGCTGGCCGGCAAGGCCAGCGGCGAAGCCGCTGTGCGCAAGCTCGAAGGCAAGCTCAAGCTGGTGCGTCGCGAGCAATGGTGAGCGCCGCCCTTTCCAACCCCTGACCCGAGCGATCATGAACAAGCGCGCCCGCACCGCCTGGCTGTTCCTGGCCCCGATGCTGATCCTGATGCTGATCGTCGCGGCCTGGCCGCTGGGCCGGTCGATCTGGTTCAGCCTCACCGAGACCAACATCAACAACATGGAGGCCAGCCGCTTTGTCGGGCTGGAGAACTTCTTCGGGCCGTACGGGCTGTTTTTCAACCCCAACTACACCGACGGCTTCTGGCAGAGCGACTGGGGCATCTCCATCCTCAACACGCTGAAGTTCTCGGTGGTGTCGGTGGTGCTGGAGACGCTCACCGGCCTGGGCGTGGCGCTGCTGCTGAACCAGGAGTTCAAGGGCCGGGCCTGGGTGCGCACCGCCGTGCTGGTGCCCTGGGCGATCCCGACCATCGTCTCGGCCAAGATGTGGGGCTGGATGCTGCACGACCAGTTCGGCATCGTGAACCAGTGGCTGATGACGCTGGGCCTGATCAGCCAGAACATCGCCTGGACCGCCGACGCCGATACTGCGCTGTGGACGGTGGTCTTTGTTGATGTCTGGAAGACCACGCCCTTCATGGCGCTGCTGATCCTGGCCGCGCTGCAGACCCTGCCAAAGGATTGTTACGAGGCTGCCAAGGTGGACGGCGTGCATCCGCTGCGGGTGTTCTGGAAGGTCACATTGCCGCTGATCAGCCAGCCGCTGATGGTGGCGATGATCTTCCGCCTGCTCGACGCGCTGCGGGTGTTCGACCTGATCTACGTGCTGACCTCCAACGACAGCAGCACCATCAGCATGTCGGGTTTTGTGCGCCGCGAGATGGTCGACGCCGGCAACATCGGCTTCGGCTCGGCGGCATCGACCTCACTGTTCCTGATCATCATGCTGGCGGCGGTGATCTTCTTGCGGGTCGGTCGTGTCAAGCTGACGGAATCCCGATGAACCACCGCGCGCCCTGGGCCAGTGCCCTGCTCTATGCCGCCGCCGCACTGATCGTCTTTGTCTCGGTCGGCCCCTTCATCTACATGCTGAGCACCTCGTTGAAAAGCGGCGCAGCACTGTTCGACCCCGGCCTGTGGCCACAGAACCCCAGCGTCAACAACTACACCGCGCTGTTCGACGGCGCCCAGCCCTTCGGCCGCCACCTGGCCAACTCGATCATGGTGGCCACCATCACCGTGGCCGGGGCGCTGCTGCTGGGCGTCACCGCCAGTTATGCGCTGGGCCGTATCCGCTTCAAGGGCAAGGGCCTGCTGCTGGTCGCTATCCTGGGGGTGTCGATGTTCCCGCAGGTGGCGGTGCTGTCGGGCATGTTCGAGCTGATCCAGGCACTGGGCCTGTTCAACCGCGCCATCGGCCTGGTGGTGCCCTACACCATCTTCACGCTGCCGTTCACGGTGTGGATCCTCACCACCTTCATGCGTGAGCTACCCAACGAACTGGAAGAGGCGGCGATCATGGACGGCTGCGGCCCCTGGCGCATCATCTTCCAGGTCTTCATGCCGTTGCTGTGGCCGGCGCTGGTGTCCACCGGCCTGCTGGCCTTTGTGGGCGCCTGGAACGAGTTCCTGTTCGCGCTGACCTTCACCATCGAAGATGCCCAACGCACCGTCCCGGTGGGCATCTCGCTGATCGCCGGCGCCACCGCCTTTGAGATCCCCTGGGGCACGATCATGGCCGCCTCGGTCATCGTCACCCTGCCCCTGTTGGTGCTGGTGCTGGTGTTCCAGCGCAAGATCGTTTCTGGCCTGACGGCTGGCGCGGTCAAGGGCTGAGCCAGGACACACGACAGGACCTGCGTCCTGGCGTGCGCCTGCCGAAGCGGCTGAGCTCTGCGAGGCCGTGGGCGAGGCGCCCCGAATACCAAGAAAAGGATTGTTCATGTCCCGCATCGACTTCCAGCAGATCAACAAGCGCTACGGCCCCAAGCTGCCGCTGACCATCAAGGACGCCACGCTGACCATCGAAGACGGCGAGTTCTGCGTCTTCGTCGGCCCGTCGGGCTGCGGCAAGAGCACGCTGCTGCGCTGCGTGGCCGGGCTGGAAGACATCAGCTCGGGTGATCTGCTGATCGGTGGCAAGCGTGTCAACGACCTGCCGCCGGCGCAGCGCGGCGTGGCCATGGTGTTCCAGAGTTATGCGCTGTATCCGCACATGACGGTGGCGCAGAACATGGCCTTTGGCCTGCAGGTGATGGGCGCAGACAAGGCGGCCGTCGCGGCCAAGGTCAAACGTGCCGCCGACATCCTGCAGCTCACGCCGCTGATGGACCGCTTGCCCAAGGCCTTGTCGGGCGGCCAGCGCCAGCGCGTGGCGATTGGCCGCGCCATCGTCAAGCAACCCAAGGTCTTCTTGTTCGACGAGCCGTTGTCCAACCTGGACGCCGCGCTGCGCGTGCAGACGCGGCTGGAGATCGCCCGGCTGCACCATGAGCTGGGTTCGGCCAGCATGGTCTATGTGACGCATGACCAGGTCGAGGCGATGACGCTGGCCGACAAGATCGTGCTGCTGCACACCGGTGGCCTGATCGAGCAGCGCGGCAGTGTGGCCCAGGTGGGCCCGCCGATGACGCTGTACCACCGCCCGGCCAGCACCTTTGTCGCCGAATTCATCGGCTCGCCCAAGATGAATCTGCTGCCGGCGCAGCTGCTGTCGGCCGATGGCCAATCGGCGCAACTGCAGCTCGCGGGCCAACCCGTGACTGCGGCAGTGGATGCCAGCGCCCTGCCGGCAGGTGCCGCGGTGCAACTGGGCGTGCGGCCCGAGCACCTGCTGATCGCCGACAGCGGCGAGGGCGCCGGCCTGCCGGCCAAACTGCTGCATGTCGAGCGGCTGGGGGATGCCTCGCTGCTCTACGTCAGCGTTGGTGACGGCCTGCCCACGCTCACCGTCAAAGTGGACGGCAGCGCCAGCCGCGCCGCCGGCAGCGCACTGACGCTGCGCTTGCTGCCGGATCAATTGCACTTGTTCGACAGCGCAGGCCAGGCCTGCCAGCGCACCGTCGACTTGCCAACGTGAACCCGCCGCCCGCCAAGTGGTGGCACGACCAGGTCGTCTACCAGATCTACCCGCGCAGCTTTGCCGACAGCAACGGCGACGGCATCGGCGACCTGCCCGGTATCACCGCCCACCTTGACCACCTGCAAGCGCTGGGCGTGGGCGTGGCCTGGTTGTCGCCGGTCTACTGCTCGCCGATGGCCGACAACGGCTACGACATCAGCGACTACCGCGACATCGCACCCGAGTTCGGCACGCTGGCCGACTTCGACACGCTGGTGGCGGCGCTGCATGCCCGCGGCATGCGGCTGTTGATGGACCTGGTGGTCAATCACTGCTCGGACCAGCACCCCTGGTTTGCCGATGGCCGGCAGTCGCGCGATCACCCCTGGCACGACTACTTCATCTGGGGCGAACCCGCCGCCGACGGCGGCCCGCCCAACCTGCCCCCCAACAACTGGGAAGCTTGCTTCAGCGGCCCGGCCTGGACCTTCAACCCGCCCACCGGCGAGTACTTCCTGCACCTGTTCTCGCCGCAGCAGCCCGACCTGAACTGGCGTTGCCCGGCCTTGCGCGCCGAGGTGCATGAGATCCTGCGCTTCTGGTTGGCGCGCGGTGTGGACGGCCTGCGCATGGACGTGATCAACCTGATCGCCAAGCCCTGGAACAAACAAGGCCATCTGCCCGATGCACCGGTGGTCAAGCCCGGCGCCACGCAGCCGGCGTTTGCGATGGTGGTGCACGGCGAGCTGCTGCTCGACCATCTGCGCGAGTTGAAGCAGGCAGCGCTGTCCGGCCATGAACTGATCACCGTCGGCGAGACCCCGCTGTGCACGCCGGAGCAGGCCGTGGCGCTGACCCATCCCGACACCGGCGCGCTGGACATGGTGTTCCAGTTCGAGCACATGGACCTGGACTGTCAACCCGGCGGCGGCAAGTGGGCGCTCAAACCGCTGCACCTGCCCGAGCTGAAGGCGGTGATGCAGCGCTGGCAGGACGCGCTGTCCGACGGCCGCGGCTGGAACAGCCTTTACCTGGGCAACCACGATCAGCCGCGGCCGGTGTCACGCTGGGGTGATGACGGGCGCTGGCGGGTGCGCAGCGCCGCTGCCTGGGCGAGCTGGCTGCACGGCCTGCAGGGCACGCCCTATGTCTACCAGGGTGAAGAGCTGGGCATGACCAACACGCCGCTGGCCGGCATCGAGGACTGCCGCGACATCGAGGCCATCAACCACTACCACGCTGCAGTACAGGCCGGCCAGGATCCGGCCGAGGTGATGCACGCCATCCGCGTCAAGGGCCGCGACAACGCCCGCACACCCTTCCCCTGGACCGCCAGCGCCCACGGCGGCTTCAGCACCGGCACGCCATGGCTGGCGGCCAACCCCAACTTCAGTGAGATCAACGCCGAGCAAGCGCGCGGCGACCCCGACTCGGTGTTCCATCACTACCGCCGGCTGATCGCGCTGCGCCGCCAGCATGCGGTGTGGGTATATGGCCGCACCCTGTTGCTGCTGGCCGATCATCCTCATATCGCCGCCTACCTGCGGCGCTGGCAGGATGAGCAATTGCTGGTGGTTTGCAACCTCAGTGGCCAGGCGCAGGCGCTGGATCTGCCCGAAGGCGCCTGGCCGACCGATGTACGCCTTCTGCTGGCCAACCGGGCCGATCTTCTATCGGGCCAGTTGGCCCCGGCCACCTGTCTTGAGCCCTGGGAGGCTTTCATCGTCATCGGCGGCAGCACGCTGGCTTGAGCGTCGGCAAACGGATCGTTGCTGTCGTTGGCTCTCGATGGAAAGCAGCCGCCAATTCAGTTTGGCGCGAGGCTGACGAGGCCGCCCTCGCCAGCTGGCAGCTGCTTTGCGGTCGCAGCGCCAACAAAGCCAAAACGCCACAAGGCCGCGGGTCAGCTGGTTAGTGGGCCACTCAGCTGCTGGTGGCCGAGGCTGTCGGGCGTGCGGATCACGAAGGTAAAGGAGGAGGTGGCGGCCTGGTGGCAACCTGGCCGACGCCGGGGGACACGCAGTGATCCGCACGCCCGGCAGCCTCGGGCACGCGCATCAGAGCCGGGATGCCTGACTGAATGCGGACGTTCCGAACGTCAGCAACGAGCCGCAAGCTGATGCAGCCAACTTGGTGGGTGAGTTGACGACAGAGGCTGTTGTGCTGTCGAGCGGCGCAACCTATCGCGCGGCCCCCGGTAGGCTGAGCGCCGCCGCCAGCGTGCGTTCGATCAGCGCCCAGTCGGCCGGGATCTGCCGGTCCAACAGCAGTTGCGCCAGGCCATGCACCAGCGCCCAGGCATGCATCGCCGCGGCCTTGCGGGCAGCGGGGGGCAGCTGCGCAGGCATCAGCCGCTCGATGTCTCTGCGCAGCCCCTGCATCGCCGATGACACGGTGTCTATCGACGCGTCCAACAAGTCCTCGCTCTGGGCGCAGCTGAAGATCAAGCGGAAAAGCGCCGGCTGGTCGGCGGCAAAGCGCACATAGGCCAGGCCGCTGGCCAGGAAGCCTGAACGGCCACCACCCGCCTCGGCAGTGGCCACACGCTGGGCCGCTGCCAGCCGTTCCAGGCCCTCGTGCGCCAGTGCCGCCATCAGCGCCTGCTTGTCGGGGAAGTGACGGTAGATCGCCGTGGCGCTGACGCCGACCTCGCGTGACATTTCGCGCAGGCTCAAGTCGTCGGCGGTGCGTGACTGCAGCAAGCGCAGTCCCGCCTCGATCAGCGCGCCGCGCAGGTCACCATGGTGATAGGGCTTGCCCGTGGTCGCGCCGGCGTCAATGTTGACACTGTTACCTTTATTCGCCATGATGTGATTGTCGTCAACATCGGCGGCGTGAGAAGTCGGCGCCCGCCGTCGCAGGAGTTGTTCATGGCCAGTGTGATCGAGAGCGTCATCCGCAAGACCGTGACTGCCGGGGTGCTGAAGCTGGCCCACTTCAACCGCCAGCGCATGGCCGAGCCCGAGACACCGCATCCTTTTCTGGTCGGGCTGAACGCGCCGATGGACCATGAGGTGACGCTGCAGGATCTGCTTGTGCAGGGCACGATCCCGCCCGAACTCGACGGCCGTTACATCCGCATCGGTCCCAACCCGATCACCGCACCGCATGCCGCCAGCCACCACTGGTTCCTGGGCGACGGCATGGTGCACGGCATCTGCTTGCAGGGCGGCCGGGCACTGTGGTACCGCAACCGCTGGATTCGCTCGACCGCGGTGAGCCACGCGCTGGGCGAGCCGCCGGCACCGGGACCGCGCCACTTCAGCGACACCGTCAACACCAATGTGGTCGGCCATGGCGGCAAGACCTGGGCGCTGGTCGAGGCCGGCGGCTACCCGGTGGAACTGGGCGAGGAACTGCAGACTGTCGCCCACAACCCCTTCGACGGCAGCTTGCAGGGCTCGTTCTCGGCCCACGGCCACCTCGACTCCGCCACCGGTGAACTGCACGCGATCTGCTACGAAAGCGTCGACCAGAACACGCTGCGCCACGTGGTGGTGGGCGCCGATGGGCAGGTCACGCGTGAGGAAGCGATCGCCGTGCGCCACGGCCCCAGCGTGCACGACTGCATGATCACCGAGCACTTCGTGCTGGTGCTCGATCTGCCGGTCACCTTCTCGATGTCAGCGCTGGTGGCGGGCTACGGCTTTCCCTACCAGTGGAACCCGGCGCATCCAGCCCGCGTGGGTGTGCTGGGCAAGACCGCGCCGGGCAGCGAGATCGTCTGGTGCGAGGTCGACCCCTGCTATGTTTTCCACCCCTGCAATGCCTTCGAGACCGCTGACGGGCGCATCACGCTGGACGTGGTGGCCCATGCCACGATGTTCGCCGAGAGCAAGATCGGCCCGGATGGCAGACAGTCGGCCTTCGAGCGCTGGACCATCGATCCCCAGGCACGTCAGGTGAATCGCCGGGTGATCGACGCCGAGTTGCAGGAATTCCCGCGGCCCGACGAGCGCTTGATCGGCCAGCCCTACCGTTACGCCTACACCGTGGGTCTGCAGCACGACGGCGACGACCGGTTTGCCAATGACCAGCGGCTGTTCAAGCACGACCTGGTTGCCGGCGGCAAGCAGGTGCACGACTTTGGGCCGCAGCACCATGCCAGCGAGTTTGTCTTGGTGCCGCGTCACCCAGGCGCTGCCGAGGACGAGGGTTGGCTGATGGGCTATGTGGTGGACGCCGCCAGTCAGAGCACCGACTTCGTGATCCTGGACGCAGCGAACTTTGCCGGCCCGCCGCAGGCGGTGGTCAGACTGCCGCATGTCATCCCGGCCGGGTTCCATGGCAATTGGGTGGCCAGCCGCTGAGCGCCGAGGCGGCGCTGCGCCGGCTGCCTGACCGCAGCCTGCGCTGTCAACCCACCGCAGGCATATTTACAACGGCTGGGGGCTGACAGGATGCGCCGCACCAATGCCGGCGCAGAATAGCGCGCTTGCAGACACCAGGCCCCGCATGGCGGCGCCCTTGCATGTGAGCACGGCCCACGCCCCCAAGACCCCTGCTGCACTGGCAGCTTTGACCCTCGGCGCGCTGGGCGTCGTTTACGGCGATATCGGCACCAGCCCGCTGTATGCCATGAAGGAGGTTTTCAGCGGCGGCCATGTCACGCCCACGCCCGAGAACATTCTCGGCGTGCTGTCGTTGATCTTCTGGACACTGACAGTCATCGTCTCGCTGAAGTATGTGCTGCTGATCCTGCGCGCCGACAACAACGGCGAGGGCGGGTTGATCGCCATGCTGGCGCTGGCTACCACCGCGGTAAAGGACAAGCCGCAGCTGCGCCGGGTGTTGATGACGGTGGGCCTGTTCGGCACCGCGGTGTTCTACGGTGACGGCGTCATCACGCCGGCGATCTCGGTGCTGTCGGCGGTGGAAGGCCTTGAAGTCGCCGCGCCGGCGCTGCATGCCTGGGTGATTCCGCTGACCTTGGTCGTGCTCACCCTGCTGTTCGGCGTGCAGCGCTTTGGCACCGGCGGCATCGGCAAGTTTTTCGGCCCGATCACCTTGGTGTGGTTTGTGGTGCTGGTGGCGCTGGGTTTGCCGCACATCGTGGCCAACCCGGCGGTGCTGGTGGCGTTGAACCCGGCTTATGCCATCGACTTCGCGGTGCAAGAGCCGCTGGTGGCCTTCATCAGCCTGGGCGCGGTGGTGCTGTGCGTCACCGGCGGCGAAGCGCTGTATGCCGACTTGGGCCACTTCGGCAAGCGGCCGATCCGCATCGCCTGGTTCGGTTTTGTGATGCCGGCGCTGGTGGTCAACTACTTCGGCCAGGGCGCGCTGCTGCTGGCCCGGCCGGAGGCGATCGACAATCCGTTTTACCTGATGGCCCCGGTCTGGTCGCGGCTGCCGCTGGTGTTTCTGGCCACTGCGGCCACGGTGATCGCCTCGCAGGCGCTGATTTCGGCGGCCTTCTCGGTCACCAAGCAGGCCATCCAGCTGGGTATCCTGCCGCGCATGGCGGTGCGTCATACCTCCGTGCGCGACACCGGCCAGATCTACGTGCCCTTCGTCAACTGGGGGCTGTGGGTGTTCATCGTGCTGGCGGTGGGGCTGTTCAAGAGCTCGACCAACCTGGCCTCGGCCTATGGCATCGCGGTGACGCTGGACATGACCATCACTACGGTGATGACCTTCTTCGTGCTGCGCTACGGCTGGAAGTACCCGCTGCTGCCTACCCTGCTGGCCACCGGCTTCTTCTTTGTCATCGACGTCACCTTCTTCGCCAGCAACACGCTCAAGCTGGTGGCCGGCGGCTGGTTCCCGATCGTCATCGGCCTGGGCATGTTCACGCTGATGTTGACCTGGATGCAGGGCCGCAAGCTGGTCAGCGAGCGCATGCGTGACGACGCGATTGACCTCGAGGGCTTCCTGGGCGCGCTGTTCATCAGCCCGCCGACGCGGGTGGCCGGCACGGCGGTGTTTCTGTCGGCCGACATCGGCCTGACGCCGAATGCGCTGATGCACAACCTGAAGCACAACAAGGTGCTGCACGAGTACAACCTGTTTGTCACCGTGCGCCACCACGAGGTGCCGTGGATCGGCTTTGGCAAGCGGGTCGAGATGCACAGCCTGGGCCATGACTGCTGGCAGGCCACGCTGAACTTCGGCTTCAAGAACGACCCCGATGTGCCCGAGGCGCTGAAGCTGCTGGAGGGCCGCGGCATCCCGTTGCCGCACATGGATACCAGCTACTTCCTCAGCCGCGACATCGTGATTCCCACGCTGGGCCAAGGCATGTCGCTGTGGCGCGAGAAGCTGTTTGCCAGCATGCACCGCAATGCTGCGGGTGCCGCCGACTTCCTGAACCTGCCCAGCAACCGCATCGTCGAGTTGGGCGCCAAGATCGAGATCTGATGGGCGGCAGGGCGCCGCGACGCTGGGCCTTGGGGGCGATCAGAGTGTGCGCAACAGCGCGCTGAGGCCGTCCCAGACAATTTGTACGCCCAGGCACAGCAGGATGAAGGCCGACATGCGCAACAGCACCACGGTGCCGGTTTCGCCCAGCGGCTTGAGCAACTGCACGGCGTAGCGGAAGGCGCCGAACATCACCAGGCCGATCACCAGCAGCCCGGCGGTGCCGCCGGCAAAACGCGCCAGTGACATCGGCAGCCGCTCGTCGTGCAGCGTGACGCCCAGCGTGATCGCCGCGGCGATTGAGCCCGGACCGCAGCTGATCGGGAAAGTCAGTGGGTAAAAGGCCTGGCGCCGAGCCTGTTCGGGCGTGAAGCCCTCGGCCAGCGCCTGCCGGCTGTCGCTGGCAGCGTGGTTGGCATTGAGCAGCCGCCACGCATTGGCCGCGACGATCAGGCCGCCGCCCACGCGCACGATCGGCAGCGAGATGCCGAACAGGTCGAGCACATAGGAGCCGATCACCATCGCGCCCACCATCAGCAGGAACATGTTGCGCGCAATGCGCCGCGCCAGCACGGCGCGGGTTTGTTCCGACGCGCCCTCGGTCAGGCCGAGAAAGATCGGCGCCGTAGCCGCCGGGTTCAGGATAGGCAGCAGCGTGGCCAGCACAAACAGCGCGCTCTTGCCGAAGGCCAGCGCCAGATCGACTAGGCTGGCGGTCATGACCGGCCACCGGTCCGACACGGCGCCGGAGTGGGCGGCGCCGTGCCGCGGTTTGCTGTGGGCCAGGCCATGCGGGTGCTTCTCCGAGGGGGTGGGCGCCGCGGCGTGGGCGCTAGCGGGTGGGCCGTGCCGCGATTGACCGGGACCGGTCGGCAGATTTGCGACACAGGGGCAGTGCAGACGGGCAGGAACGAAGCGGAATTTTATCTGCCACGCCTGTCGCGCCTGCCGCGTGGCCTGGCCAGCGGCGCCTGGCAGCTATGCTCGCCGCCGGGCGGCATCCTGCCGCGCGGATCGGGAGTGGTCTTGGGCGTTCGTCGGGTGTGGGCCGATCTGTCGGCATCGGCCGTGGTGGCCGGCTTCGTGGCGGTGCTGGTGGGCTACAGCAGTTCGGTGGCCATTGTCTTCCAGGCCGCGCAGGCGCTGGGCGCCACGCCGGCGCAGACTGTTTCCTGGATGTGGGCGCTGGGCCTGGCGATGGGCATCAGTTGCATCGGCTTGTCACTGCACTACCGCATGCCGGTGCTCACCGCCTGGTGCACGCCCGGCGCGGCGCTGCTGGCGGCGACGCAAGGCGTCAGCCTGAGCGAGGCCACCGGCGCGTTTGTGGTCTGCGCGCTGCTGATCATCGCCGCGGGCTGGAGCGGCTGGTTCGAGCGGGTGATGGACAAGCTGCCGATGGCGGTGGCCGCGGCCCTGTTGGCCGGCGTGCTCACCCGCTTCGGCCTCGACGCGGTGCTGTCGGTGCGCAGTGCGCCGCTGCTCGTGCTGGTGATGGTGGCCGCCTTCCTGGCTGGTCGGCGCTGGTGGCCGCGTTATGCGGTGCCGGGGGTGCTGGTGGCCGGCATCGTGGTGGCGGCGGCGCAGGGCAGGGTGGCGCTGGGCGGCGTGGACTGGGCCTGGGCGCAGCCGGTGTTCGTGATGCCAAAGGTCACGCTGGCCGGCGTGGTGGGTGTGGCACTGCCGCTGTTCATCGTCACCATGGCCTCACAGAACCTGCCCGGCGTGGCGGCACAGCGTGCGGCGGGTTATGCCATTCCGGTGTCGCCGGTAACCACCGCCACCGGTCTGGTGACGCTGCTGCTGGCGCCGTTTGGCGCCTTTGCCATCAACCTGGCAGCGATCACCGCGGCGATCTGCATGAGCCTCGAGGCCCATGCCGATCCGGCCAAGCGCTATACCGCGCCGCTGGTGGCGGGCATCTTCTACACCCTGCTCGGCCTGGCTGGCGGCGCGGTGGTGGGGCTGCTGGCGGCCTTTCCGAAAGAGTTGGTGGCGGCTGTGGCCGGGCTGGCGCTGCTGGGCACCATCGCCGGCGGCCTGAGCATGGCGTTGCACGATGAGCGCCACCGCGACGCCGCCGCGCTGACCTTTCTGGTCACGCTGTCAGGCGTGTCGGTGGCCGGCATCGGCTCGGCCTTCTGGGGCGTGGTGGCCGGCAGCATCGCGTTGGCTGTGCAACACTGGCGGCCCGGCCGCTAGCCCTGGCCGCCTACCCCGGCCACAGGCCAAGTTCACCATGAAGCTGTTGTTTGTTGCCGATCCGCTGGTCTCCTTCAAGACTGCCAAGGACACCACCTTCTCGATGATGCGCGAGGCCGCGCGCCGCGGCCACGAGCTCTGGGCCTGCGAGGCCGCCGACCTGGTCTGGGTGCGTGGCAGCCGCGTGGTGGCGCGGCGCGCACGGGCGATCACGCTGACCGGCGATGAGAAGCACTGGTTCAACGTAGTGGCCGAGAGCCAGCTGGCCTTGGCCGATGTTGACGCCGTGCTGATGCGCAAGGATCCGCCCTTCGACAGCGAGTTTTTCTACGCCACCCATTTGCTGGGCCAGGCCGAACGTGAAGGTGCGCGTGTCTTCAATACCCCGGCGGCGCTGCGCGACCATCCCGAGAAGCTGGCGATCCTGGAGTTTGCGCAGTTCATCACGCCGACGCTGGTGACGCGCAGCGAAGAGGCTATCCGCGCCTTTCACGCCGAGCACCAGGACATCATTCTCAAGCCGCTGGACGGCATGGGCGGCATGGGCATCTTCCGCGTCGGCCCCGACGGCCTCAACCTGGGCAGCATCGCCGAGACGCTGAACCAGGGCGGCGCACAGACGGTGATGGTGCAGAAATACCTGACCGACATCGTCAAGGGTGACAAGCGCATCCTGGTGATCGCCGGCCAGCCGGTGCCGTTCAGCCTGGCGCGCATCCCGCAGGGCAGCGAGATCCGCGGCAACCTGGCGGTGGGTGGCAAGGGCGTGGCCCAGCCGCTGAGCGAACGCGACCTGGAAATCGCCAACGCGCTGGGCCCGCTGCTGGCCGCGCGTGGCCTGCTGCTGGTGGGGCTGGACGTCATCGGCGACTGCCTGACCGAGATCAACGTCACCAGCCCGACCGGCTTCCAGGAGATCATGAAGCAGACCGGTTTCGACGTCGCCGCGATGTTTGTCGACGCCATTGAACAGCAACTGAAGAAGGAGCCCAAGGCATGAAGACAAGAGCCGCCGTCGCCTGGCAAGCAGGCGCCCCTTTGACGATCGAAGAAGTCGACTTGCAAGGCCCGCATGACGGCGAGGTGCTGGTCGAGATCAAGGCCACCGGCATCTGCCACACCGATTACTACACCTTGTCGGGCGCCGACCCCGAGGGCTTGTTCCCGGCCATCCTGGGCCATGAAGGCGCCGGCGTGGTGCTCGAGGTGGGCGCGGGCGTGCCCTGGCTCAAGCCGGGCGACCATGTGATCCCGCTCTACACGCCCGAGTGCCGCAACTGCAAGTTCTGCCTGTCGCGCAAGACCAACCTGTGCCAGGCCATCCGCAGCACGCAAGGCAAGGGGCTGATGCCCGACGGCAGCAGCCGCTTCTCGATCGGCGGCAAGCCGATCCTGCACTACATGGGCACCAGCACCTTTGCCAACCAC
>JBBQZM010000017.1:0-33038 GCA_038207685.1 Burkholderiales bacterium
CCCAACGAGCATTTGCAACGACGAGTGGGGCTGTTTTGGGGGCTTACCCGAAGGGCCGGGGTACCCAAGGGCCCTGCGCGGCGTTGCATCGCTTGCCCGGACGTGAGTCCGGGCTGCGCGCCGCGCCTTGCTCAGGGCCCTTGGCCACCCCGGCGCGGGTGCATCCGATTGCCTCCTCTCAGCCTCTGGGGTCACCAGCGGCCGCACGCGGGCCGAGAATGCGCGCATGAGCCCATTTGACGACGACACCCGGATCAGCCCGCTCGGCCCGCTGCCTGTGCGTGCCGGTGACACCACCGCGTTTACCGGCCAGGTGCAGCCGGCCTGGAACATCGGCGCCAACCCCAATGGCGGCTACCTGCTGGCGTTGGCGGCGCAGGCGCTGCGCCAATGCGTGCCCCAGCAGCCCGACCCGCTGAGCATCAATGTGCACTACCTGCGGCCAGGGCTGGCCGGACAGCCCTGCCGCATCGAGGTGCAACTGCTGCGCAGCGGCCGCAGCGCCAGCACGCTGCGCGCCACCCTGCTGCAAGAGGGCAGCGCCCGGCTCGAAGTGCTGGCCGCGATGGGCGACCTGGGTGAGCCCGATGCGGCGGGGCAGCCGCAGATCACCCGTCCGATGCCCGACATGCCATCGCCCGAGGCCTGCCTTACCCGATCAGCGCCGGCTCAGGGCGTGACGCTGGCCATCCTCGACCGGCTGGACGTGCGGCTGCACCCCGACGAGGCCGCGCCGGGGGCGGCCGGTGCGGCCAGGGTCAGCGGCTGGATTCGATTCACCGACGAGCGCGCGCCCGACGCCGTGGCTTGCCTGCTGATGGCCGATGCGTTTCCGCCGGCGGTGTTTGGCCTGCTCGGCATGGTCGGCTGGGTGCCCACGCTCGAGCTCACGGTGCACCTGCGCCGCCGCCCGGTGCCGGGCTGGCTGCTCGGCCAGTTCTGGTCGCATGACCTGAGCGACGGCCGGGTCATCGAGGACGGCGCGCTATGGGACGCCAGCGGACAACTGGTGGTGCAGTCGCGCCAGCTGGCGCTGGTGCGCCCGACAGCCTCCTGGGCGCCATGATGCGGGGTGCCGCCTTGGACTACAGAGCACTTCCACATGACCCACATGAAGGCTGGGCGGCGGTGGTGTCGGGGTGAGGGGAATTGCGGAACAATGAGCCGACTCAGGGCCGCCCCGGCCTGAACCCCCAGCCCGATAGGCTCATGGCGCCGCGCTGAAGCTGGCGAGGTAATTCACCCGCGTGTTGCTGGTCCAGGCCGCTCGGTGCAACCAAGGCAGGTAGCGCATGCCCAGCAGATCACGCTGCACCAGCGCTGAGCCAGCCAGGGCCTGCCGCAGTTCGGTGGGTCGGACAAACTGGCGCCAGCGGTGGGTGCCGCGCGGTAGCAGACGCAGCACATATTCGGCGCCGATGATGGCGAACACAAAACTCTGCCAGGTGCGGTTGAGGGTGGAGACCACCAGCAGGCCCCCGGGCGCCATGCTGTTGGCCGCGCTGCGGAGGAATGCGACGACATCGGCCACATGCTCCACCACCTCAAGGGCCAGCACCACGTCGAAGTGTTCGTGCGGCCGCAACTGCGTGGCCGGCTCACCGTGGCGGTAGTCCACCGCCACTGCGCTGGCGGCGGCATGGCGGCGGGCTGCCTCGACATTGCCGGCCGAGGCGTCGATGCCGACCACCTGCGCGCCCAGCCGGGCCAGGGGCTCGCTGAGCAGGCCGCCGCCGCAGCCCAGATCGAGGATGCGCAGGCCCGCCAGGCCGGCGCCCGCTGACCGGCCGGTGTGCGCCTCGATGCGCGCCACCAGCCAGACCAGCCGCAGCTGGTTGACGACATGCAGCGGCCGCATGGGCCCGCGCTCCTGCCACCAGGTGCGGCTGAGTCGGTCGAAGCGTTCGACCTCCGAGGCCAGGATGGTCATGGCGAGTTGGCGCGATGCGGGCTGACCGATCAGCCCTTCTTGGCCCAGGCGCTGCACCAGCCCTTGCCGGCCACCTGCTTGCCAGCAAACAACGGGCAGCCGGCGGCAGCGTCGGTGGCCTTGCCCTGGTACAGCGCGCAGTTGGCGCAATGCTGGCCGGCGACGAACTTGGGGAACTTCTTGGTGTCCGTCCTGGCGGCGTCGGCCACATAGCCCAGCGCCATGGCCTGGGGGTCTTTTTCGCTCAGCATGGGGGCCTGGGCGCGGGCGCCCAAGCTCAGTGCGGCGCCGCCGGCGGCCACGGTCATCATGAAAACACGTCGATTGGAGGTCATGGAAATCTCACTTCAATGCAGGCCGATGGGTGGGAACACAAACACGTCGTGGGCCTGCGGACCCGACGTGCGCTTTGCTGCAAGATTATTACGCTCGCCTGTCGGCAAGCTGTCCGCCGTCATGGCAGTTGCCAAGGCCCTGCCAGACAGCCAGGCCCCTTCGACGCCTGCGCCGCCCAGTGCATCGCCGCACACGCCCAGACCGGATTCGGCATGCCACCCGCAGTGCGCCGTGGGCGATGCCGCGTCACGCCGCGCCTGCGCATACAACCAACGGTGCACCTGCACATGGCGCCAGGGTGAGGCCTGGCCGAGTTGAGCGTCGAGGGCGGCTAGCAAATGCTGTTGCACGACCGTTGTTTCGGGGTCCAGGTGTTGTTGGCTCCAGGACGCCGTGGCGTGGACTACCCGGCGGACGAGTCCGGGTTCGGCCGCGCGGCGGGGCTTGTGGTCTACCCGCTGGATGCAGTCCAGCGGCCCTTGCTGCGGCAAGGCCAGATGTCTGGCCCTGGCTGCTCAGACGCCAGGCCGCGCCGTGGCGTTGCAGGGCGTCCACCCGCTGGACCACCGCCACCCACCGTGATGCGGCCTGGACGATCATGGCCGCCGCCAGCCACGTCGCGCCACCAGGAACAGGCGGTAAGCGCCCTCCAGCAGGTGGTGGCCCGGCCGGTGGTCCAGCAGCCGGCCCAGCCAGGCCCAACCCGGCAGCGCGCGCCACAGGCTGATGAAGGCCGCCGCGCCGCTGACCAGGCTGCCGTCGGCTCGCCGCAGGTGCAGGCGGGCCAGCGCGGCGTCGCGGCTGAGGCCGGCACCGAGTGCCTCGGCCGGTGCCGCCGACACATCCACCCACTGCAGCGTGTCGCCGCCCGCGGCGCGTTGGTAAAGCCCGATCTCGCGAGAACAAACCGGGCAGCCACCGTCGTAATAGAGGGTTATGGAGCAGGCGTTTGCGTTTTTCACCTCCCTACTATAGGCTTTGCAGCGATGCAAGACGAGTTCATGGTAAATAGACCCAGCGGCAAGTCGCGCCAATACGATTCAATAACGATGCAAACCAAGTGATGATCAGCACACCTTCTCCGCGCCCAGCGGCCACCGAGCCGGCACCGCGCTACCGCAGTGGTGCGGTAGCGCGCATGGTGCGCATGCCGGTCTCGACCTTGCGCATCTGGGAGCGCCGCTACCAGGTGGTGGCGCCTGGCACCACGGCCAGCGGCCACCGGCAGTACACCGCCGCCGATGTGGAACGTCTGGCCTTGCTCAAGCAGCTGACCGACCATGGCCATGCCATCGGCGCGATCGCGGCCCTGGACATGGCGGCGCTGCACCAGGTGGCCAGCACCCATGCCACCACGGTGGCCGGCGGGCAGATCGCGGCGTCGGCGGCGCCTGTGCCCTGGCGGCTGTTGGTGGTGGGCGCGGCGCTGGCGCGCCGGCTGCAGCGGCCGGTGTTGCGGCAAGCCTTGCGCCGCAACCCGGACCTGGTGGCGGTGTTCGATGACCTGGCCTTGGCGCACCAGGCGGCCAGCGACAAGTCATCCGATCGCCAGACCATCGATCTGCTGCTGTGGCACACCGCCAGCCCGCAGGCGGGCGACCTGGCCGCACTGAGCGCAGCGCAGCGCGCCTGGGGCGCGGCGGCAGTGGTGGTGGTCTATCGTTTTGCCGGTGCGTCCGCCAGGCAGGCGCTGCTGGACGCCGGGCTGATGCTGTTGCGCGAACCGCTGGACGACGAGACGCTGGGCCTGTGCCTGCGCGGGCTGTCGGCTTCGGCGGCGGCGCCCGATGGCAGCAGCATGGCAGAGGCCACCGCGCCAGGTGCCGCCGGCTGGGCCGCCGGCGCGGTGGCGCCGCGGCGCTTTGACGACGCCGCGCTGATGGACTTTGCCGGCCTGTCGTCTACCGTGGCCTGCGAATGCCCGCGCCATGTGGCCGAACTGCTGCTGCAACTGTCCAACTTCGAGGCCTACAGCGCCGATTGCGAAGACCGCATCCCGGCCGATGCCGCGCTGCACGCCCATCTCAAGCAGGTGGCCGGCGCATCACGCGCCTTGTTCGAATCGGCGCTGGAGCGCGTGGCGCGCCACGAAGGCCTGGTGCTGCCCGCCGAGCGCGCGGCCTGATGGCCCGCCGTGCGGCCAGCGCATCGCCCCGCGCATGCAACCCCCATCCCTTTCCTGGAGATCAATACCCATGTTCAAACAAATGCTCGGCCTGCTGCTGGGCGCTCTGGCAATGAGCGCCCACGCCATCGAAGAACCCCGCTACAGCGTGCTGCAGCAGTTCGACGGCATCGAAATCCGCCAATACCAGCCCTATGTGGTGGCCGAGGTGCGGGTCGAGGGCACGGCTGACAACGCCGGCAGCGCCGCCTTTCCAATCCTGGCCGGCTACATCTTCGGCAAGAACAAGGGTGAACGGCGCATGGCGATGACCGCACCGGTGACCCAGGCGGCGGTGCCGGTCAAGCTGGCGATGACCGCGCCGGTGACGCAGGCTGCCGCGCCCGGCGGCGGTTTCCTGGTGCAGTTTGTGCTGCCGCAGGACGTCACGCTCGACACTGCGCCCGAGCCGCTGGACGCCCGTGTGCAACTGCGCGAAGTGCCGGCCAGCCGTGTGGCGGTGATCCGCTACTCGGGCTTCTGGTCGCAAAGCAATCAGGCGGAACATCTGGCCAAGCTGGAGGCCGCGCTACGCTCGGCCTCGATAGCCTGGTCAGGCGAGCCGGTGCTGTCGCGCTACGACCCGCCCATCACGCCCTGGTTCCTGCGACGCAACGAGATCTGGCTTCAACTGCCGTGAACCTGAAGCCCGGCGGCCCGTCCAAGCTATGGCGGCCATTGCCAAAACCAGGTTGATCGATCCGGGTCTGATCCCTGGGCTATGACCCACTTACCTTTACACCCAGTTCAGGAGACTGCCATGACCAACGACGCCAAGTGCCCCTTTTCCGGCGGCGCACCCAAGAACACCGTGGCCGGCGCCACCGCCAATACGCAGTGGTGGCCGAATTAGCTGAACCTGAAGATCCTGCACCAGCACTCGGCCAAGTCGAGCCCGATGGGCGAAGACTTCAGCTACAGCGAGGCCTTCAAGTCGCTTGACCTGGACGCGGTGGTGAAAGACCTGCAAGCGCTGATGACCGACTCGCAGGACTGGTGGCCGGCCGATTACGGCCATTACGGCCCCTTCTTCGTGCGCATGGCTTGGCATGCCGCCGGCACCTACCGTATCGCCGACGGCCGCGGTGGCGCCGGTGCCGGTGCCGGTGCGCAGCGCTTTGCGCCGCTCAACAGCTGGCCCGACAACGGCAACCTGGACAAGGCCCGCCGCCTGCTGTGGCCGATCAAGCAGAAGTATGGCCAGGCGCTGTCCTGGGCCGACTTGATCGTGCTGACCGGCAACGTGGCGATGGAGACCATGGGCTTCAAGACCTTCGGCTTTGCCGGCGGCCGGCCCGACATCTGGGAGCCGGAAGAAGACATTTACTGGGGCCCGGAAGGCGAATGGCTGGGTGACCAGCGCTACAGCGGCGACCGCGAGCTGGCCAACCCGCTGGCGGCGGTGCAGATGGGCCTGATCTATGTGAACCCGGAAGGCCCGAACGGCAATCCCGATCCGCTGGGCTCGGCACGCGACGTCCGCGAGACCTTTGCCCGCATGGCGATGAACGATGAAGAGACCGTGGCGCTGACCGCCGGCGGCCACACCTTCGGCAAGGCGCATGGCGCAGGCAATCCGGTGAAATACGTTGGCCGCGAGCCCGAGGGCGCCGGCATCGAGGAGCAAGGCCTGGGCTGGAAAAACAGCATGGGCAGCGGCGCGGGCGGCGACACCATCACCAGCGGCCTGGAAGGCGCCTGGACGCCGACGCCGACGACCTGGGACAACAGCTACTTCGAGACCTTGTTCGGCTACGAGTGGGAGCTGACCAAGAGCCCGGCCGGTGCCCACCAATGGAAGCCCAAGGGCGACACCGGCGCCGGCACCGTGCCCGATGCCCATGACCCGACAAAGCGCCATGCGCCGATGATGTCCACCGCCGACATGGCGATGCGTTTGGACTCGGCCTGAGAGAAGATCTCGCGCCGCTTCATGGCCGATCCGCAGGCACTGGCCGACGCCTATGCCCGCGCCTGGTACAAGCTGACGCACCGCGACATGGGCCCGCGTGCCTGTTATCTGGGCAAGCTGGTGCCGCAGGAAGTGCTGATCTTGCAAGACCCGGTGCCGGCGGTGGACCACCCGCTGGTCAACGACCAGGATGTGGCGGCGCTGAAGGCCCAGGTGCTGGCCTCGGGCCTGACGGTGCCGCAGCTGGTCAGCACGGCCTGGGCCTCGGCCTCGACCTTCCGGGGTGGCGACAAGCGTGGCGGCGCCAACGGCGCACGCATCCGGCTGGCGCCGCAAAAGGATTGGGCAGCCAACCAGCCGGCGCAGCTGGCCCAGGTGCTGGCCAAGCTGGAAGGCATCCAAAAGGCCTTCAACGGCGCAGCCGCCGGCGGCAAGAAGATCTCGCTGGCCGACCTGATCGTGCTGGCCGGCAATGCGGCTATCGAGGCCGCCGCCAAGCAAGCCGGCCAGACGGTGACCGTGCCCCTTGCGCCGGGCCGCACCGACGCCAGTCAGGACCAGACCGACATCGACGCCTTCGCGCCACTGGAGCCGCAGGCCGATGGCTTCCGCAACTACCTGCGCCAAGGCTTGGCGCCCTATGCGGCTGAACTGCTGGTCGACAAGGCGCAGCTGCTGACGTTAAACGCGCCCGAGATGACGGCGCTGATCGGCGGCCTGCGTGTGCTCGACGCCAACGTCGGCCAGGCCCCGCACGGCGTGTTCACCCAGCGGCCCGGCACGCTGAGCAACGACTTCTTTGTCAACCTGCTCGACATGGCCACGGTGTGGCAGCCCTCGGCCACCGAAGGTGTGCTCGAGGGCCGCGACCGCGCCAGCGGCCAGCGCAAGTGGACCGGCACCGTGGTCGATCTGGTGTTTGGCTCCAACGCGCAGCTGCGGGCGCTGGCCGAAGTCTATGCCTGCGCCGACGGCCAGGCGGCCCTGGTGCGCGACTTCCTCGCAGCCTGGACCAAGGTGATGAACCTGGACCGCTTCGATCTGGCTTGATCGGCGGCCAAAGGCGCGGCGGCGCCTGGGCCTGAGGGGCGGCGCGCCCGGCGCCGCCCGCCAGCCTCACACCGCGCAGTAGCGCTCCTGGATTTCGCGGTCGGCCAGCAGCGCCTGCGCTTCCCCGCTGTGCACGATGGCGCCCTGGTCGATGATGTAGGCGCGGTCGGAGATGCCCAGCGCCAGCTCGACGTTTTGCTCCACCAGCAACAGCGTCGTGCCCTGCGCCCGCATGCGCTGGAACAGCGCGAACATCTCGTACACCAGCAGCGGCATGATGCCTTCGCTGGGTTCGTCGAGCAGGATCATGCGCGGCTTGGCCACCATCGCCCGGGCGATTGCCAGCATCTGCTGCTCGCCGCCCGACAGCGAGGTGCCTTCCTGGTCGAGGCGCTCCTTGAGCCGCGGAAAGGTCTCGGCGATCTCATCGACGATGGCCGCCAGGTCATGCTTGCCGGGCTTGCCCAGAATGCCCAGCTGCAGGTTCTCGCGCACGGTCAGGCCCGGCACGATGCGGCGTTCCTCGGGCACATAGGCCAGTCCCTTGTGGAAGCGGGTGTGCGCCGGCTCGGCCAGGAAGTCCTGACCGTCGAAGCGGGCCTGGCCGCCGCGCTTGGCCACCAGGCCCATCAGCGTGCGCAAGGTGGTGGTCTTGCCTGCGCCGTTGCGGCCCATCAGGGTGACGATCTCGCCAGCATCGACATGGAAGGACAGGTCTTGCACGACATGGCTGCGGTCGTACCAGGCGTTGAGGCCGTCCACCTGCAGCAGGGGTGTGCCCATCTCAGTGTTGCCCCAGGTAGACACGCTTGACTTCGCTGTTGCTGCGGATCTCGGCCGGCGTGCCTTCGGCCAGCAGCTCGCCGTGATGCAGCACCACCAGGCGCTGGCAGATGCCCATCACCAGTTTCATCTTGTGCTCGACCAGCACCACGGTGCGCTCCTGCGCAATGCGGGTGATCAAGTCCATCATCACGATGGTTTCCTCAGGCGACATGCCGGCGGTGGGCTCGTCCATCAGCAGCAGCCGGGGGTCGGCGGCCAGCGCCATGGCGATCTCCAGCGCCCGTTGCTGGCCATGCGCCAGATCGGCCGCGCGCTTGTGCGCCACATCGGCCAGACCCACGCGCGCCAGCAGCGCCTCGGTGGCTTCGGCCAGTCCGGCCAGCGCGCTGCGTGGCTTGAACAGCTCGAAGCGCGCCACGCGCATCTGTGCCGCCACCCGCACGTTTTCATGCGCGCTGAGCTGCTTGAAGACATTGGTGATCTGGAAGCTCTTGGCGATGCCGCTGCGCGCAAACTGGTGCTGGGCCATGCCGGTGATGTCGCGGCCCTCAAACACCACCTGGCCGGTGCTGGGCGCAAACGCGCCGCTGATCAAGTTGAAGAAGGTGCTCTTGCCCGCGCCATTGGGGCCGATGATGGCGGTGAGCTGGCCGGCCGGGAAGGCCACCGTCACGTCGTTCAGGGCAACAAAGGCGCCAAAGCGTTTGCCGACGCCGTGCACCGACAGGATGGGGGTTTGCGCACTCACGGGGCGTCCTTGCGCAGCGCCGCGCGCTCCAGCCAGTCCAGCGTCGAGCCCCAGATGCCGCGCGGGAAGAACAGCACAAAGGCCATGAAGACCACACCGACCACCGCCATCCAGTAACGCGTCATGTGGGTGACCACGTCTTCGAGCAGCAGAAACACCAGCGCGCCGACAAACGGCCCGAAGAAAGTGCCCATGCCGCCGAGCAGGCACATCATCACCGCCTGGCCCGACTGCAGGTAGTGCAGCGAGTCGATCGGCACCACCGACAAGTGCAGTGCGCGCAACGTGCCGGCCAGGCCACAGACGGCGGCCGACAAGGTGAAGGCCAGCAGCTTGGTGCGGGCCACGTCATAGCCGCAGGCAGCGGCGCGCTGCTCGTTCTCGCGCACGGTTTCGATCACCGCGCCAAACGGCGATGCCAGCACGCGTGAGACCAGCCAGAGTGCGATCGCCACAAAGACCAGGATCACGTAGTACTTGCTGGTCGGGTTGACGAAGTCGATCTGCCAGCCGAACAGGTCGATGGTCTCGACGCGCACGCCGCGCAGGCCGTTTTCGCCACCGGTCCAGCGCTCGGCCTTGTAGAAGGCGTAGTAGACGATCTGGCCGAGCGCCAGCGTGACCATCGAGAAATAGATGCCCCGTGTTCGGATCGCCAGCAGGCCGATCAGCACCCCTGCGGCCGTGGCCGACAGCACGCCCAGCGCAATGGCGGCCCACCAGGGCAGGCCCATGTGCACGATGGCGATGCCGGCCAGGTAGCTGCCGATGCCCAGAAACGAGGCATGGCCAAACGACAGCAGCCCGGTGTAGCCGAACAGCAGGTTGAAGCCCACCGCATAGAGGCCGAAGATCAGCACATTGACCGCCAGCGCCTCATAGGGCATCAGCAGCGGCAGCAGCAGCAGGAAGACCAGCACCGCCGCAACGCGGTGGCGGGTGACGAAGGAAATGGCGTTGCCCAGCGCATTCATGGTGTTGTGCTTCTCACACGCTCAGCCCATCAGCCCGGCTTTGCCGAAGAAGCCTTGCGGGCGCACCAGCAGCACCAGCGCCATCAGCACGAAGATCGACAGCTCGGCGAACTCGGGTGCCAGCAGCGAGGTGAACGAAAACACCAGCCCCACCAGCAGCCCGGCCACCACCGCACCCGGCAGTGAGCCCATGCCGCCGACCACCGTGACCACGAACGACTCGGCCAGCACGGTGATGCCCATCTCGGGGTTGACCGCCCGCGTGGGCGCCGCCAGCGCGCCGGCCAGGCCGGCGATCGCCGTGCCCAGGCAGAACACCAGCAGCCAGACCCGCGCCACGTTGATGCCCAGCACCTTGACGATCTCGGGGTCGCGCGCGCCGGCACGGATGATCAGGCCGAAGCGTGTCTTCTCGATGAACAGCCAGAGCCCGCCGATCACCACCGCGGCGGCAAAGATCAGGAACAGCCGGTAGGTGGGAAAGTGGCCGAAGCCCAGGTTGGTGGCGCCGCGCAGCTCGGCCGGCGTGTTCGACGGCAGGCCCTCGATGCCGAAGACAAAGCGCATGGCGTCGACCAGCACATAGCTCAGGCCGAAGGTCAGCAGCAGCGGGTAGTCGATGCCGCGGCCGTAGAGCGGGCGCACCAGGAAACGCTCGGTCAGCAGGCCGATCGCCCCGGTGGCCAGCGGCACCAGCACCAGGCTGAACCAGAAGCTGCCGGTCAGCTCGTAGAAGTAGACGCCCAGAAAGGCCCCCACCATGAAGAACGCGCCATGGGCGAAGTTCACCACGGTGAGCATGCCGAAGATCAGCGACAGGCCCATCGCCAGCAGCGCGTAGATGGCGCCCAGCGCGATGCCCGTCACACCCTGCAAGGCCAGCAAGGACCAGGTGATGTCACCCATGGTTGGCGCCTTCTTCCACGATTCGGCTGGCCATCAGGCGCTCTTGTGGCCCATCTCGTCACAGGTGCGCAGGTTCTTCTCGTCGGGCGCCTCGATCGCCAGCACGTTGAAGACGTCGTTCTTGTCCTTCATGTTCTTCGACTTGGACTCGACGATCACCACCGACTGCACCGACTGGTGGTCGCACTTGCGGTAGAACTGGTCGCCCTTGTACCAGTTGTACTTGAGCTGGCGCAGCGCGATGCTGACCCGCGTCGAGTCAGTGGCGTCGGCGTTTTTCACCGCCTGCAGCACGCTCTTGATGCCGGCATAGCCCAGCGCGCCGTAGTCGCTGGGCACGGCGCCGCCATAGGCCTTGCGGAAGGCATCGTTGAAGGCCTTGGCCGCCGGGATCTTGTCCTCCATGCCCCAGTAGTAGGAGGTACCGCCGAGGATGCCTTCAAAGGCTTCGGCGCCGCCGGCCTGGCGTGCCGTGTACAGCAGCACCGGGGTGATGATCTTGGTCGTTTCCTTGATGCCGAAGTTGGTGGCCTGCTTGGCCGAGTTGACCAGGTCGCGGCCGAAGTTGCACAGCACCAGCACGTCGGGCTTGAGCGACTGGATGCGCGGCAGGAAGGCCGAGTAGTCGGCGGCGCCCAGCGGGTGGCGCACATCGGCCACGGTCTGCATGCCGAAGGCCTGGCCGGCGCGCTGGAAGCCGCGCACCATCTCATGGCCATAGGCATAGTCGGCGGTCAGGTAGGCCACCCGCTTGCCGGTCTTGGGAAAGGCATAACGCGCTACCGCACCGGCGGTGAGGTGCGGGTTCAGCGCCTCGTGGAAGGTGTAGATGCTCCAGTCCTTGGCCTCGTTGATGGTGTCGGACTGGCTGATCGAGTTGAACAGCACCTTGCGGTCGCGGCACACCGCGTTGATCGACAGTTGCGTGGCGGCCGACAAGGAGCCGACGACGAAATCGATCTTGTCCTTCTCGATCAGTTCCAACGTGCGTGTAGCGGCCTCGCCGGCGTTGAGCTTGGTGTCGCGCACCAGCAGCTCGGCCATGCGGCCCTTGTAGCCGCCCGCCGCATTGAACTCCTTGACCGCCAGTTCGGCGGCGCGCACCTGGTCTTGCGCCTCGGCCGAGAAAGCGCCAGTCAGCGGCGTCGGGAAGCCGATCTTGATCGGGCCGCCCTGCGCCCGCACGATGTTGAACAACATCGGGCTGCCGGCGGCAGCAACGGCGCCGGCGGTGATCAGCTTGCGGCGCAGCGGGTTGCTGGGGTTCTGGCTCGTCATGGTGTCGTCTCCTGTGGGTGGGGGCTCTTGGGCGGAAATCAGGCCGGCATGGCCAGGTCGATGGCAGTCTGCTGCAGCACATCCAGCGTCCGACGCTGCGGCATCGCGGGTTCAAACTCAGGCCGGTTGCGCGCCTGGGCTTCCAGGTAAGCGCCCAACTGGCGCGCGCGCGCCACCACGGCGCGGCCCGGGCCCAGCCGCTCGGCTTCATAACTTTGCAGTGCCACCGGCGTGGCGCCGTGGCGGTGAATGGCCGCGGCCAGTGCCAGGGCGTCATCACCGGCTTTGGTCACGCCCATGCCGACATGCGGCCGCGCCACGAAGGCGGCATCACCCATCAGCGCCACGCGGCCAAACGCCAGGCGCTCGGACAGCAGGTCGTGGATGGGCTGCAGAAAGGGTTGCGCGGTCTGCTCGATCACCTCGGCCCACTGCGGCGCCAGCAAGCGCCGTGCATCGGCGCGCATGCGGGCCACTTGCGTCGCCGCCACCCGGTGCGGCGCAATGCCGTTCGGGTGGTGCTGGCCGGTCTCGTCGGTGAGCAAGCGCCGCAGTTCATCCGGCTCTGCCGGCCGGTACCAGACGAAGTTGTAGCGCCGTTCGCCGCGCCGGGTGGTATTGCCACTGCCAGCGACCGGGTAGCCGATGATTTGTTCGCCGTCGGGCAGGCCAAAACCGAAGTGTTCGAACAGGCTGTGGCGTGTGCGGGCGCACAGCACGGCCTCGTCGCAGACGCCGCGCCAGGCCACATAACCCGCGTACTCGGGTTGCGCCTGCGGCGCCAGGGCGCCGCGCACGGTGGAGCGGATGCCGTCCGAGGCGATCAACAGCTCAGCCGTGTGGTGCTGGCCGTTGGTGCAGTGCACCGTCACGTTGTCGGGCTGCTGGCTCAGTCGCAGGGCTTCCTGGCCGGTCAGCAGACAGGGTTCAGGCAGCGCGGCGCGCAGCAAGTTGTACAGGCGGCTCCAGGAGGTGAGCAGCTGCGGATGGGCGATGCACTCGGCGGTTGCGCCGTCGGCGTCCAGGGCGACGCGGTGGGCCACCTGGATGCCCAGGCTGTCGTCGACCACCGCACCGCTGGCACGCAGCGCGCTGAGCAGGCCGCTGTGGGTCACGATGCCCGCGCCGCGCCCGTCCAGCGAGCCTACGGACTTCTCCAGCACTTGCACGGTGTGGCCGGCGCGCAGCAGCACGTTGGCCGCCATCAAGCCGCCCAGTGAGCCTCCGATCACGATCACGCGTGCTGCGACCATGGCGTGTGGTGTATCAGGCTTCGCTGGCCGGGTAGTTGAGTTCGATGACCACGCCGTTCGGGTCGTCGAGAAATACCTGGTGCAGGCCGATTCCAGGCACGGTGCGCTCGCGTGCTGTCACACCCAGCCCTTGCAGTTTGTCGCGCATCGCGGCCAGACCGGTGGCGAAGAAAGCCACATGATCGACCACGCCGGTGCCTGTCAACTGGGCGCTGTCCCGGTCACCCAGGTAGCCGCTCAGCCCGCCACTGTCCTTGGGCTCGATGCCGATGATGTGCACCACGGCGTTGGCATACACCGCGGTGTCGCCGGCGTAGAGCCACAGCCCCGGAAACGGAAATTCAGGGCGGGGACCGACCTGCAGCCCCAGCACCTCGGTGTAGAAGTGCTGGCAGGCGGCCAGATCGGCGCTGCGGATCGAAAAGTGGTTGAGCGACAGTGGCATGGTGTGTCTCGGGTCAGGGGTCGATGTGCGCTGGCGCGGCGCTGCGCGCCCGGGCGGCAGGTTGTGGCGGCACGGCGCGCGCGGCTTGCGCCAGGTAGCCCTGCACCATGTCCTGGATGAACTGGTCGGTCAGCGCAACGTCGCCACGGGTGGCGGACGGCTGGCCATACACCAGCGGCAACAGGCCGAGCTGGTAGATCAGGCCGCCGTGCAAACCCAGCAGCAGCGCCTGCTCTTGCGCAGTGGGCGCGGCGCGTGAGCGGTTGCCGCTGGCCCGGCGGGTTTCGCGCAGCAGCCGCGGAAACAGGCGCTCGCGCAACAGGTCGAAATAACGCGCCGGAATCAGGCCGTCGGAGAGCCCCGAGTGCACCAGGATGCGCAGCCAGTCGGGTGTCAGGATCGCCGCCAGGTATTCGCGGTAGAAGCGGCACAGCTTGTCCTCCGGCGACAGCGGGCCGTCGAGCAAGGCCTCCCAGTTCGGGTTCCAGCGCCCGGCGATGACTTGCTCGTAGACACGCTCGATCAGCCGGCTCTTGGTCGGGAAGTAGTGGTAGAGCAGCGCATGGGTGATGCCGAGCTCGTCCGCCAGTTCGCGGGTCTGGGCCTCCAGGCCGCGACGTGCAAAGAAATCCACCGCACCGGCCAGGATCTGTTGCTCGCGCTCCACGGCCGACAGCCGTTGCCGTTTGACCCTGCCGCCCTTCGGCGCGCCGGCCACGGCCGCGCCGCCGGTGGGCGCAGGCCGGGTGGCTCGGGTTTTTGCGGTATTGACCATTTGCTTAATCCTGCGAACATTGTTGAGCGACTGCTCAATAGCCACCAATCCCGACAAACCCGCATCCGCGATCGGAGCCTCATGGATCTGCAAGGACGCCGACTCATACCTGCCCCGCCAGCGGCGGTGTGGGCAGCGCTGAACGACGCTGCCGTGCTGCAGCGCTGCATTCCGGGTTGCGAGGAAGTGCTTCAGATCTCCGACACCGAGCGCAGCGCGCGGGTGGCCGTCAAGCTCGGCCCGGTGCGTGCACGCTTCTCGGGCAAGGTGTCGCTGCGCGATGTGCTGCCGGCCGAGCGCTGCACCATGGTCTTCGAGGGCTCGGGCGGCGCCGCCGGCTTTGCGCGCGGCGAGTCGCTGGTCACGCTGCTGGCGCTGGGGCAGGACACCCAGGTCGACTACACCGTCAAGGCGTCGATCGGCGGCAAGCTGGGCCAGGTTGGCGGGCGCATGATCGACGGTGCCGCGCAGGGCATGGCCGATGAATTTTTCAATGCGCTGGAACGCGAATGGCGGCCGGCCGCGCCGCCTGAGGTGGCGGCCCCAGACGCCGCGCCGCAGGCCATCGGACCGGTACCGTCGGCCCGGGCCGACGCTGCATCCAGCGCGGGTGGGCACCCGTCGCTCGAGCGACTGCGCATCACCTGGTTTGTGCTGGGCGCTGCGGCCACCGGCTTCGGTGTTGCGCTGGCGCGCTGGCTAGGCTGAACCTCGCGAGAACCCCCATGAAAGCTCCTGCATTCGACTATGTGCGCGCCGCCTCGCTGCCGCAGACCTTTGCGCTGATGCGCCAGCATGGGGATGACGCCCGGCTGCTGGCTGGCGGCCAGACGCTGATCGCCACGCTGAACATGCGGCTGTCCGAGCCGAGCTTGCTGATCGACATCGGCGCGCTGGACGCCTTGCGCGGCATCAGCGTCCAGGCTGGGGTGCTGCGCATCGGCGCGCTGAGCACCCATGCCGAGATCGAGGCCTCGCCACTGGTGGCGCAACATGCGCCCTTGCTGGCCCAGGCCGCGCCGCACATTGCCCACCGGGCCATCCGCAACCGCGGCACGCTGGGCGGATCGCTGGCCTTTGCCGACCCCGCGGCCGAGTGGCCTTGCTGCGCCGCCGCGCTGGACGCCACGCTGCTGCTGGCCAGCGAGCGCGGCGAGCGGCGCGTCCAGGCCAGCGCCTTTTTCACCGGGCTGTACTCGACAGCGCTGGCCGCCGATGAACTGATCTTGGCCTGCGAACTGCCGCTGCTGGCCGCCGACGAGCGCCAGGGTTTTGACGAGTTGTCGCGCCGCCATGGCGACTACGCGATCGTCGGCCTGGCCGCGCGTGCGCTGTGCCGCAACGGCCGGCTGCATCAGGTCAGGCTGGCCTTCCTGGGCCTGGGCGATCGTCCGGTGCGGGCGACCGAGACCGAGCGCGCCCTGGAAGGTCAGACCGTGAATGACGCCGTCTTGGCGCGTTTGGCGCAAAGCCTGGCGTCGGAGTTGCATCCTGCTGGTGACCTGACCAGCGGCGCCGAAACCAAGCGCCATCTGGCGGTCGTGCTGGCCAAGCGCCTGCTGACGCGGCTGACTGCCTGAAGACTGGAGAACTGCCATGAGTGACCACCCCGAATCCCGACGCATCAGCGTGCTGGTCAACGGCGAGACCATCAGCCGCAGCGTTGAGCCGCGCCGCCACCTGGTGGACTTTCTGCGCGAGGACTGCGGCCTGAAAGGTGCCCACCTGGGCTGCGAGCATGGTGTTTGCGGCGCCTGCACAGTGCACCTGGATGGCCAGATGGTGCGCGGCTGCCTGGTGCTGGCGGTGCAGGCTGACCAGCGCCGCGTGGAGACCGCCGAAACAGCCGCGCCGTCGCCGCGGCTGTTGGCGTTGCAGCAAGCCTTTGTGGCGCGCAATGCGCTGCAATGCGGTTACTGCACCTCGGGCATGTTGATGACCGCACTCGATCTGGTCGAGCGCTGTCCCGACGCCGACCGCGCGGCGGTGCGCGCCGGCATCAGCGGTAACTACTGCCGCTGCACTGGCTACCACGCCATCGTCGACGCGATCTGCGATGTGCTCGAAGCCCAGCGCCAGGGCCGGATCGAAGCCGTGCCCCAGGAGGCCTTGTGAACAGCCCGCGCGATCTGCCCTTTCTGCCGGTGCTGGCCGATGTCACCGAAGACCAGCGCCACATCGGCGTGTCGCGTCCGCGGGCCGCGGCGCAGCGCCTGGTGCAGGGCCAGGGCCGTTATGTCGACGACTTGAGCCTGCCGCGCATGGCCCATGTCGTGTACTGGCGCTCGCCGGTGGCCCATGCCCGCATCCTGGGCATCGAAAGGGCTGCGGCGTTTGCGATGCCGGGCGTGCTGGGTGTGTTCACCGGACCGGATGTGGCGCGGCTGTGCAAGCCCTGGGTGGCCACGCTGGCCCACCTGGCCGGCATCAAGAGTGCGCCCGAACATGCGTTGGCCATCGACCGCATGCATTGGCAGGGTGAGCCGGCGGTGGCGGTGGCCGCCGAGACGCGCGAGCAGGCCGAGGATGCGTTGCAGCTGCTGGTGGTCGATTGGGAGGAACTGCCCGCGGTGTTGGACACCGAAACCGCGCTGGCGCCCGATACCCCGCTGATCCACCCCGAACTGGGCGACAACCTGTGCTTTGCGCGTCAGCTGGACACTGGCGGCGTGGACGAGGCCTTTGCCCGCGCCGACGCGGTCTTCGAGGACACCTATGTCTTCGGCCGGCATACCGGGGTGACGCTGGAGCCGCGTTGCCAGATTGCCCATTGGCAGCCTGGCCGTGCGCCCGGCGAGGGCCGGCTCACGGTGCACCATTCACAGCAGGCGCCGCACATGATGCAAGACCTGTATTGCCGGCAGTTCGGCCTGCAGGAGTCGCAGGTGCAGGTGCTCTGCCATGACGTCGGTGGCTCCTTCGGCATCAAGGTGCATGCCTATCCGGATGACTTTGCCACCGTGGCGGTGAGCATGCTGCTGGGCCGGCCGGTGAAGTTTGTCGCCGACCGGCTGGAGTCGTTTGTGTCCGACATCCATGCCCGCGAGCACCGCATCAAGGCGCGCATCGCGGCCACCGCCGAAGGCGACATCCTGGCCTTCGAGATCGACGACCTGACCGGCATCGGGCCGTTCTCGGTGTTCCCGCGCACCAGCGGCATCGAGGGCAATCAGGTGGTCAACCTCACCGGTGGGCCCTACAAGCACAAGCACTATCGCGCGGATTTGAAGGTGGTGTTCCAGAACAAGGTGCCCACTTGCCAGTACCGCGGCGTCGGCCATCCGATCGCCTGCGCGGTGACCGAGGCGCTGGTCGATGGTGTGGCTCGCCAACTGGGCATCGATCCGCTGGCCATGCGCCTGCGCAATGTGATCCCCGACAACGCCTATCCCGCCGTCGGCGCGTCGGGCATCAAGCTGGAAGTGCTGTCGCACGAGGCCTGCCTGCACCAGGCGCGTGCACTGTGTGACTACGACGCCCTGCGCGCCGAGCAGGCCACGCTGCGCGCCCAGGGCAAATACCGCGGCATCGGCATTGCCACCCTGATCGAGCTGACTAACCCCAGCGCGGCTTTCTACGGCGTGGGCGGTGCGCGCATCGCCTCGCAAGACGGCGCCACCGTGCGGCTGGAACCCAGCGGCACGGTGACGGTGATGTCCAGCGTCGGCGAGCAGGGCCAGGGCACCGAAGCGATCTACGCCCAGATCACCGCCGACGCGGTGGGCGTGGCGCTGGACCGGGTGCGTGTGGTCACTGGAGATACCGATGTCACGCCGTATGGCGGTGGCACCTGGGCCTCGCGCGGCGCCGGCATCGGTGGTGAGGCGGTGCTGCAGGCTGGTCTGGTGCTGCGCGAGAACATCCTCAAGACCGCGGCGGTGATCCTGCAGCGCGGCGATGCCAGCGGCCTGCGCCTGCGCGAGGGCATCGTGGTCGACGCATACAGCGGCGCCGAACTGCTGCCACTGGCCGAGCTGGGCCGGGTGGCCTATTTCCGCAGCGACACCCTGCCCAAGGATTTCACACCCGAGCTGATGGTCACCCGCCACTATGCGCAGCGCGACTACCCCTTCATCTTCACCAATGGCGTGCAGGTGTCGCATGTCGAGGTCGATGTCGAGACCGGCTTCGTCAAGTTGCTGGGCCACTGGGCGGTGGAAGACTGCGGCCGCGTCATCAACCCGATGCTGGTCGACGAGCAGATCCGCGGTGCCATCGTGCAAGGCATTGGCGGCGCCCTGTTCGAGGAATGCCTGTACGACGCCAGCGGCTCGATGATCAACGGCAGCATGGCCGACTACCTGGTGCCGATGGCCGGCGAGATGCCCGATATCGTGGTCGCCCATGTGCAGACGCCCACCAAGAGTTCGATGCTCGGCGCCAAGGGCGCCGGCGAGGCCGGCACGGCCGGCGCGCCGGCGGCGGTGATGAACGCGATCAACGATGCGCTGGCGCCGCTGGGGGCCCGTGTGGCCTCGCAGCCGATCACGCCCGAGAAGATCCTGCGGGCGCTGAACAAGTTCTGACCCCCGGCCCGCCGCTGCCCGCGGCGCCGGGTGGCCGGGATCAAGGCCAGCGCGGCGTGCGCCCGGCGGTGATCGCTTGGCCGGCCAAGCCGCGGCGTTTTTTTTGGGTCAACAATCGCCAGCCGGATCGGCGATCCTGGGCCCAGCGGGTTGCAGCCCGCCGCCGTGATGACCCCTGACTGGAGTTGCGCATGACCCACACCACCGCCCGCCCGCCGCTGACCATCCGCATGGACGAGCGCGACAACGTCGCCATCGTTGCCAACGACGGCGGGCTGGCCGCCGGCACCCATCTGCCGTCGGGTCTGACATTGATCGACCGCGTGCCACAAGGCCACAAGGTGGCGCTGGTCGACATCGCCGCCGATGCGCCGGTGCAACGCTACGGCATCACCATCGGCCGGGCGCTGCGGCCCATTCCCGCCGGCAGCTGGGTGCATGAACGGCTGCTGAAGCTGCCCGATGCGCGCGGGCTGGAAGGCCTGCCGATGGCCACCGCCCGGCCGCCCGCCCTGCCGCCGCTGAATGGCTACAGCTTCGAGGGCTACCGCAATGCCGATGGCAGCGTGGGCACACGCAACATCCTGGCCATCACCCAGACGGTGCAGTGCGTGGCCGGTGTCACCGACTTCGCCGTCCAGCGCATCAAGGCCGAGCTGCTGCCGCGTTATCCGCATGTCGATGACGTGGTGGCGCTGGAACATGGCTATGGCTGCGGCGTGGCCATCGACGCGCCCGACGCCGTGGTGCCGATACGCACGCTGCGCAACATCAGCCTCAACCCCAATTTTGGCGGCGAGCTGATGGTGGTCAGCCTGGGCTGCGAGAAGCTGCAGCCCGAACGCCTGCTGCCGCCGGGCAGTTTTGCCATCGCGCCTGCGGCGGATGAGATCGGTGCCGCGCTGGACGTGGTGCGCCTGCAGGACGAGACCCATGTCGGCTTCATGGCTATGGTGGAGGCCATCATGCGGCAGGCCGACACCCACCTGGCGCGGCTGAATGCCCGCCGCCGCGAGACCGTGCCCGCCAGCGAACTGGTGGTGGGTGTGCAGTGCGGCGGCAGCGATGCTTTCTCGGGGGTCACCGCCAACCCGGCGGTGGGTTTTTGCAGCGATCTGCTGGTGCGTGCCGGCGCCAGCGTGATGTTCAGTGAGACCACCGAGGTGCGTGACGGCATTGACCAGCTCACCGCCCGCGCTGCCACGCCCGAAGTGGCCCAGGCCATGATTCGCGAGATGGCCTGGTACGACGCCTACCTGCAGCGCGGCAGCGTTGATCGCAGCGCCAACACCACGCCGGGCAACAAGCAAGGCGGGCTGTCCAACATCGTCGAGAAGGCGATGGGCTCGATCATCAAGTCAGGCACGGCGCCGATTGCCAACGTGCTGGCGCCGGGCGAAAAGCTGCGCGCCAAAGGCCTGACCTATGCCGCCACGCCGGCCAGCGATTTCATCTGCGGCACGCTGCAACTGGCCGCCGGCATGAACCTGCATGTCTTCACCACCGGCCGCGGCACGCCCTATGGCCTGGCCGCCGTGCCGGTGATCAAGGTGGCCACGCGCACAGACCTGGCGCGCCGCTGGCACGACCTGATGGACATCAACGCCGGTCGCATCACCGACGGCGAGGCAACCGTCGAGGATGTGGGCTGGGCGTTGTTCCACCTGATGCTGGACGTGGCCAGCGGCCGCAAGAAGACCTGGGCCGAGCACTGGCAACTGCACAACGCGCTGGTGCTGTTCAACCCTGCGCCGATCACCTGAGCCTGGCCTGAGCCAAACAGCTGCCGGACGGTACGGCTACCTGCCGGCCAAGCCATAGCCGACCGCCGCGCCAGCGGCAAAAGCCCATCGTGAGGATCAGCTGGCGACCACGGCCAGCACCTGGCCCTCGGTGACGCTCTCGCCTTCGGCCACCAGCAGTTGCTGCAGCTTGCCGGCAGCAGGCGTATCGATAGGGATCTCCATCTTCATCGACTCGATGATCAGGATGGTGTCGCCCTCGTTCACGCTGTCGCCGGTCTGGCGCTCGAGTTTCCAGACCGTGCCGGTTACCAGGGATTCGATGCGATGCATTGCCATGAGGTGCTTCTTTCGGGTCAGTGAAGCCGTGGGCCGCGCAGCAGCCTGCTGCGGCGCCAAACGGCAAAGTCAGTGCCCCACGGTACGCCCGCTCGCCGATGGCCGCGCCCCGTGAAATCCCCGGCCCGGATCGTCCGCCAGGCGACTGCGGTCAGCGGGACGTGTGATCTCCAATGGGGCGACCGGCGGCTGCGGGCAATCCTTGCGCGCATGGGTGCCGGGCGACGGCTCAAGGACAAGGCGCGATGACCTGGCAACCCGAACTCGACGAACTGGCCAAGCGCACCGCGATGGCCCAGCAGATGGGCGGTGCCGACAAGGTCAAGCGCCAGCATGACGGCGGCCGCCTGACAGTGCGCGAGCGCATAGCCCACTTGCTTGACGAAGGCAGCTTCCACGAGGTGGGCGCCTTGTCGGGCATCGGTGAATACGACGCCGACGGCGCGATCCAGGCGGTGACGCCGGCCAACTGCGTGTTCGGCCGCGGCCACATCAACAACCGGCCGGTGGTGGTGGTGGGCGACGATTTCACCGTGCGCGGCGGCTCGGCCGATGCCTCGATCAGCAACAAGCCGCTGATGGCCGAGGACATGGCGTCTGACTTCAGGCTGCCGATCGTGCGCATCATCGAGGGCTCGGGCGGTGGCGGTTCGGTCAAGACCATCGAGACCAAGGGTGCGTCCAACCTGCCTGGCGGCATCGGCGGTACCCGCGGCTTCTGGCGCATGACGGCCAACCTGGCCGAGGTGCCGGTGGTTGGGCTGGGCCTGGGCTCGGTGGCCGGGCTGGGCGCGGCGCGGCTGGCCTCCAGCCATTTTTCGGTGATGACACGCCACTCGGCGATGTTTGTCGCCGGGCCGCCGGTGGTGGCCCGGTTGGGCCAGACGCTGGAGAAGAAGGAACTGGGCGGCGCCGACATCCAGACCCGCAGCGGCGCGGTGGACAACGCGGTTGACACCGAGGAAGAAGCCTTCGCCCAGACCCGGCGCTTCCTGTCCTACCTGCCGTCGTCGGTGCATGGCCTGCCGCCGGTGTTGCCCAGCAGCGACGACCCGCAGCGCGCCGACGAATCGCTGATGAAGGCCGTGCCACGCAACCGGCGCCAGGTCTACAAGATGCGGCCGATCATCGAATCGGTGGTCGATGCCGGCAGCTTCTTCGAGATGGGCGCCAACTTCGGCCGCTCGATCATCACCGGCCTGGCCCGGCTGGACGGCCACCCGGTGCTGATCCTGGCCAGTGACCCCTACCACTACGGCGGCGCCTGGAGCGCCGACACCTGCCAGAAGGTGGTGCGCTTTATCGACCTGGCCGAGACCTTCCATTTGCCGGTGGTCTACCTGATGGACTGCCCCGGCTTCATGATCGGCCTGGAGGCCGAGCGCAGCGCCACCATCCGCCATGGGGTGCGGGCGATGGCGGCGATGAACCAGAGCACCATGCCCTGGTGCACGGTGATCGTGCGCAATGCCTTTGGCGTGGCCGGCGCGGCGCACCAGCCGGGCGGACGCTTCTCGCTGCGTTATGCCTGGTTGTCGGCCTACTGGGGCTCACTGCCGCTGGAAGGCGGCATCGAAGCCGCCTACCGCGCGGACATCGAGGCCGCCGCTGACCCCAAGGCCAAGCTGACCGAGATCGAGACCCGCCTCAATGCACTGCGTTCGCCGTTTCGCAGCGCCGAGAAGTTCTGGGTCGAGGAGATCATCGACCCGCGCCGTACCCGCGCCCTGCTGTGCGACTTTGCGCGGCTGGCCGAGCCACTGCGCACCGCCGGCCGCTCAGCGATGGCGATGCGGCCTTGAACAGCCCCGACCACGGTGCCCGCTAACCAGGAGATTGGCCCATGTCCAAGCCCATGCCCGATATCGAAGTGCTTTACGCCGTGTCGCAACGCATCGCGACGATCACGCTGAACCGGCCCGAGCGTCTGAACGCCTACACCGCCAGCCTGGGTGAGGCGCTGCGCGCGGCGATGCGCCGGGCCAGCGACGACGCCGAGGTGCGCGTCATCGTGCTCACCGGTGCCGGCCGGGGCTTCTGCGCCGGCGCCGACATGGCCAGCCTGAGCGCAGGGACCGCCAGCGGCGGTGCATCATTTGCCGCCGAGGTGCCGAAGGCCGGCCCGGCGCCGTTTGATCCGGACAGCAGCCCCGACTACCAGACCGCGCATTCCTACTTTCCGGCGGTGCCCAAGCCCATCATTGCGGCAATCAACGGCGCCTGCGCCGGCCTGGGCCTGGTGTACGCGCTGTACTGCGACCAGCGCTTTGCCGCGGCCGAAGCCAAGTTCACCACCGCCTTTGCGCGCCGCGGCCTGATTGCCGAGCATGGCATCAGCTACACGTTGCCGCGGTTGGTCGGGCTGTCGGCGGCGCTGGACCTGCTGTTGTCGTCGCGCAAGATTGACGCCGCCGAAGCGCTGCGCCTGGGTGTGGTCGACCAGGTCGTGCCGGGTGCCGAGCTGATGGCCGCGGTGCGGGCCTATGCGCTGGATCTGGCCGACAACGTCTCGCCGCGGTCCATGGCGGTGATCAAGCGCCAGCTGTGGGGCGTGGGCCAGCAATCGATGCGCGAGGCGATCGAGGTCGGTAACCACGAGATGCAGGCCAGCTTCGCCAGCGAGGATTTCAAGGAAGGCGTGGCGCACTTTGTCGAGAAGCGGCCGGCGGCCTTCAGCGGCCGCTGAGCGGGCGCCGCAGCGTTCCGTCCAAGGCAACGGCCCCCGTCTCCAGGAGTCCCATTGGCTACCCCACAGCACATCGACACCCCACTGCCACTGGCCGGCACCCGGGTCATCGAGATCGGCGGCGGCGCTGCCGGCGCCTACTGCGGTCGTTTGCTGGCCGATGCCGGCGCCAGCGTCAGTGTCACCGCGCTGCACGAAGACCGCCGGCTGGCCGGCATCGTGCGCGCGGACCAGCCTGCCGAGCAGGCCTATGCGGCCTACCTGGCCGCTGGCAAGACGCATTTGCCGGCGATCGCCGATGCCCAGGCCCTGGCAGCGCTTTGCCGCGACGCCGACCTGGTGATCGTCGGCGAGGCCGCCGGCTTCGACGCCGAACTGGCGCAGCCCGGCGTGGCCAGCGTGGCCTTGTCCTGGTTCGGCAGCAGTGCCGCCTGCGCGCACTGGCGCGGCAGCGACCTGATGATCCAGGCCCTGACCGCCACGATGCAGATGGCCGGCACCACCGACGGCCCGCCCGTGGCCGCCGGCGACCGCCAGGCCACCACGCTGGGTGGTGTCACAGCCTACATCGCGGCCTGCGCCGCGCTGCTGGGTGCGCAGACGGCCGCTGCGCCGCGCCGGATGCAGGTGTCCATCCTCGAGGCCAACCTGGTGATGGCCGAAATGCATGTGCACTTCTTCGAGCGTGACGGCCTGCCGATGAAGCGCTGGGGGCTGAACCGCTTTGCGCCCAACAGCCCGGTCGGCATCTACCCCTGCAAGACCGGCTGGATTGGCATCACCGTGGCCTCGCCCGATCAGTGGCGGGCGCTGTGCCAGGCGCTGGCGCTGCACGAGCAGGCGCGCGACGAAGGCCTGGCCACCCGCGAGCGGCGCTTTGAACGGCTGGACGAAGTGGAGCAGGTGTTGTGCCGCGCGCTGGCGCAGAAGACGGCCGACGAATGGGGCGCCGTCGGCCGCCAATTCCGCGTGCCGATGGTCGTTGTGCCGGATGCCGAGGGCATCTTCGCGCACCCGGTGTTTGGCGCGCGCCAGTCGCTGGCCAAGCTGGACTGCGGCGCCGCGGCGCTGCGCGTGCCACGCACGCCGTTCGGCCTCAGCGCCACGCCGCTGGCCACGCGGCTGGCGCCGCCGCTGCAGGCGGTGTCGGCTGATGCGCCGCCCGTCGGGCAACCTGCTGCACAACCTGCTGCACAACCTGCTGGACAGCTTGCCGATCTGGCCGCGCCAGCCGCGGGCGCGGCGCCTGTCGAGCCGCCGCTCAAGGGCATCACCCTGGTTGATTTCTCGATGGGCTGGGCCGGCCCTCTCACCAGTCGGCTGCTGGCCGACCTGGGTGCCGAGGTGCTGAAGATCGAGGCCGCCCGCTACCCCGACTGGTGGCGCGGCATGAACTGGACACCCGAGTTCATCACAGGGCGCGAGTACGAACTGTCAACCACCTTCAACGCCCTCAACCGCGGCAAGCGCGGTGTGAGCCTCGACCTGACCACCGCCGCAGGCCGCGAACTGGCGCTGAAACTGGTGGCCGGCGCCGACGCCGTGGTCGAAAACCAGGCCGCCGGTGTGATGGCCAAGTTTGGTCTGGACTATGCGCAGCTGGACCAGGTGCGGCCCAATCTGGTGATGGCCTCGATGTCGGCCTTTGGCACCGGCAATGCCTGGTCGGACACCCGCGCTTATGGCTCCACGCTGGAGCAAGGCAGCGGCCTGCCCAGCTTCATCGGCCTGCCCGGCACCGTGCCCACCATGACCCACCTGGCGCATGGCGATCCGGTGGGTGGCTTGTATGGCTGCGCCGCGCTGCTGACGGCGCTGCTGCACCGGCGCCGCAGCGGCCAGGGCCAGTACGTCAACCTGAGCATGGTCGAAGCCATGCTGCAGCTGACCACGCCGGCGCTGCTGCGCCACCAGCTTGAGCCCGGTGCCGAATTGCGGCAGGGCAATCGCCGAACCGCCATGGCGCCGCACGGCGTGTACCCGGCCGCGGGCAGCGACCAGTGGCTGGCGCTGGCGATCGACAGCGGTGACAGCTTCGCCGCGCTGGCCAGACTGCTGGATCGGCCCGACTGGGCGACCGACCCGCTGCTGCGCACCTTGGCCGGTCGCCAGCAACACGAGGACAAGATTGACGCGGCCATCGCCGCCTGGAGCCGCCAGCGCAGCCCCGAGGCGTCCGCCACGCTGCTGCAGGCGGCCGGGGTGTTGGCGGCGCCGGTGCAGCATGCGCAGCACCTGGCCACGTCGTCCTGGGGCGCCGGACCCGGCTTCTTCATCGACCTTGAGCGCGACGTGTCCGGCCCGCAGCGGCAGTGCGGCCTGGCGATCACGCAGGGTGGGCAGCGTCTGGGCGCAACCAGCCCCGCGCCCTTGCTCGGTGAGCACAGTTGGCCGGTGCTGCAGCAACATGCCGGGCTCACGCCCGAGGCTTACCAGGCCTTGCTGCGCAGCGAGGTCATCGGCCTGTCGCCCAAGCCGGCGCGCAACCTGCTGGTGGCCACTGGCAGCGGGCCGGCGGCTGCCGCCGTGGCGCAACAAGCCGGGCGCATCGGCTGATCGGCCGCTGGCGCTGCACGGCGGCGCCAGCCTTCAGCCCGGCCTTCAACCCGGCCTTCACCCCGGCACGAAGCTGTTGCGTGCGCCGTCGTGGTTGACGCGGCCAAGCCGGCCGAGAAAATCCTCGGTCTGCATCTCGGCCCACAGCGCCGCATCGGGCGGCGTGTTGGCGATGAAGCGGGTGCCGTCGTCCAGCCGGCCGATCACCAGCGCCGCCGACGGCCCTTTGCCGTCGTGCATCACGGTATAGGTTTCGACCTGGGCGCTGCCCTCGGCCAGATCGGTGAAGGCTGGCTTGGGGATCTGATCGACCTCGGCCTGCAGCACCGCCGGGTCTTGCGGTGCAAACGGCCGCTCGGGCGCGTCGGTGCTGTAGATGCCGGCCGAGTGCTTGGTCAGGTAGTTGCCATTGGCCGTTACCAGCCCACGCTGGCCCGGCCGCGCGCGCAGGCGCTGCATCATCTCGGCGATAGCGTGCGTTACATAGTTGTTGCCCGGGCCGCCAAAGTACGGCAAGCCGCCAGTCACCGTGAGGCCACGCGCATCGTCCTGCGCCAGGCCCAGTGCATCGCAGGCCACCTCCACCGCCGACGCAAAGCAGCTGTAGATGTCGAAGACATCGATGTCGGCCAGTTGCAGGCCGGCCATCGCGAAGGTCTGCTCGAACACGCGCTTCATCGCCGGCGCCGAGTGGTAGTCGCGGCGCTCGCTGATCGTCCAGTGCTCATGGGCGTCGGCGCAGCCGTGCAGGTAGACCCAGCGGTCGGGCGCGATGCCCAGCTGCCTGGCACGCGCCACGCTGGTCAGCACCAGCGCTGCGCCCTGGTCGATGAAGGCATTGGCGCTCATCAGCCGGGTGTAGGGGTGGGCGATCATGGCGTTGCCCGGCCCCGGCGTGGCGATCTGCTCGGCGCTGTAGCCGGCGCGCCGGTCGGCCAGCGGGTTGGCCGCAGCCACCGCCGCAAAACGCGCCAGCAGCGTGCCCAGCGCCGCCTGGTGCTCGGCCAGGCCGCGGCCCAGCGCGCCGCGGATGGCGTGCTCAAACAGCGGGTACATGGTGATCGCAGCGCGGGCGTTGTGGCGGTCTTCCACGTCAGACCAGCCGCGCCGGGCCACGCCCCAGCTCTCAAAACTGCCGCCCGGGTCTTCAGCCCAGTTCAGGGTGATGCCGCCGCGCTGCGCGGCCTTTTGCGTGGCCAGCGCCTCGGCGCCCACCACCAGCGCCGCGCCGATCTCGCCGCGCGTCACCGCCTCGCCCAGCCGGTTGATGCACCACTGCGGCATGTTGCCGCCGGGGTGGGTGTAGACCAGTTGCCGAGCCTGGCTGGCGCCCAACCGCTGGGCCAGCGACAACGGCGGGTTGGCATAACTGCCAAACGGGCAGGTGAAGCGGTGGCTGGTATCGGCAAACAGCCGGATCACCACCACGCTGTCCAGCGCCTGCAGCAGCGGCTGGCCGGCGCCGCTGTCGTCAGCCGCCTGCTGCGCGGCGGCGGCCATCAGGTCCAGCGGCGCCAGTGCGGCGCGCGGATCACTCTCGCGCTGGGTGATCTGGCCGCAGCCGACCAGCACCGGCGTGCGCTCGTCTGGCGCGGCCTGGCCTGCCTGGCTCACCGGCCGGTCCAGCGCGGCGCGCGCTTCTCGATGAAGGCCAGCGGGCCTTCCTTGTAGTCTTCGCTGGCCGCCACCACCTGCTGGGCTTGTACCGACAGCTCGCGCAATTCGGCATCGGTGCAGTCCTGCGCTTGGCGGGCCACGCCCAGGCTCTGGCGCACGGCGATGGGCGCATTCACCGTGATGCGGGCGGCCAGCGCGCGGGCGGCGGCCAGCAGGCCGGCCGGCTCGGCCAGCGCGTTGATCATGCCCAGCGTGAGCGCGCGCTCGGCGGGAATCGGGTCACCGCTGAGGATCATCTCCAGCGCCACCGCCTGTGGCACGGCGCGCGGCAGCCGGTACAGGCCCCCAGCGGCGGCCACCAGCCCACGCTTGACCTCGGGCAGGCCGAAACGCGAATTGGGCACCGCCACCCGCAGATCACAGGCCAGCGCCAGCTCGCAGCCGCCGGCCAGCGCCGGGCCGTTGACGGCGGCGATCCAGGGCTTGCTGCGCGTGGCATGCACAAAGCCGCCAAAACCGCCGCGCTCGGTGCGCAGCTCGTTGCCACGGCCGCCCGACACCGCCTTCAGGTCAGCGCCGGCGCTGAAGGCATCGCTGCCGCTGCCGGTGAGGATCACCACCCAGATGTCGGCGTCGGCCTCGGTCTCGTCGATGGCGGCTTCCAGGCCGCGCGCCACGTCGCCGTTGACGGCATTGCGGGCCTCGGGCCGGTTGATGGTGACCAGGGCCACATGGTCGGGCAGGCGTTCGATCAGGACGGCGGCGGCAGTGCTCATGGTGGGCTCACTCACAAATGGGAAAGCAAACATCCTAAGCAGCGCCCCGGCCTGCGCCCATCGTCGGATTGGACGAGCGGGGCGCCACCCGCCCGAATTGCAGGTTTGACCCAGGGCCGCTGGCGGGCGCTTGTGCCTAGACTGCCCATCAGACCCGCGGTGGCGCGGGCCTTGCCGATGGAGCCTACACCGCATGTCCGCCCCCGCCCCCCCCGCCCCCGCCCCCACGCCCGTCAATCGCGCCCACCTGCTGGACCGCCTGATCGGCGCCGAGCTGCCGCGCTTCAACAGCGCCGCCGATGTGGCCGCCTTCGAAGCCCAGGCGCCCTGGGCCGAGCGCGTGGCCGCCGCCAGCACCTACCAGGCGCTGCAACTGGGCGCGGCGCTGAACCCCGACGCGCCGGCGATGCACTTTCTGCCCCATGCCGACCCGGCCGAAGCGCCGCTGACCTGGAGCCACCGTGAGTTTTTCGGCAAGCTCACCCAGGCGGCCAACCTGTTCCACCGGCTGGACGTGGGCCCGGGCGATGTGGTGAGCCTGCTGCTGCCGCTGCTGCCGCAGGCCTTTGTGGCCTTGTACGGTGCGCAGGCAGTAGGCGTGGCCAACCCGGTGAACCCGATGCTGTCGGCGGCGCAGCTGGCCGAGATCCTGCGCGCGGCCGGCACCCAAGTGCTGGTGACCACCGGGCCGGCCGAGGGCAGCGAGCTGTGGGACAAGGTGCAGGCCATCTTGCCGCAGCTGCCCGATCTGCGCTGCGTGCTGGTGGTGGGCGGTGTGCCGCAGAGCGTGCCCGGCGAGATCACGCTGGACGACTTTGATAGCGCGCTGGCACGCCAGCCGGCCAGCCACCTGCTCAGCGGCCGGCTACCGGCGGCCGACGACATTGCCGGCTACTTTCATACCGGCGGCACCACTGGCACGCCCAAGCTGGTGCGCCATCGCCATGGCAACCAGGTCTACCAAGCCTGGGCGCTGCGGCTGATGGGGCTGGCCGAGCCCGGCCGTGGCGTGCTGTTTGGCCTGCCGCTGTTTCATGTGGGCGGCGCGCTGACGCAAGGTCTTTCGGTGTTGGCCAACGGCGGCCACCTGGTGGTGCTGTCGGCCGCCGGCTGGCGCCATCCGCAGGCGGTGCGCAACATCTGGCGGCTGGTGCAGCGCTACCGGCCCACGCTGCTGGGCGGCGTGCCCACCGTGCTGGGCGCGGTGCTGCAGGTGCCGGTGGCTGATGCCGACATCAGCAGCTTGAAGCGTGCGTCGGCCGGTGGCTCAGCCATACCGGTGGCGGTGATCGACGCCTGCGAGCAGCAGTTTGGCCTGCCGGTGCTGCAGGTTTACGGCATGACCGAAACTGCCAGCGTGCACACCATGAGCTACCCCGACCGGCCGCGCCAGGCCGGCGCCAGCGGCTGGCCGTTGCCCTACAGCCGGCTGCGTGTGCTGCGGCTGGACGCCGACGGCCGGCCAGCCGATGACGACGCCGCGCCCGGCGAAATCGGCGTGGTGGCGATGGCCGGGCCAGGCTGTTTTGACGGCTACCGCAGCACCCAGCACAACCAGGGCGCCTTTGCCGGGCCGGGCTGGGTGAACTCAGGCGACCTGGGGCGGCTGGACGAGCACGGCGCGCTGTGGCTGACCGGCCGCGCCAAGGACTTGATCATCCGCGGCGGCCACAACATCGACCCCGCGCCGCTGGAAGAACTGCTCTACCACCATCCCGCGGTGGCGCTGGCCGCCCTGGTGGGCCAGCCCGACGCCTACGCCGGCGAGTTGCCGGTGGCCTATGTGCAGGCCAAGCCCGGCCAGACCACCAGCGCCGCCGAGCTGATCGCCTACCTGAAGCAGCACACCCCCGAGCGCGCCGCACTGCCGGTGGCGCTGCACTTCATCGACACCATGCCACTGACGGCGGTAGGCAAGATCTTCAAGCCCGCGCTGCGCGTGGACGCCATCCGCCGCGTGGCCGAGCAGTTGCTGCAGGCCGCGCTGGGCGAAGCCAGCGGCTGGACCGTGGCCGTGCTGCCCGATGCCAGCCACGGCCAACAGATCCGCGTGACCCTGGCCGCGCCAGCCGGCAGCACCGCCCACGACGCCCAGGTGGCGGCGGTGCAGCAGGCGCTGGGGCCGTTGACGGTGCATCACGAGATTGGTCGAGGGGCGGGATGATGCGGGCCTTGCTGTGGCTGGCACAACGGGCACGTTCCATCGCGTGTGAAGCTAGTAGTTCGTTTCGCCAATGAGGTTACAAATGAAATCGATGCATTCGTTCGTCAGGCTAGGCGCAAACCCCAGCCATAGCCGTAGCTATGGCGCGGATTTGCAACGACGCATGGCGGATGAAGGCGCGATTTCATGTCGCTGGTTTGGCGGAACGGACTACTAGGGACAGGCGGACGGAGGCAGGTTGTGTGCCACTTGGGTTGTCATCAACACGCTGGTTGTGGCTGGTTTGGCCCATTTCATTACACACAACTTCATCTATCCGCTGCAAGTCCATGATTTGACAGAGGGAACGAGTGATGAGCTGGGCTGCGGAGGAGTTTGCGACGGTGAAGTTGGGCGACAAGAGGCTCAACAAGCGGCTGGTGAAGCTCGCGCAGCAGCTGGCGGACAAGCCCACGGCGAGCATTCCGGGCGCGTGTGGCGGCTGGGGCGACACGGCAGCGGCCTACCGCATGCTCGACAACGAGCGGTGCGACTGGCGCGAGATCATCGAGACGCACGGGCGTTGTGCGGTACAGCGCATGGCCGGGCTGCCCGTGGTGCTGTGCCTGCACGACACGACGGAGTTGGATTTCAATGGCCAGACCATCAAGGGGCTGGGCCCGCTGAGCTACGAAGCCCAGCGCGGCATGTACTTGCACCCGACCTACGCGGTGAGCACCGACCGCGAGCCGCTGGGTGTACTCGATACCTGGATGTGGGCGCGAGAGCCGCGCGGCCGCCGATGGCCAGCGTGGCGGTGTCTGCGAGAGCGTGCGTTGGATCGAGAGCTACGAGCGGCTGGCCGAACGTGCGGCCGAGATACCCGAGACCGGGCTGGTGCAGGTCGGGGACCGGGAAAGCGACATGCTCGGCCTCATGCAGCGTGCGCAGGGCCTGGGCTAGCCGGTGGACCTGCTGGTGCGCTCGCAGCACAACCGACGCTTGCCCGATGGGCAGCTGTTGTGGGACGCGGTGCAGTCCAGCCCGGTGCTCGGCGAGATCGAGTTCACCTTGGGCGCGCGCGCCGGGCGCCGCCCGCGCGTGGTGCGCCAGGAACTGCGGCTCAAGCGCGTCAGGCTCGATCATGACGATGACAGCCGGGCCATCGAGATGAGTTGCCTGGTGGCCAGCGAGGTCGGTGCGCCCGCCGGCGACAAGCCGGTGTGCTGGCGCCTGCTGACCAACCGAGCCATCACGACGCTGGAGCAGGCCCACGAACTCATCGAGTGGTACCGCGCGCGCTGGGAAATCGAGATGTTCTTCAATGTGCTCAAGACGGGCTGCAGGGTCGAGGCGCTGCAACTGGGCAGCCTGCCCAAGATCGAGCGCGCATTGGCGCTGTTCATGGTGGTGTCCTGGCGGATTGCCCGCTTGATGCGGCTGGGACGCACCTGTCCGGACTTGCCAGCTTCGCTGATGTTCGCGCCCGACGAGATCAAGGCAGCGTACGTGTTGACAAACAAGCCCTCGCCCTCGGCACCACCCACGCTCAACGAGGTAGTGCGCCGCGTGGCCATGCTCGGCGGTTTCCTCGCACGCAAGGGCGACGGTGAACCCGGCGTCAAAACCATCTGGATCGGACTGCAGCGCGTCATGGATTTCGCCGCCGGCGTGCGCTTCATGCGTGACTCTGGCGACGGGGTGAGTTGTGTGTAATGGAATGGGGTTGACCATCGGCGCCGCTTTGACCGACATTGCGGTCGACGCGGCAGGCTTCGACTTCGGTGGATTTGGAGGACGGCTCATGCCAGCAAATTTAGGCAGCCTATGTCGGCCCGACCATCGCCCAAAAGCGGGGACGAAGGTGGCCTTCCAGTGGGGGGGTGGTGCTTTTTGCCCTTCTATGCCGTCCGATTTAGACCAACGGGAGAATCATTCTCACGTTGGCCCACATTACGTTAGCCATCAGACCGAGGCTTCCGCGAACTCGCAAGTGTCGCTGAAGTATCGCCTCCGGACTCACCTGTGCGCTTTGTCATCAAAGCCAATAGCATATCCAAGCCGCGAGATCCGGTCAAAAGCATTGATGAACCAAC
>JBBQZM010000018.1:0-32991 GCA_038207685.1 Burkholderiales bacterium
CGCTTCCATCATCAGCATCATCTCGAATGGGTCGGGCTCGTCCTCAGCATCGTCCAATGCGATCCGGCCGATGGCGGCCTTGCGCGTGCTGGGGTCAGCCAGCTGTGCGGTGTCGTGCTGGATGTCGGCCAGGCAGCGCCGCAGTGCCGCGATGTCCAGCGTCAAGGCGTTGTCCACCGCGGCCGGGCCTGGCTGGCGCTGCCAGGGCGACATCGCCAGCATCATCTGGTAGGGCTGCGCGTGGGCGGCCACCTCTTGCTGCAACGCTGCCAATTGCTCACGCAGCACCTGGTTGTAGTGCACCAGCCGATCATCGGGCAGGCCGGCCAGGTGTTGCTCGTCGATCTGCTCCAGATCAAGCTGCATAGACAGCAAGGTCAGCAGGTCATTGCGCTCGTAGGCCTGGTTGGCCTGCTGCATCAACTGTGTCTTGTGCAGGCGCCGGGCGGCGTCGGTCTCGCGGTCGGGGTGCAGCGCGCTGGCCAGCTTACGGAAGATCTCGCGCACCGATTGGCTGGCCTGCTGCGCCGCTGCGTCCTTGCGCTGCTGCGCCGCATCGGCCTGGCGGCCCTTGCCGGTAGCTTGAGCGCGGGCCTGGCGGGCTTCCCGGGCCTGTTGCTCGGCCTGTTGTTGGGCCTGTTGCTCGGATTGGGCCTGGTCGAACAATCGCTGGGCCGCGTGGCGCATCATGTCTTCAACCGATTGCCCCTGGTGGCCCTGCACAACGTCGTCACCCAGCATCTCACCGAAGATGGCCTCGGCCTCGGCCAGTTCCGCCTGGCGCAAGTCGGCATGCGAAACATCGCTGTGCTTGTCGAAGAGGGCTTCGATCTCGGCGTCTGGCCCGTCTTCGAGCAGCATTCGCGCTAACGGCGGCAGCAAGGCCTTGATCTTGCGGCGCTGCGCCTTGGTCAGTGCAGGCCCGGCCGCCTCGCCGGACAGCAACTGGTCCAGCACCTTGAGCAAGGCCAGCCGGGCTGCATGCACTTGCGCCTGCAGCGGTTGCAGCTCGGTGGCCAGGCGCTGGTTGTGGCGCAAACCGTAGGCTTGCCATTGGGCCAGCACTTCGCGCTGAGCCCGTATCTGCCCGATCAGGCGGTTGAATGCCCGCTGCGCCTTGCTCTGCGTGGCCGCGGGCGTCTGGATCGCCACCAGCGCGTCTTTGGACGCAGCAGTGGCGCTGGTCGGCACGCCTTGCGGGTCGTCATCGAACAGACCGGGCTGGGCACCGGCTGGAAGTTGGGCATCAGAAACGGGGCGCTTTGTCATGACGGCAGTGACATGGTTGACGGATGTGGCGGGTCGGGTGATTCGGGCGGATCAGGCGGATCGGACGAATCTGGCGCGCGATTGTGCCCGGCGGCGCGGCGCCATTGACCAGACCTCGACGCCAGCGTGCGCCGCGTTCAGCTCGGTAGGTTGGAGCTCTGTAGGTTGGAGTGAACAGAGTGAACTCCAACGGCGCTTCCTCATTCGCGGTGGCGCGTCTTCGCATGACCGGACCCCGGCACACAAATGTTGGAGTTGCCACTCCAACCTACTGAGCTGCACATGAACCGGCCTGGCCGCCTGCCGTGCCCTGCTGGTGGGTGCCAGCGTCTGGTTTGGCAAGTTGCCGCCTACACGCCGCCAACACGCCGCCATCACGCCGCCTACACGCCGTTAACAAGCTGGGCAGGCCCGACTTGGCGGCCGGTCGCACGGTCTGATCGAGCCGGCCTCACGACGCTGCCAACCGCGGCACCGCCGCCAGCAGCGTGCGGGTGTAGTCGTTCACCGGCCGGTACAACACCTCAGCGCTGGCGCCCTGCTCGACGATGTGGCCGGCGCGCATCACCGCCACGTGATCGGCGATGTATTCGACGACCGCGATGTTGTGGGTGATGAACAAGTAGCTCACACCCAGCTCAAGCTGCAGCTCGCGCAGCAGGTTGAGGATCTGCGCCTGCACGCTGACGTCCAGTGCCGAGGTGGGCTCGTCGCAGATGATCAGCCGCGGCTGCACCGCCAGCGCCCGCGCGATGGCGATGCGCTGGCGCTGGCCACCGGAGAACTCATGCGGCCAGCGCTGCAGCGCGTCGCGGCGCAGGCCGACTTGCTCGACGATGGTTTCGATCCGCGTGCGCCGCTCGTCGGCCGTGGTCTGCGGCTGCAGCGCGGCCAGGCCTTCGTCGAGGATCTGCGCCACCCGCATGCGCGGGTTCAGCGAGGCAAACGGGTCCTGAAAGATGATCTGCACCGCACGCCGCGCCTCGCGCAGTGCGGCGCCCTGCAGGTCGAACAGGTTGGCGCCGTCCAGCAGCGCTTCGCCCTCGATCAGCGCCTGCCCACGCAGCAGCTGCACAACGGCCTTGCCGATGGTGGTCTTGCCGCAGCCCGACTCGCCGACCAGCGCCAGCGTTTGCCCCGCCGCCACCTGGAAGGACACACCCTTGACGGCGTCGAAGCGCTTGGCCGGGCCACCCAGCCAAGGCTTGCGCAGCACAAAGCTGACGCTCAGGCCGCTGACGCGCAGCAGCGGCGCGGCCGCGGGCTGCACATCGGCGCCGGCCGGCGTTGCGGAGTAGGCCGTCTCGTCACCAGCGGCGGCCTCAAGCTCGATCAGGCCGGGCCCGCCAGGCTCGAGCAGCAAGCAGCGCACCAGCCGCCCGGCCTTGCCTTGCAGCGCCGGCAGGTTGACGTGGCACTGTGGTTGCGCAAACCCGCACCGCGGCGCGAAACGGCAACCGGTGAAATCCTGCGTCAGCGGCGGCACGGTGCCGGCAATCGCCGCCAGCGACTGGCCGCGCCGGCCGGCATCGGGCAAGGCGCGCAGCAAGGCCTGGGCATAAGGATGCTGCGGCTGACTGAAGAAGCTGGCAGCCGGCGCCAGCTCGATGATCTGGCCGGCGTACATCAAGGCCACCTGGTCGGCGATGCCGGCCACCACCGCCAGGTCATGGGTGATCAGCAGCAAGCCCATGCCTTGCTCGCGCTGCAGAGCCTTCAGCAGATCGAGGATCTGCTTCTGGATCGTCACGTCCAGTGCAGTGGTCGGCTCGTCGGCGATCAGGTAGTCGGGCTCGGCGGCCAGCGTCATCGCGATCATCACGCGCTGCTTCTGGCCGCCGCTCATGCGGAACGGGTAGTCGTCAATGCGCCGCGCCGGCTCGGGGATGCCCACCCGGTGCAGCCAATCGATGGCCTTGGCGCGCGCCGCGGCACCGCGCAACGCGGTGTGGGTCTCGATGGTCTCGACCATCTGCCGGCCGACGGTCAGCACCGGGTTCAGGCTGGTGCCCGGCTCCTGGAAGATCATGCCGATGCGACCGCCGCGCACCGCGCGCATCGCCGACTCCGGCAGACCCAGCAGGTCAGTGCCGTCCAGCGTGATGTCGCCGCCGCTGACCAGGCCGCTGTCGGGCAGCAGGCGCATCAGCGCCAACGCCGTCATGCTCTTGCCGCAGCCCGACTCGCCCACCAGCGCAAAGGTCTGGCCACGCTGCAGCGTCAGGCTCAGCTGGTCGATGGCGCGCACGATGCCGGACTCGGCATCCAGCTCTACCTGCAGTTGGTCGATCGCCAGCATCTCAGTTCAACTTCGCCGTTGCACGCTTGGGCAGCCGCAACACGCGCGGCCGCAGCGAGCGCGCGCGCGGGTCGAAGGCATCGCGCACACCATCGGCAAACAGGTTGGCGGCCAGCACCAGCGCCACCATGAAACCGAAGGCGGCGGCAAAACTCCACCAGACCACCGGGTCGCGGCTCATCTCGCTGCGCGCCAGGTTGATCATGCCGCCGAAGCTGCTGGTGCTGGGATCCACGCCCACGCCCACATAGGTGAGCACCGCCTCGTAGAGGATCAGGTCACTGAAGTTCAGCACCGTGGTGATCAGCACCAGGTGCAGCACATTGGGCAGGATATGGCGGGCCATGATGCGCGCCTGCGGCACGCCAAAGGCAGTGGCCGCCTGCACAAATTCCAGCTCGCGCAGCTTCAGCGTCTCGGCGCGCACCAGCCGGCACAAGGTGGCCCAGCCGGTGAGACCCAGGATGACGCAGAGCAGAAAGACCTTCAGGTCGGCGCGCTCGGCGCCGGTTTCGAACCACTCGGGATGCTTGTCCAGCGCCACCTGCACCATCAGCACGCAGGCGGCGATCAGCAGCACATTGGGCACACTCGACAGCGTGGTGTAGAGGTATTGCACCACCTCGTCCACCCAGCCGCGAAACCAGCCCGCCAGGATGCCCAGCACCACCGCTATCGGCAGCGTGGCCAGCGTGCTCAGCAAGCCGATGACAAAGGCGGTACGCACACTCTTGAGCGTCTGCACCAGCACGTCGTTGCCGGTACGGTCGGTGCCGAAGACATGGTAGTGGCCCATCAGCGCGATCACTGCACCGGCGGCCAGGCAGATCGCCGTCAGGCACAGCAGCAGCGCGCGCAGCGGGGCGTCGGTGCGGTCGGCCAGCAGGTCAAGCGCGGCAGCGACCCAGCCGCCATGTCGGCGCCCCAGCACACCGGCCACGGCGACGGCGGCCAGCAGTGCCACGATCAGGCCAGCCGCGGCGCCGCCCAGGCCACGCTGCCAGAGGTCAACCCGCCACTGCGTAGCCGGGTCGCTCAGGTGCGCGCCGCCAAATTGCAGCCGCGGCAGCTCGCGCACCACTTTACTGTCGCGCTCCACCGTCTGCTTGGTGATCGCCAGATAGGCCAGCGGCGCCGAGTAAGTGGTCTCGCGCATCGCGATCTGCCGCGCCAGCACCAGATCGAGCAGCGACTCGGTGCGCGTGTTGTAGAACACCCGGCCGCTGGCCTGGCCGGCAGCGGCCGGCAGCTCGCGGCGGAAGTGCACGCTGTCCAGCATCGTGAGCAGCACGAACAGCCCCAGCACCAGCGCCGAGCACAGCGCCGGCGCGTCACGCAGCACGCGGCGCCAGGTTGGCCGCAGATCGGCATGGCGCGCCACGTACACGCCGTAGGCCGCCATCGCCGCGAACAGCGTCCACAACGCCACGTCGGTCCAGAGCAGGACAAATTTGAAGCCCATGGCTAGCGGTGCCCCTCGTCCGGCGTGTACGCCGGCCGGCCTTGCAGGCCGCGGCGGGCCATAGGGCCCGCTCCTTCGCCAGGCGCAGGCTGTCCACTGGACAGCCCGCGTCCGGGCTCAGCCCCCGAGGGGATGGCGGGCCGGCTTGGCGAACCAAGGCCGAACATAAGCAGTCCCTGCGGACTGCTTGTGCCTGCCGAGGACCATCGGCCTCTGGCCGGTGGTGGCCCGGCGCTCGGCCCGCTCCCGACTTTTAGTGCCGAGATGCTCATGACAGCCGAACTCTCGGGTCAACCCAGGTGTAGGCGATGTCGATCAGCACATTGCTGGCGATGTACAGCGCAGCACCCAGGAAGACCATGGTGCGCACGATGGCGAAGTCCTGGCCGGCGATGGCTTCGATGACAAAGGCGCCCAGCCCCGGGATGCCGAAGAAGCTCTCGAACACCAGGCTGCCCATGAAGACATAGGGCAGGTAGGCGCCGGCACTGGTGATGATCGGGATCAGCGCGTTTTTCAGCACATGGCGGAACAGCACCACCGATTCGGCCAGCCCTTTGGCGCGCGCGGTGCGCACATAGTCGCGGCCGATCTCCTCCAGGAACATCGCGCGGTACAGCCGCGCCTCACCGCCCAGCCGGGCCAGCAGGCTCAACAGCACCGGCAGGATCAAGAAGCGCACCGCATCCAGCCCCGGCTCGAAGCCCGAGATCGGCACCAGCCGCAGCACCCGCGAGAACAGGAACTGGCCGACGATGATGTAAAACAGGCTGGAGATCGACAGCATCAGCACGCACAGCACGACGCCCCAGAAATCGATGCGGCTGTGTCGAAAGAACACCAGCAACAGGCTGAAGCTGATGCTGACAACCAGCTGCAGCAGGAACAGCGGAAGCGCCAGTTGAAGGCTCACGCCCATGCGGCTGGCCACTTCATGGCCGATGTCGGTGGAACGCGCTGAATCGCTGCGGCCGAAGTCCAGCAGCATCAGTGACACCGAGCGCTCCCACAGCACGGTGCGGGTGATGGCCGCCGTGCCCGACTCGGAAGCGTTGTAGTAGAGCGGGCGGTCGTAGCCGCGCTCGGACTTCCACTTGTCGATCTGCTCCTGGGTGATGCGCTTGCCGCCGATGTTCAGCCGCGCCATGTCGTCGGGCGTGTTGACGGTGAAGAACAAGAAGAAGGTCAGCAGGTTGACGCCGACCAGGATGGCCAGGCCGTAGCCCATGCGCCGCAGGATGAAACGCCCCATCGTGTCAGCCCCCCACCGTGGCGGGCAAGCGCCGCGCCGTGGCGGACTCGCGCCGCCTGAAGCTGACCCGGGCGCCCCACAACACGGCGGCCAGCGCCAGCGCCAGCAGCGCCAGCGGCCAGTAGACCGGCGCATTCCACTCGGCCTGCTTGGCCGTGCGCAGCGCCGGGTCGAGCCGGTAGTACCTGGCCATGTCGCGAATCAGGATGCTGGGCTTGCCGTTGTGCACCCATTGCTGGAAGGCCAGGCCGCCCCAGGGGATGTAGCCAAACGCCCAGGGCGCATCCTGCTGCACGATGGCCACCATGCGGTCGATCGCTACCTGTTTCTCCGGCCCGTCGTCCAGCAATTGCAACTGGCGGTAGAGCTTGTCGAACTCGGGATTCTGGTAATTGGCCACGTTCTCGCCATTGGCCAGGCTCTTGGCATTGGGGCCATAGAGCAGGAACATGAAGTTCTCGGTGTCGGGGTAATCCGCCAGCCAGCCAGCCCAGAAGATCTGGTGCTTGCCCTGCAGCGTCTTGTCCTGGTACTGGTTGAAGTCGGTGGCGCGGATTTCGAGCTGTATGCCGAGCTTGGCAAACTGCTTGGCCATCCAGTCGTTTTCGCTCTTGAACTCGGGCGTCACCGCGCGCTGAAAGTCGTAGTTCAGCACCAGCGGCTTGCCGCTGACCGCGTCTCGCCCGCCGGGATAACCCGCCTCAGCCAGCAAGGCCTTGGCCTCGGCCACCGAGCGGCGCACCACCTTGCCGTCGACCAGGTGGTGGGTCACCGGGTTGTGGAAGTCGCCCTGCCCTTCGCGTGAGCCAAACAGCCCCGGCGGCAGCGGGCTGTGCGCCGCCACGCCGCCCTTGTGCTTGAAGATGCGGCCGTAGCCCTCTTCGTAATCGATCACGATGGAGATCGCCTGGCGCAGCTTGCGGTGCTTTGCGTCCTCTCCCGGCGTGGCCCCCTTGCCCACCACCGGATCGAGCATGTTGAAGCCCAGGTACCAGTTGGTGATGTCGGTGGCCAGCGGAAACTGGAAGCCCCGCTGCTTGTACAAGGCCGCCACCTCGTCACTGTCATCCGCATCGTTGCGGAAATCCACGCCCCACTCGGGCCGCTCGATCTCGGGCACGTCGAAGTAACCCTGCTTGAACTTCTCCTTGCGCGCCACCTTCTCCTTCTCGATGGTGACGTGCAGTTTGTCGATGAAGGGCATGGGCTTGCCACAATCGGCCAGCAAGCCGGCTTCCTTGTCGCCGGGCATGCCCTCGCAGGGATAGGGGTCGAGGCGGTAATTCGGGTTGCGCACCATCACATGGCGGCGGTCACGTATGAACTCCGCCATCATGTACGGCCCGCTGCCCACCGGCCACTGGTTGAGCGACAGCCCGGCCTCGTTCATGCCGGGCTGGGCATAAAAGGCATCGGCCTCCCAGGGCAGCGGCGCGGTGAAGGCCAGCGCCAGCCAGTAGTTCCACTGCGGGTACTTGCCCTTGAGGCGGATGCGCAGCAGGTGCTTCTCGGGCGCGGTGGCGCCGGCCAACGGCCAGCGACGAAAGTCCAGGAAGGGCTTGTCGCGCAAGTCCTCCGGCAGACCGGCCAGCAACTTGGCATCCTCGCGCTTGATCAGCCCGGCATAGTCCTTCAGGCCGATCAGGTATTCGGCAAACACCGCGTACACCGGCGCCTCGATGCGGGTAGTGGCATGCCGCTTGAGCGCGTAGACATAGTCCTCGGCCACCACTTCGCGAGTGCCCTGGTGTTCAAAGGCCAGCGGCGAGCGCTTGTCGCCGAGCTCAGTGCGGCTGAGTGCATGCTCGCTGTGGTAGCGGTGGCGGCCCTGCGCATCGACCGCAAAGGCCGGATGTGGCTGGTAGCGCATGCCCGGTCGGATGGGGATGTCGTAGATGCTCTCGGCGATCGCCTCGCCCGGCGTATCGTCGGGCAGCGGCTGGCCGTCCTTGCCGAGGTAACGCGGCTTGATCACCTTGACCGCCGACTTGGGCACCAGCTGGTACGGCCGCTTCAGGTAGTGGTAGCCGTAAAGCGGGTCGTAGACCTGCATGGTGTAGGCCGACTCGGGGTTGGCATACGAGGCGGTGGGGTCCAGGTAACGCGGCGAGCGCTCGTCGAACGAGTAGTACAGCGTGTTCTCGCGCTCAGCGCCCAGCGGATAGGGGCTGTTGTTGCAACCGGCCAGCAACAGCGCCGCCAGGCCGAGCGCCCAGGCGATCAGGCGCACGCTGGCGCCACAACGCAGCCCGTGTTGCACGCGTTCACCAGCCGACCAGCACGTCGCGGCCCTGCACCAGCAACTGCGCCTTCAGGCCCACCGGCAGCGTCACCTTGGTCGGCACATGGCCAAACGGCAGGCCAGTGAGGATGGGCGTGGCGCAAACGCCGCGCAGATGCGCCACCGCACTCTTGAGCGTATAGCCGCGGTCATTCGGGCTCTTGCGCCAACCGCCGAAATCACCCAGCAGCACCGCCTTCTGTTGCGCCAGCACGCCCGCCTGGTGCAGTTGCAACAACAAACGCTCAACCTTGTAGGGATGCTCGCCCACGTCCTCCAGGAACAGGATGCCGCCCTTGATGCGCGGCCAGTGCGGTGTGCCCAGCAACGACACCACCATCGCGAGGTTGCCGCCCCACAGCTTGCCCTTGACGTCCAGGCCGTCAAGACCAGTCTCGGTGCGAAAGCCCACCGCCTCCAGTTCGCCCGACATGGCTTCCAGGAAACAATCGCGTGTCACCTCGTCCACGCCGCCGGCCTCGTCGGTGCGGCCGAAGTCCTCGCAGACCATCGGGCCCTGCCAGCTGGACGTGCCGGTATGGGCCAGCAGACCGAGTTGCAGCGCGCAGAAGTCGCTGTGGCCGACCCAGCGGGTGCCGCGCTCGGCGGCCTGGGCCAGCAGCGGCCAGTCGATGTGGTCGAGCAGGCGTGTCAGGCCATAGCCGCCGCGGCAGGCCATGGCCACCGAGGGTGCAGCCTCGGCGACACGGTGGATCGCCGCCAGCCGCGCTTCGTCGTCACCGGCAAAACGCTGGTAACGGCCGCGCACGCTGGCATCCAGCGTCACCTGGAAGCCCAGTTGCTTGAGGCGCTGGCCGGCCAGCTTCAGCGCGGCGGTGCGCAACTCGACGCCCGAAGGCGCAAACACATGCAGGTCGTTCATGGCGGGATCGGTGGCTCGGCGTCGTGGCTCAGTTCGGTGCATTCTCCGACGGGAATCGCATCATGCACCTCAGCCTCCGCCCCGGCCGGCTGGCGCAAGGCCTCGCGCTCGGCCCGCTGCTGCGCCCGGCGCTCGGCAAAAAAGCCGCGCAGCATCGCCGAGGCCGGCTCGGCGAGCACGCCGCCTTGCAGCACGGTGTGGTGGTTGAGCCGCGGGTCGGCAAACAGATCGGTGATCGAGCCTGCAGCGCCGGTCTTGGGGTCGGTGGCGGCAAACACCACGCGCTTGAAGCGGGCGTGCAGCAAGGCCATCGCGCACATCGCGCAGGGCTCCAGCGTCACGTAGATCTCGCAATCGGGTAGCCGGTAGTTCTGCAGCAGCTGCGCGGCATGGCGCAGCGCCACGATCTCGGCATGGGCAGTGGGATCGTGGGTGCTGATCGGCCGGTTGTAGCCGGTGGCCAGCAGCTGCGGGCCGCTGGCTGTATGGCGCACGATCACCGCACCCACCGGCACCTCACCGGCCAGCTGGGCGTTCAGCGCCTGGTCCAGCGCCAGGCGCATGGCCTGCTCATCGGCCGGGGAGACGGAATCGCTCATGGAGGGCGACGCAGATCGTCGCCGGTGTGGCACAGGGCCGGGATCATAGGCCAGCCCAGGCCGGCAGCAGCCGGCCTGGCCGTCGATCAGTACACCTCGAACAGCCCGGCGCCGCCCATGCCGCCGCCGATGCACATCGACACCACCACATTTTTCGCGCCGCGGCGCTTGCCTTCCATCAGCACATGGCCGGCCAAGCGGGCGCCGGTCATGCCAAACGGGTGGCCGATGGCGATCGAGCCGCCGTTGACGTTGTAGATCAAAGGGTCGATGCCCAGGAAATCACGGCTGTACAGGCACTGGCTGGCAAAGGCCTCGTTCAGCTCCCAGAGGTCGATGTCGCCGATCTTCAGGCCATGGCGCTCGAGCAGGCGCGGGATGGCAAATACCGGGCCGATGCCCATTTCGTCGGGCTGGCAGCCGGCCACCGCCCAGCCCTTGAAAGCGCCCAGCGGCTGCAGGCCACGCTTCTCGGCCTCCTTGGCCTCCATCAGCACCAGGGCTGCGGCGCCGTCGGACAACTGGCTGGCATTGCCGGCGGTGACAAACTTGCCCGGGCCCTTCACCGGCTCCAGCTTGGCCAGGCCGGCCAGCGTGGTGTCGGGGCGGTTGCACTCGTCACGGTCGACCACGGCATCAACAAACGACTCGGCTTTGGTGGCCTTGTCGACCACCTTCATCTGCGTCTTCACCGAGATGATCTCGTCCTTGAACTTGCCGGTCTCCTGCGCCGCCGCCATGCGGCGCTGTGACTCCAGCGAATACTCGTCCTGGTACTCGCGGCTGATCTTGTAACGCTCGGCCACCACGTCGGCGGTATCGATCATCGGCATCCAGAAGTCGGGGTAGAGATCGGTCAGCCGGCTGTCGCGGCCACCGCCGCCACCGCCCTGCATGCTGATCGAGTCAACACCGCAGCCCACCATGACGCTGGCGCCTTCTTCGACGATGTGGTGCGCCGCCGCGGCAATCGCGTTCAGCCCCGACGAGCAGGCGCGGTGCATGGTCATGCCCGAGGTGGTGACCGGCAGGCCGGCAAGCAGCGCGGCGGCGCGCGCGACATTGCCCGAGGCGGCCACACAGCCGGCGATCACGTCCTCGATCTCGTCGGGGGACACGCCCGAGCGCTTGACCGCATGCTCGATGGCATGACCGAGGATGGTCATGTTGGCGGTGTTGTTGAAGCCACCTCGGCCGGCCTTGGCCAGGCCGGTACGGGCATAAGAGACGATGACGGCTTGACGCATGGCGAAGTCCTTTTGTGCGAAGTGGTCGGCCCGGCTGATCGGCTGATCGGCTGATCGGCTGATCGGGCTGATCGGCTGATCGGGCTGATCGGCTGATCCGCTGATCAGCTGGGCGAGGGTTGGCGCCTGATGCGCCGAACCCGCAGTCTGCAACAGGCCGGCGCCGGAGCGCGTCGCCCGCGCTACAGCCCGGCCACAACGCGACCAGAACGCGGCGGCGCGGCCTCAGAGCCGGCCCTTGCCCAGGTCGAGGTGGCCGCGCGCGATGTTGACGCGCAAGGTGTCGGTTTCGCCCTCGGTCAAGCGTAACGCGCGCAGCCGCCGCAGCGCCTGCTCCAGCGGGTGGCCTTCAACCAGCGCCTCGCCGCCCACCAGTTGCACGGCGGTGTCCACCAGCTGATTGGCCAACTCGGTGGCCAACACCTTAGCGGCCATGCTCTCGTTGACCGTGTCGAGCCCGGCATCAGCCAGCCGCGCAGCACGGTACACCGTGGCCCGCGCCGCAAAGGCCTGGATGCGCATGTCGCCGTAGCGCAGGCGCACCCGCTCGCTGGCGGCACGTGGGCCACCGCGGCGTTCGCGCTGCAGTTCGGCCGCCACCAGCCCGATGATCCAGGCCATGCTGCCCACGCAGTCGGCGGCAATCGCCCGCCGCACTGCGCTGATGCTGGCCAGCGCGCGGCCGCGGCCGTCACCGGGCAGGCCGATCGCATGGTGGCGCGGCACGCGTACACCGTCGAAGGCAAACGCCATGTGGTGGCTGCCGTCCAGCGAGGCGAAGCGCCGCAGCGGCCGCACGCCGGGGGTCTCGGTGTCGATGATCACCATCGCCGGCCCCTGGCCGTCAATCTCGACCAGCGCCGCCAGGAACGAGGCGTCGGCGCCGCCTGTGACATAACTCTTCTGGCCGTGGATCACCAAGCTGTCACCGTCCACCTGCGCCCAGGTCGGCCGCGGTGCATCGGCCGGTTCGGTGAAGGCAAAGCCGGCTTGCTTGTCACCCGCCAACAGCGGCAGCAGGTGGCTGCTGCGCAGCGGCTCGTCCACGCCGGCCAGCACACCGGCGCCGGCGCCAAACAGCCCGCGCAGATGGCCCACGCCGTGCTGCGCCAGCGTCTCGCGCACCACCAGCAGCGTCAGTTCGGGCGTGTCGCCCGCCTGGGTCAGGCCGAAGATGCCGGCGACCTTGGCCGCCTCGCGCACCCGTGCGGCGCGCTGCGCCGGCGACAGCGTGGCGTCGTCGCGCAGCGGCACCAGGGTTTCAGCCGCCAGTTTTGCCACGCGGTCGCGGGTGGCCTGGAGTTCGGCGGACAGAAAGTCGGGCATGGGCGCTCTGGTGGTTGACGGCGAGGCCATGCTGGCCCAGCCGGCGGCTCGGCGACAAGCCCCTGGGCGACAGCAGGATGCGCTGCGCCGGCCAGCCGCACCGCCCTTCTACACCGCCTTGTCGCATCGCCTTGCCGCTTCACCCTGTCACGCAGTTGGCAGCGGCGGGCCGGCGGGCCGACGAGCATGGCCGCTTCCCCAGCCCAGGAGCCGCGCCATGCCCGACACCCTCCGCCTGCGCCAGATCTGCCTGGCCGCACCCCGACTGGAACCGGTGCTCGAGGACTTGCAGGCCATCTTCGGCCTGTCGATCTGCCACCGCGACCCCGGTCTGGCCGCCTACGGCCTGGAAAACGCCCTGCTGCCGGTGGGCACCGACTTTCTCGAAGTGGTGGCGCCGGTGCAGGACGACACCGCGGCCGGCCGCTTCATCCAGCGCAGCCGCGGCCATGGCGGCTACATGGCGATCTTTCAGGCCGACGACCCACGGGCGCGCCAAGCCAGCGCAGCGGCGCTGGGCTTGCGCACCGCCCATGAAATCGACCGCCCCGACTACCAGAGCGTGCAATTGCACCCGCGCGACTGCCGCGCCGCCTTCATCGAGCTAGGCCACAGCACCGGCGGCGAACAGCGCATGGGCAGCTGGTGGCCGGCCGGGGCGCACTGGCAGGCCCATGTGCGCACCGAGCACACCCTGCGCCTGCTGGGCATCCGGCTGGAGAGCCCCGACCCAGCGGCGCTGGCGGCACTGTGGTCAGCCATCCTGGCCACGCCGCTGGACAACGGCGACACGCTGCAACTGCGGGTGGAGCAGACCTTGCTCAGCTTCGAGGCCGGGCCCGCAGATGCGCTGGGCACGGTGGTGCTGGCGGTGGCCGACCCGGCCGCCACGCTGCGGCGTGCCATCGATCGTGGCCACCGCATCGAGACCGACAACCGCTTTCACCTGGCTGGCGTGTACTTCCAGGTGATGGCCGAGCCGGCGAAAGCCGACTGATCAGCGGGCGGCGGCCTTAGGTGCTGCTGTCCTGCAGCACCACGGGTGTGCTGAGGTGGCTGCTGATGCGCAATCGCCCGCCTGCCGGCAGGGCATCGGCGGGCAGGCGGGCGGTGTCGGCGATGAACTCGGGCAAGCGGCCATCCACCACCCGCTTGCAGTCGGTGGTCTCCAGATTCTCGCTGTTGCCCGGCTGCATGGTCGCGAGGCTGACGTCGATCTCGACAAAGCGGAACACCCGGCGGCCACCGCGAACCGCATCGCCGATGTCACGCGACGGACATCCACGGGCGACACGACATCGCTAAGCTGGTCAGCTGGCTGTCTGGTTGGCAGGGTCGGGTCACCCGCTCCAGGTGCTGTTGCTGAACGCTGCCAAACCGCTTGTCGGGCCGGCAGCGCGGTGGACGGCCATGCCAATCAGCGCCCGCTCAGGCGGGCCTTGCAACGCTGCTGCGGGACGAACGATGACGATACAGCTCTACCACTGCACCCGGGCGCGCTCGATGCGCCCCTTGTGGACCCTGCTCGAAATGGGCCTGGACCATGAACTGATCACCATGCCCTTCCCGCCGCGGGTGACCACCAAGTCCTACATGGCAATCAACCCGCTGGGCACCATCCCTTGCATGATCGACGGCCCGGTGGTGATGACCGAATCGGCCGGCATCTGCCAGTACCTGGTGGATCGCCACGGCCCCAGCGATCTGGCGGTGCGGCCCGACGAGCCCGACTACGGCGCCTACCTGAACTGGCTGCACCGCAGTGACGCCACCCTCACCTTTCCGCAAACTCTGGTGCTGCGTTACACCCGGCTCGAGCCCGAGGAGCGCCGCAACCCGCAGGTGGCCACCGACTACCGGCGCTGGTTTGCTGCCCGCATGCGCTGTGTCGAGCAGGCCACCGCCGACCGCCGCTACCTCTGCGCCGACCGCTTCACCATCGCCGACATCTGCGTCGGCTATGCGCTGACGCTGGCCGAGTCGCTGGGCATCGACGAGGTGCTGACGCCCAACACCCGCAGTTGGTGGGAGCGCATCAGCGACCGCCCGGCCTACAAGCAAGCGCTGGCGCTCTGAGCCGCCGCCCACCGCCACCGCCTACTGTTCACACCCCCCATCGCCTGGGAGCCCCATGCCCGTCCTGGCCACCCAACTCGATACCCGATCCGAAGCCTTTCAGGTCAAGCGCAGCCAGCTGTTGGCCGCGCTGGCCGAACTCGATGCGCTGCAGGCCGAAGCTGCCGCAGGTGGCGGCGAAGAAACGCTGGCCCGGTTGCGCCAGCGTGGCAAGTTGCCGCTGCGCGAGCGCATCGCGCTGGTGCTGGACCGCGACACCGCCTTCCTGGAGATCAGCCCGATCGCCGCCTGGCGCTCCAACTTCAACGTCGGCTCGGGTTTTGTGATGGGCATCGGTGTGATCGAGGGCGTGGAATGCGTGATCCTCGGCCACGATCCGTCGGTGCGCGCCGGTGCCTTCAATGCCTTCAATGCCAAGAAGCTGATGCGCGGCCTGGAGATCGCACGGCAGAACCGCATGCCTTATGTGCAGTTTGTCGAATCAGCCGGCGCTGACCTGCGCGGTGACGCCGGCGGCGGTGACCCTGAAGCCGCGATTCGCCGCGAGACCGGCCACTTTGCCGAGAGCGGCCGGCTGTTCTACGAGATCACCGAGTTGTCCAAGCTGCGCATCCCCACCGTCTCGGTGGTGTTTGGCGCGTCCACGGCCGGTGGCGCCTACCAGCCGGGCATGAGTGACTACAACATCTTCATCCGCGGCCAGTCCAAGGTCTTCCTCGGCGGCCCGCCGCTGGTGAAGATGGCCACCGGCGAGGATGCCGACGAAGAAAGCCTGGGCGGTGCGGTGATGCATTGCAGCGTGTCGGGCCTGGGTGATTACCTGGCCGAGGACGAGGTGGACGCGGCGCGTTTGTGCCGCGAGGTGATGCGCCACCTCAACTGGCGCAAGCTGGGACCGGGGCCGAGCTTGCCGGCCGACGCGCCGCTGCACGACCCCGAGCAGTTGCTGGGCCTGGTGGGCGACGACCTGCGCCAGCCCTTCGACATGCGCGAGGTCATCGCCCGCATCGTTGACGGCTCGCGTTTCGAGGAGTTCAAGCCGCTGTACGGCCCCACGCTGGTCACCGGCTGGGCTTCGATCCACGGCTATCCGATCGGCATCCTGGGCAACAACGGCGCGCTGTTCTCCGAGAGTGCCGAGAAGGCGGCGCAGTTCATCCAGCTGTGCAACCAGATCGACGTGCCGCTGCTCTTTCTGCACAACATCACCGGCTTCCTGGTGGGTACTGACTTTGAGCAGAACGGCATCACCAAGAACGGCTCCAAGATGATCAACGCGGTGTCCAACTCCACCGTGCCGCACCTCACGGTGATCTGCGGCGCCTCCTACGGCGCCGGCAACTACGGCATGAGCGGCCGCGCCTTCGGCCCGCGCTTCACCTTTATCTGGCCCACCGCCAAGATCGCGGTGATGGGCCCCAAACAGATGGCCGGCGTGATGAGCATCGTCAACCGCAGCGCCACCGAGCGCCGCGGCGAGGTCTTCGACGAAGCAGCCAACGCCAAGCGGGCAGCGGCGGTGGAACATTGGGCCGAGGAGCGGTCCAAGGGCTTGTACGCCACCTCGCGGGTCAGCGACGACGGCATGATCGACCCGCGCGACACCCGCCATGTGCTGGGTATCGCGTTGTCGGCCTGCCACAACCAGGCCGTGGTCGGCACCAAGGAGTACGGCACATGGCGGATGTGATGACGGGCCCGGCCATCACGCCGATCCACCGCCTGCTGGTGGCCAACCGCGGCGAGATTGCCCGCCGCATCTTGCGCAGCGCGCACCAGATGGGCATCGGCACGGTGGCGGTGTATGCCGACGGCGACGCCGACGCGCCCTTTGTGCACGAGGCCGACAGCGCCATCGCACTGGGCGGCCGCAGCGCCACCGACACCTACCTGCACATCGCCAAGCTGATAGAAGCCTGCCGGCGCAGCGGCGCAGATGCAGTACATCCCGGTTATGGCTTTCTGTCGGAGAACGCCGACTTTGCCGACGCGGTGATCGCCGCCGGCCTGATCTGGGTGGGCCCGCCACCCGAGGCGATCCGCCAGATCGGCGACAAGCTCGCCGCCAAGCGGTTGATGCAAAGACTGGGCGTGCCCACGCTGCAAGCCCATGAGATCGACCCGGCCGCCGACGAGGCCACCACGCTGGCGGCGGCTGAGCGCATCGGCTACCCGGTGCTGATCAAGGCCTCGGCCGGCGGCGGCGGGCGTGGCATGCGGGTGGTCGAACGCCCTGAGGCGCTGATCGCCGCCATCACCGGCGCGCGCCGCGAGGCCACCGCGTCCTTTGGCAATGGCACGGTGTTCATCGAGCGCTGGCTGGCGCGTTCACGCCATGTTGAGATCCAGATCCTGGGCGACCGCCATGGCACGCTGGTGCATCTGTTCGAGCGTGAATGCTCGATCCAGCGCCGCCACCAGAAGATCATCGAAGAAGCGCCTTCGTCGGCGGTGGATGCCGAACTGCGCGGGCGCCTGGGCGAAGCCGCGCTGGCCGCGGCGCGGGCCATCGGCTACCACTCCACCGGCACCGCCGAGTTTCTGCTCAGCGGCCGCGAGTTCTTTTTCCTCGAGGTCAACACCCGGCTGCAGGTGGAGCACCCGGTCACCGAGATGATCACCGGGCTGGACTTGGTGCGCGAGCAGATCCGCATTGCCGAAGGCGAGCCGCTGGGCTACGGCCAGGCCGACTTGCACATCACCGGCCATGCCATCGAGGCTCGGCTGTGCGCCGAGGATCCAGCCAAATTGTTCCTGCCCTCGCCGGGCCGGGTGGATGTCTGGCAGCCGGCCACCGGCGAAGGCCTGCGCTTTGATTCCGGCGTGGAGTCGGGCAGTGTGATCGGCGTCGATTTTGATCCGCTGATCGCCAAGGTGATCGCCCATGCACCCACCCGGCGTGAGGCCGCCGCCAAACTGGCGCGGGCCTTGCAGGCCACCCGGCTGCAGGGACTGACGCACAACCGCGATTTCCTGGTGGCCACGCTGCGCACCGCGGCCTTTCTGGCCGGCGACACCCACACCGACTTCATCGCGCGGGAGCAGCCCGCCACGCAACGCCAGCCCGCAGCCGACGAGTGGGAAGCCGCCGCCATCGCCTGCGCGCTGTGGTCCAGAGTGCAACGCATCGCTGCAGCCAAGGTGCAGGTCGGCATTCCCGGTGGCTTCCGCAATGCGGTGATGCCGCCCGAGTCGGTGGCCTACCAGGCCGGCGGCCAGCGGCAGCCGTTGAGTTATCGCCTGCGCCGCGACGGCCGCTTCGATGTCACGCTACCGCAACGCAGCTGTATCGCGGAACTGCTGGCCTGCAATACCGAGTCCATTGATCTGCAGGTCGATGGCCAGCGTTGGCGCCATCAGATCAGCGCGCTGGGCGATCGCCGCCTGGTACATGGCCCCGGCGGCGACCTGGAACTGCGGGAGCTGCCACGCCACCCGCTGCCCGAACGTGCTGGTCTGGCCGGCGGTCTGGTGGCGCCCATGCCCGGCAAGGTGCTGGTGGTGGCGGTAAGCGACGGCGAGGCCGTACTGGCCGGCCAACTGCTGCTGGTGCTGGAAGCGATGAAGATGGAACTCCGCATCACCGCGCCCGCCGACGGCGTGGTGACTTCACTGAAGATCGCCGCCGGCGACCAGGTGGCCAATGGCGCGCTGCTGGTGGCTTTCGAGCCCAACCCGGCTTGACGGCCCGACGCCGCGCACCGACAAACGCAGCCTGAGCACACGCCATGGACTTGAACGACGGCCCCGAACATCTGCGGTTTCGCGACGCGCTGCGCGACTTCATCGCCCAAAACCGCCACCTGTCACCCGCGCTGCGCGGTGCGGCGGACGCCAAGGCACGCGCCTGGCAGGCCCTGCTGATCGAGCGGGGTTATACGGCGCGCAGCATCCCGCGCGAATACGGCGGCGCCGGCCTGCCGCCCGATCTGCTGAAGTCGCGCATCCTGGCCGACGAATTTGCCGCGGCGGGTGTCAGCCCAGGGCTGGGCGGCCAGGGCATATCGATGCTGGTGCCTACGCTGCTGGAACTGGGCACCGAGGCGCAGAAGCGCGAATTCATCGCCCCCACGCTGCGCGGTGAGTTGGTCTGGTGCCAGGGCTACAGTGAGCCCGGCGCCGGCAGCGACCTGGCCAGCCTGCGTACCTCGGCGGTGCTGGACGGCGACCACTGGGTTATCAACGGCGAGAAGATCTGGACCAGCACCGCCCACCTGGCGCACTGGATCTTCTGCCTGGTGCGCACCGAGCCCGACAAGCCCAAGCACCAGGGCATCAGCTTCCTGCTGTTCTGCATGGACAGCCCGGGCATCGAAGTGCGGCCGCTGGTCGACATGACGATGAACCCTAATTTCAACCAGGTCTACTTCCAGAACGTGCGGGTGCCGGCGCAGCAGATCGTCGGCCACCGCGGCGACGGTTGGCAGGTGGCCAACGTGATCCTGAAGAACGAGCGCGACTCGCTGGCCGACGCCAACCATGCCCAGGCGCGGCTGAATCGTCTGATCGACATCATGCGCGAGGAGACGGTTGACGGTGTGCCGCTGATCGCGCAGCCGGCTTTTCTCGATCGCTTGATGCGGCTGCAAGGCCGGGTGTCGGCGATGAAATACAACGACTTGCGGGTGCTGTCATCGCGGCTGAACGAAGGCGACGACACCCGGTTGGCACGTTTGATCACCAAGCTGCAAGGCACCGAACTGCGCCATGAGATCGAGGCCTTGGCGATCGACGTGATGGGCGAAAACGGCCTGGCCTACGGCAGCCACCCCTATCTGCGCGACGAGGGCAGCTGGCAGTACTGGTACATGTATTACCTGGGCCTGATCATCGGCGGCGGCACCAGCCAGATCCAGAAAAACATCATCAGCGAGCAAGGCCTGGGCATGCCGCGTGAACCCAAAGCGGGGAAAGCCTGATGGAATTCGGCCTCTCATCGGAACAGCGGCTGCTGCAGGACAGCCTGCACCAGTATCTGGGCGAGCGTGCGCCGCTGGCGCGTGTGCGGCGCTTTGCCGAACAGGATGAAGGCCGCGCCGCCGATCTGGCCAGCGGCCTGGCCGAGCTGGGCGTGCCGGCGCTGCTGATAACGCCCGAATTTGGCGGCATCGGCGGCACGGCGCTGGACGCCTGCCTGGTGGCCGAGTGCCTGGGCCGCCATGTCACACCGGCGGCTTTTGTCGCCAATGCGGTGATGGTGCCCACCGCGCTGCGACTGGCCGGCAGCCCGGCGCAATGCAGTGACTGGTTGCCGCGCATCGCCACCGGCCAGGTGATCGTGGGCGCGGCCCTGGCCGAACACAGCGGCGCCCGGGCCGGCGCGGGCGTGGCCAGCAGCGGCGGCCGGCTCAACGGCCGCGCGCTGCAGGTGATCGACTTCGAGGGCGACGCCTACCTGGTGGCCGACCAGCACGGCGGCCTGCACCTGGTCGCAGCCGATGCGCCTGGCCTGAGCCGTCACCGCCTGGAAACCGTGGACCGCACGCGGCCGATCGGCGAACTGGTGTTTGGCGGCGTGCCGGCCGAGCCACTGCCCGGCGGCAACCGCGCGGTGATCCGCCAATTGCTGGCGCTGGGCCGCAGCATGCTGGCGGCCGACACACTGGGCGCGGCCCAGGCCATGCTCGACCAGGCCGTGGCCTATGCCGGCCAGCGCGAGCAGTTCGGTCGCGTCATCGCCTCGTTCCAGGCGGTCAAGCACCTGTGTGCGGAAATGGCAGCCGAACTGGAGCCGACACGCGCCTTTGTCTGGTATAGCGGCCATGCCTTCAGCCAGTCGACCGATGAGGCCGACGAGGCCTTTGTGCAGAGTTGCCTGCTCAAGGCGCACGTCGCCGAGGTCGGCCAGTTTGTCGCCAAGACCGCCACCGAGGTGCACGGCGGCATGGGTTTCACCGATCTGGTCGGCCTGCATTACTGGTTCAAGCGCATCGGCATGAACCGCCAGTTGTTGGGCTCGCCCGAATGGCTGCGCCGCCAGGCGGCCCTGGCCCAGGGACTGGTGGCGGCTTGATCCACCACCACACGCCAACACAGGCCACCCGCCGCCAACCCCGCCGCCAGCCCCGCCGCCAACTCCGCCGCCAACCATCTGCCCCGCCGACATCACGCACCGGCACCTTCGCCCCAGGAATTCGACCATGAGCCAGAAGCGACTGCCCGTGCCACCGGTTTCGCCCCGCCTCGCATCGACCACTTTGGTGGTGCGTGATGGCGCCGACGGCCTGGAAGTACTGATGGTCAAGCGTTCGGCACAAGCCAGCTTCATGCCCGACGCTTATGTATTTCCGGGTGGCGCGGTAGACATCAATGACGGCTCGCTGGCCCACCAGGCCGCTTGCGACGAGAGTGCGCCGCATTTGATGCAGCGCATCGGCGCAGTCTGCCAGGTCGACGAGCAGGCGCTGGCCTATGCGGTAGCGGCGCTTCGCGAGTGTTTCGAGGAGTGCGGGTTGTGGCTGGGTGCCCCCGCTCACCTGCCGACGCCCGACGGCGGCTGGGCGCCGCTGCGCGCCCGACTGCATGGCGGCGAAAGCATGGCGGCGCTGGCCTCGCACACAGGCGGCCCGTTGGCCACCAGCGTGCTGCAACCTTGGAGCCACTGGGTCACGCCGGTCGGCCTGCCCAAGCGCTTCGACACGCTGTTCTTTGTCGCCCCGGCACCGCCGGGCCAGCAGCCCGAGCCCGATGCCAACGAGACCACCACCCTGGCCTGGGTGCAGCCCGCGCCGGCGCTGGACGAACATGCGCGTGGCAGCTTTCCGATGGAGTTCGCTACCGTCAGCACGGTGCAGTCGCTGCGCCCGTTTGCCAGCGTGGCCCAACTGCTGGCCCACGCTGCGGCCATCCCCAGCCTGCCGCCGCTGCACCCGCGGCTGCGGCTGGACGCAGCAGGCCACATTGCTGGTGTTCTGCTGCCTGGGCAGGCGGGCTACGACAGCGCCTACGGCGCACCCGCCGCCGCCGAGTAGCGCCTGGGGGCCAACCCGCTGGCCCGCACCGGCCGGGGCCGCAACGCCGGGTAGCCTGCGGTGCCGCACCGAGGCTGCGCGGTCCCGGGTCACTGGGGTGCCTTCGTGCTGCGCACGTCGGTGTTGGCTTTTGGGGCTCGGCGACGTCCATGCCGCTCTTGCAGCAACGCCGCAGCCGTACCAAGCGGCGCTCGGGATCTATCGAGAACGGTGGTCACCGTGCAACTTTGGACGCAGTGGGTGGCGTGGGGTCTGCCCGCCAGGCACGACAGTGGGCGGCTGTTTGCGCTGATCGCGCAATGCCAATTGGGTCATCGGCCCGGACGAATCGAGCCGCGAATGCGAAAACGGAGGCCCAAACCCTTCCCTTGGCTGAAGACGCCCAGGGCTCCCGCTTGCAGCCAAGTTCAGCGACACGGGCATGCATGGGCGACAAAGTAAGTGCCATTCTCCTCAGGAGCAGCGCCGAAGGCGCTTCGGGGAAATCCAGTTAAACCGCCGTCTGCCCCGGCAATTGCCGCGTCACCGGGTGCGAGCTGGACAGGCCGCCGTCCACCGCGATCGCCTGGCCGTTGACATAGCTGGACTGGTCGGAGGCCAGGAACAGCGCCACATTGGCCAGTTCCTCGGGCTGGGCGGCGCGGCGCAGCGGGTTCAGGCGGCCGAGCTTGGCGGTCACGCCCTTGTCCTTGGCATAGTCGAAGGTCGGCTTGGTCATGCCGGTTTCGGTGAGGCCCGGGCAGATCGCATTGACCCGCACATTGCTCTCGCACAGCTGCTGCGCCGAGACCATCGCCAGGTTGATCACGCCCGCCTTGCTGGCCGAATAAGCCGGCCCACCGGCGCCCGAGCGGATGCCGGCCACCGAGGCGGTGCAGATGATGGAGCCACCCTGGCCGGCCTCGGCCATCTGCTTGCCCGCATGCTTGACCATCAGCCACGGGCCGATCAGGTTGACGCGCAGCACCTCGGTCCATTGTTCGGCCGTGCTGTCGAAGATGCCGCCGCGGCCGCCGGAGATGCCGGCGTTGGCGAAGGCCACGTCGAGCTGGCCGTAGGTGCTGATCGCCAGCGCCACCAATTGCTGGACGTCGGCTTCGACACCGGCGTCCATCTGCATCGCCGTGGCCACACCACCAGCGGCGGCCACCGCCTTGGCAGTTTCGCGCACCGCGTCGGTCTTGTCGCCGAGCACCAGCTTGGCGCCTTCGCTGGCAAACAGCAGCGCCGAGGCGCGGCCGATGCCCGAGCCGGCGCCGGTGATGATGGCTACTTTGCCGTCGAGACTTCCTGCCATGGGTTTATCTCCGTCCGATTTCAGGTCAAGGATGCATAGCGCTCGAGGTGGTGGTCAGCATCGCCAAAGCGTTGCGTCACCATCGTCAGGCGCCGGAAGGTGTGCGAGACCTTCAGCTCTTCGCTCATGCCCATGCCACCGTGAAGCTGCACCGACTCCTGGCTGACCTGGCGTGCCGCGTCGGCAATCTTCACCATTGCTGCCGATACGGCACGGGCGCGCTCGCTGGCATCGGTGGTGGAGTCCAACGTGCTCGCCGCCACGATGGCCATCGAGCGCGCCTGCTCGGCGCAGATGAACATCTCGACCATGCGGTGTTGCAGCACCTGGAACGAGGCAATCGGCACGCCGAACTGCTTGCGGGTCTTGGTGTACTCCAGCGTGGCGTCGATGGCGCTCTTCATGGCACCCACGGCGTCGGCGCACAGCAGCGCGCAGGCAAAGTCCACCGCCTCCTCGATCAGCGGCAGCGCGCCGCCGGCCGGGCCTAGCAGGGCATCGGCGCCGAGCTTGACCTGGTCGAACTGCACATCGGCCACACGCTGGCCATCGACGGTGCGACTGGGGTTGAGCGACACGCCGCTGGCCTTCGGATCCACCAGGAACAGGCTGGCGCCGTCGCCGCTGCGTGCCGAGACGATCAAGCGATGCGCCGTCGGTGCGCCGACCACCACGCACTTGCCACCGTTGAGCACCCAGCCGTCGCCAGACTTTTCGGCCGTGGTGGCCACGGGTTTCAGGTTGTAGCGCTGACCGGCTTCCAGCAGGCCGGCGGCCAACTGGACCGAGCCGTCGATCAGCCCGGGCAGCAGCGCCGCCTTCTGCGCCGCCGAGCCGGCTTTGGCCAGCAACCGGCCGGCAAGCCCAACGTTCTCCAGCAGCGGCTCGACCACCAGCGCCTCGCCGCAGGCCTCCATCACCGCCATCAAGTCGACCGCGCCACCGCCAAAGCCGCCATCGGCCTCGGGCAGCGCGATGGCTGTCAGGCCCATCTCGGCAAAGGTGGTCCAGGCGGCCTCGCTGACGCCAGTGGCCGATCCGAGGATGGCCTTGCGCTTCTCGAAATCGTAGGCATTGGCCAGGTACTTGCCGACCGAATCGGCCAGTTGCTGTTGCTCGTCGGTGTATTCGAAGTTCATCAGAACATCTCCTGCAATGGCCGCGTCAGTCGCGGCAGGGAAGCTGGAAGCCCGTCAAGTGGACACCGCGGAACCGGCTTCGCCGGGCCGCTGGTGTCGCCCCCTTGAGGGGGAGGCGGCCAACGGCCGCTGCGGGGGTGGGGGAAGTTACAGGCCTAAAGTCATCTTGGCGATGATGTTGCGCTGGATCTCGTTGGAGCCGGCGTAAATGCTGGCCTTGCGGAAGTTGAAATAACGCGGCGCCAGGCGCGACGTGAAGTGGTCGATGGCACCGTTGTCCACCGCCTTGAACGGCGCGGCACGCGGCCCCACTGCCTGCATCATCAGCTCGGTGATCATCTGCTGGATCTCGGTGCCGCGGATCTTCAGCATCGACACATCAGCGCCCGGCGGCTGGCCGGTGCGGCGCATCTTGTCGAGGAAGCGCATCGAGGTGGTCTCGAGCGCGTCGAGTTCAATCGCCACCCGTGACAGCTTGTCGCGGAAGCGCACGTCCTCGATCAAGGGCTTGCCGTTTTTCATCTCGCGCTGGGCCAGCGCACGCAGCGTGGCCAGTTCACGCTTGCTGCCACCGACGTTGCCCGAGCCCATGCGCTCATGGCCGAGCAGGTACTTGGCCACGGTCCAGCCCTTGTTCTCCTCGAACACCAGGTTCTCGACCGGCACCTTGACCTCGTCGAAGAACACCTCGTTCACCTCATGGCCGCCGTCCATCAGGATCAGCGGCCGCACGGTGATGCCGGGTGTGGTCATGTCGATCAGCAGGAAGCTAATGCCCTCCTGCCGCTTCTCGGCTGCCGGGTTGGTGCGCACCAGGCAGAAGATCCAGTCGCCGTAATGGCCCAGCGTGGTCCAGATCTTCTGGCCGGTGACGACGTAATGGTCACCCTGCCGGTCGGCACGGCATTTCAGCGCCGCCAGGTCCGAGCCGGCGCCCGGCTCGCTGTAACCCTGCACCCAGAAGTCGTCACCCTCGCGGATGCGCGGCAGAAAGCGCGCCTTCTGCTCGGGCGTGCCAAAGCGATGCAGCACCGAGGCGCACATTGCCGGGCCGAACGGCGGCAGCGTGGGCGCACCCGCCAGGCCGAACTCCTCGTCGTAGATGTAGCGCTGGGTGATATTCCAGCCGGTGCCACCGGTCTCCACCGGCCAATGCGGCACCGACCAACCCTGCTTGGCCAGGATCTTGTGCCAGCGCATGATGTCGGCCTTGGCCAGGCCGTGGTAGCCCACCACCTTGTCGCGGATGTCGGCCGGCAAGTTGGCGGCAAGCCAGTCGCGCACCTCGTTGCGGAAGGCCGATTCTTCGGCCGAGTAGCTCAGGTCCATGGGGATCTCCAAAGAATTACAAGGTGCGCTGGCCCCATCAAGTGGACGCCGTGGAACCGGCTCCGCCGGGCCACCAGCGTCGCCCCCCTGGGGGGGAGCGCCGCAGGCGCTTCGGGGGGGTGCCTATATTCTTTCGATGATGATGGCGGGGGCCATGCCACCAGCAGCGCACATCGTCACCAGGCCACGCTTCAGATCGCGGCGCTCCAACTCGTCGAGCAGGGTGCCGATCAGGATCGACCCGGTGGCGCCGATCGGGTGGCCCAGCGCCATCGCGCCGCCGTTGACGTTGACCTTGCTGCGGTCGAGCTTCAGGTCGCGGATGAACTTTTCGGCGACCACGGCAAAAGCCTCGTTGATCTCCCAGAGGTCGATGTCGTCCACCGTCAAACCGGCCTTGGCCAGCACCTTGCGGGCCGCCGGCACCGGGGCGTTGAGCATCAGCGTGGGCGAGTCGCCCACATTGGCCCAGGCCACCACACGCGCACGCGCCTTCAAGCCGTGCTTCTTGGCATAGGCGGGCGATGCCAGCAGCAAGGCCGCCGCGCCATCGACCACACCCGACGAATTGCCGGCGTGGTGCACGAAGTTGATGTCCAGATCGGGATACTTCTGCTTGATCAGGCCGCGGAAGGTGGTGCCACGCTCGTCCAGCGCCAGATCGGCCAGCTTGGCAAAGGCCGGATTCAGGCTCGCCAGGCCTTCGGCGGTGGTTTGCGGCCGCGGAAACTCTTCATGGTCAAGCAGCGGCCTGCCGTCAGCGCTGAACACCGGCACCAGACTCTTGTTGAAATAGCCGCCAGCGATCGCCGCGGCGGCGCGCTGCTGGCTTTCCAGCGCCAGCGCATCGAGCGCGCTGCGCGGGATGCCTTCCAGCGTGGCGATGGCGTCGGCGCAGATGCCCTGGTGCGGCTGCGGATGGATGGCACGCAGGTCCAAGTTGCCGCTGTCGATCAGGCCGGGGCCGTCACGCAGCGTGGCCGTCATCGACATCATCTCAGTGCCGCCGGCGATCATCAGATCTTCCATGCCCGACATGATGCTGGCCGCCGCCAGGTTGACGGTGGTGATGCCCGAGCCGCAAAAACGGTCCAGCGTGACGCCGCTGCTGCGGATGTCATAGCCGGCCTGCAGCGCGGCCATGCGGCCGAGGTCGCCGCCCTGGGTGCCCTTCTGGGTGCTGGTGCCCCAGATGATGTCGTCCACTTCGGCGGTGTTGATGCCGGTGCGTTCGGCCAGCGCCTTCAGCACGGTGGCGCCCAGCATCTGCGGGTGCATCTCGGCCAGGGCGCCCTTGCCCTGTTTGCCTATGCCGCGGGGCGTGCGGCAGGCATCGATGATCAAGGCGTCGGCCATGGCCGGTCTCCAGCGGTTGTGAGGTAGGCGCTGATTGTGGGCCTGCGTCCGGCCGTGTCACAGTCCGCCCGGTGACAGATGGCCCCCGGGCGGGCGGCTACGCTGCGCACCTGCCCGCCACGCTGGAGAACCCCCCGACATGACCACCACCGCCCTGCCCACATTCGAGACCATTCGCCTGGAAGCCCGAGGCGCCGTGGCCTTGCTGACGCTGAACCGGCCGCAGCGGCTGAACGCCGCGCCGCCGGACATGTTCGACGAGATTCGCGCTGCACTGCAACATCTGCCAGCGATGGGGGCGCGCGCCCTGCTGATCACCGGCGAAGGCCGCGCCTTTTGCAGCGGCGCTGATCTGCAAGGCCGTGCCGCCGCGTCCACCGAGTCACCCAGCGCCCGCACCTACCGCTCGCTCACCCAGCACTACAGCCCCACCATGCTGGTGCTGTCGCAACTCAACATCCCGTTCATCACCGCCGTCAACGGGCCGGCTGCGGGCATCGGTGCTTCGCTGGCGCTGGCGGGCGACTTCGTGGTGGCCGGACGCTCGGCCTATTTCCTGGAGGCCTTTGTCAACATCGGCCTGGTGCCCGACGGCGGCGCCACCTGGATGCTGACCCGCCAAGTGGGCAAGGCCCGCGCCACCGAGATGATGATGCTGGGCGAACGCATTCCGGCTGAGAAGGCCGAAGCCTGGGGCCTGATCCACAAGGCCGTTGACGACGCCGACCTGATGCCGCAGGCGATGGCGCTGGCCGAACGCCTGGCCAACGGCCCGACACGGGCGCTGGGCCTGATGCGCCAGGGCCTGGCGCGAGCCCTGTCGCAGACCTACGAAGAGGCCCTGACCACTGAGGCGTCTCATCAGATGCTGGCCGTAGCCAGCGCGGACGCTCAGGAGGGCAGCAAAGCCTTCCTGGAGCGCCGCAAAGCCGTCTTCAAGGGAAACTGAAATGAGCGAAGCTGCGGCCCAACCGGTGGGCTATGACACCGCGGCCGTCGAGGCCTGGATGGCGCAGCATGTGCCCAGCCTGGCCACACCGCTGCGCTGGACGCGGCTGGAAGGCGGCCACTCCAACCTGACCTACCTGATCGAGGACAAAAACGGCCGGCGTGCGGTGATTCGCCGTCCGCCGATGGGTGAACTGTTACCCAAGGCGCATGACATGAGCCGCGAGTGGGCTTTGATCAGCGCACTCAACGGCACGCCAGTGCCGGTGCCGCGGGCACTGGGCTTTTGCGCCGACACGGCGGTCATCGGCGCCGCCTTCTACGTGATGGGCCATGTCGACGGCCATCCGCTGTACAGCGCCGACGACACGCGCCGTTGGGCGCCCGAGCCGCTGCGCCAGACCTTGTCCGACTCCTTCATCGACGTGCTGGCCGACCTGCATGCGGTCGACCCCGACACCGTGGGCCTGGGCGACCTGGGCAAGAAGGACGACTACATCGGCCGCCAGCTCAAGACCTGGTACCGCTCCTGGAATGCGTCCATCGAGGGCGCCAAGCTCGACGATCCGCGCGCCCACGAACTGCAACGCTACTTTCTGGCCCATGTGCCCGAGCAAGGCCCGGCGCGTGTCGTGCACGGCGATTACGGCCTGCACAACACCTTGGTGGGCGCCAATAGCCGCATCGCCGCTGTGGTTGACTGGGAGATCTCCACGCTGGGCGACCCGCTGGCCGACCTGGCCTATGCGCTCAACCAATGGGCCGAGCCCGGCGACCCGCCGCCGGTGCGCAACGTGCCGCCGACCTCGCTGCCGGGCTTTCCGAGCCGCCGCCAGATGGCCGAGCGTTATGCCCGGCGCACCGGTCGTGACCTTGGCAAGCTGGACTTTTACATCGGCTTCAACCGCTGGAAATCGGCTGCCATCGTGCACGGCGTCTACGCCCGCTACCTGGAAGGCAAGAAGAGCACCGTCGGCATTGACCTCGACGGCTTGAAGCGCTCGATCCTGCTGTCGCTGAGCCTGGCCGAGGCAGCGGTGCAGCGGCTGGAGCGTCAATCGAGTTGAAGGACCGTAATCCGGCGCAGCGGCTGGGTTGCAGCTTTCGGCTCGTTGCTGACGTTCGCAACGTCCGCATTCAGCCAGGCATCCCGGCTCTGATGCGCGTGACCGAGGCTGCCGGGCGTGCGGATCACTACGTGTCCCCCGGCGTCGGCCTGGCGGCCGCCACCTCCTCCTTTATCCGCACGCCCGACAGCCTCGGCCACCAGCAGCTGAGTGGCGCTCTAACCAGCTGACCCGCGGCCTTGTGGCGTTTCGGCTTTGCTGGCGCTGCGACCGCAAAGCAGCGGCCAGCTGGCGAGGGTGTCGGGTAACCGGATCCCGTAGGTAAAGGAGGAAGGCCGGGCAGAGCCCGGCCTGGGGGACACGGAGGGATCCGGTTGCCCGGCGCCCTCGTCAGCCTCGCGCCAAACTGAATTGGCGGCTGCTTTTCCATCGAGAGCGAACGTCAGCAACGAGCCGAGACCCGCCAACCGACCGCCAGTCAGCCGCCTCGCTGCTCAGCCCGCCAGCGCCTTGGCGATGCGGTGCCGCGCCACCCGTGGCTTGGGCACGTGGAAGTCGAACCACTGCCGCACGTCCTCGTCCAGACCAATGCCGTGCATGTAGTTGTAGAGCGCTTTCTTCAGGCCGACACCCAATGCGTCATGGTCGGTCCCGGTGGGGTCGTGGAAGCCAATGTCATTCTTGGCAAAGCTCACCGGCGGCAAGGGTTGCAGCGTCACGCCGTAATCCTGCGGCTGCTGGCCGACGGGTGAATGCACGGTGCAGGCAAAGCGGTGCCAGAAGCCCGATTGGATGCAGCCCTCGGCAAACAGCTGGCGCACGTATTCAAGCGCGTCCACCGTGTCAGCCACGGTCTGGGTGGGAAAGCCGTACATCAGGTAGGCATGGACCAGGATGCCGGCGTCCGAGAAGCCCTTGGTCACCCGCGCCACCTGGTCTACCGACACGCCCTTCTTCATCAGCGTCAGCAGCCGGTCGCTGGCCACTTCCAGCCCGCCGCTGATGGCGATGCAGCCGCTGTCGGCCAGTTGCTGACACAGCGCCGGGCTGAAGGTCTTTTCGAAACGGATGTTGCCCCACCAGCTGATCGCCACCTGCCGCCGCTGCAGTTCGGCCGCCAGCGCCTTCAGCGACTTCGGCGGCGCGGCTTCGTCCACGAGGTGGAAGCCGGTCTGCCCGGTCTCTGCCACGATGGCCTCGATGCGGTCAACCAGGGTCTCGGCGCTGGCCGCATCAAACCGCGAGATGTAGTCCAGGCTGACGTCGCAGAAGCTGCACTTCTTCCAGTAGCAGCCATGGGCCACGGTCAGCTTGTTCCAGCGGCCGTCGCTCCACAGCCGGTGCATCGGGTTGAGCATGTCCAGCAGCGACAGGTAGCGGTCCAGCGGCAAGCCGTCCCAGGTCGGCGTGCCGACCTCGGCAAAGGGGATGTCGGGCTCGACGAAATTCACATAGCGCACCGCCGGCGCGCCGCCATCGTCATCGGCCTCACGCAGGAAAGTGCGCACCAACCGGCTGCGTGAACGTTTGCCGGCCAGGTGCTCCAGCAGCGCCAACAACGGCCGCTCGCCAGCATCCAGCGTGACGAAGTCGAAGCAGTCGAACACCCTCGGCTCGCTCAGCTCGCGCAGTTCGGTGTTGACAAAGCCGCCGCCCAGCACCGTGACGATGGCCGGATCCAGCGCCTTGATCGTCTGCGCGATGCGGAAGGCCGCATAAACCGCGCCGGGGAACGGCACCGACAGCAGCACGATGCTGGGCCGATGGCGGGCGAGTGCCGCTTCGGTCAAGCCGCGCAGCAAATCGTCCACCAGCGTCGGCGGCGCGGCCAGCGCTTCGGCCAGGGGTTCGAACGTGGGCTGGCTTTGCGCCAGGCGCTCGGCATAACGCACGAATTCGAAGCGCGGATCGGCCGCCTCGCGCACCACGTCGGCCAGGTCGTTCAGGTAGAGCGTGGCCAGATGCCGGGCATGGTCTTGCACGCCCAGCGCGCCGAAGGCCCAGGCCAGCGGGTCGCCACCGTCGGGATCCTCATAGACCTCCAGCGTGGTGAAGCGCGGCCCCTCGGGCAGAAACTGCCGGCCGACGATGCGGTGCGCCAGCGTGGCATCAGCGCCCTGCAGAAAGCGGATCGTCGGCGTGATGGTGGCGGCGTAGCGGTCGAACTGGGCTTCGAAGGCCCGCAAGCGCTCGCTGCGCTGGGCCGCGGGCAGGGCCTGCACGCAGGTCCGCAGGTCTTTCAGTCCGTCGCGCGAGAGCAGCCGCAGCGCCAGCGCCAGCGCCAGATCCTCTTGCACCGCCGTCACGCCGCGCGAGCGCAGAAAGCCGGTGAGGTAGGCGGTGGACGGGTACGGCGTATTCAGCTGCGTCATCGGCGGGATGATCGACAGCACGCGGGGGGCCTGGTCGGGCTCGGGACGGATCGCGGGCGCAGTCATGTGGCCGACATTGTCGGCGCAGCCGCAGCGCCGCCGCGATAATCGGGCCATGAATCCCCTGCTGGACAAGCTGCATCCCTACCCTTTCGAGCGGCTGCGCGAACTCACCCGAGACATCGTTCCCAATCCCGCGTTGCGGTCGATCAGCCTGGGCATAGGCGAGCCGCGCCATGCCACGCCGGCGCTGATCGAAGAGGCGCTGATCGCCGGGCTGAAGGGCTTGTCGGTCTACCCGCCCACCGCCGGCGAGCCGCGGCTGCGCGAGGCCTGCAGCCACTGGCTGCAGCGTCGATACGGCGTGGCGGTAAACCCGGCCACCCAGGTGCTGCCGGTAAGTGGCTCGCGCGAGGCACTGTTCGCCATCGCGCAGACGGTGGTTGATGCCAGCCGGCCCGGCGCCACCGTGGTCTGCCCCAATCCGTTCTACCAGATCTACGAGGGCGCGGCCTTGCTTGCCGGCGCTGAGGTGGCCTTTGCCAACAGCGACGCCAGCCGCAACTTTGCCGCCCGCTGGGATCAGATCGACGAAGCCACCTGGGCCCGCACCCAGTTGCTCTACGTCTGCTCGCCGGGCAACCCGACCGGCGCGGTGATGCCGCTGGCCGAGTGGGAGCAGTTGTTTGCGCTTTCTGACCGCCACGGCTTCGTGATCGCCAGCGACGAGTGTTACGCCGAAATCTACTTCCGCGACGAGCCGCCGCTGGGCGGTCTGGAAGCAGCGGTCAAGCTTGGCCGCAGCGACTTCCGCAACCTGATCGCCTTCACCTCGCTGAGCAAGCGCAGCAATGTGCCGGGCCTGCGCTCAGGCTTCGTTGCCGGCGATGCGGCGATCATCAAGCGCTTTTTGCTCTACCGCACCTACCACGGCTCGGCAATGAGTCCGGTGGTGCAGAACGCCAGCGTCGCCGGCTGGAACGACGAGGCCCATGTGGTGGCCAACCGCGCGCTGTACCGGGCCAAGTTTGCCGAGGTCACGCCGGTGCTGGCTTCAACGCTGGACGTCGCCCTGCCCGATGCGGGCTTCTACCTTTGGGCGGCGGTGCCTTCACGCGACGGCCAGCCGGGCGACGACATCGGCTTCGCCCAGCAACTGCTGGCTTCATACAATGTGGTGGTACTGCCCGGCAGCCTGCTGGCCCGCGAAGCGCACCAGCACAACCCCGGCAGCGGCCGCATCCGCATGGCCCTGGTGGCCAGCACCGAGGAATGCCTGGAAGCCGCCCACCGCATCGCCGAATTCACCCGTTCCCTCATCAAAGCCTGACAAAGCCCATGACCGCTGCACTGCAAACCACCATCGACCAGGCTTGGGAAGACCGCGCCAGCCTCGGCCCCAGCACCGCCGCCCCGGCCATCCGCGAGGCCGTCGACCATGCCATCAGCGAGCTCAACGCCGGCCGCCTGCGGGTGGCCGAGCGCCAGGGCGTGGGCCAATGGACAGTCAACCAGTGGCTCAAAAAAGCTGTGCTGCTGAGCTTCCGGCTCAACGACAACGTGGCCATGCATGCCGGCGACCTGACCTTCTTCGACAAGGTGCAGACCAAGTTCTCGCACCTCGACGAGGCCACCATCCGCGCCAGCGGCGTGCGCGTGGTGCCGCCGGCGGTGGCGCGGCGCGGCAGCTTTCTGGGCAAGGGCGTGGTGCTGATGCCCAGCTACGTCAACATCGGCGCCTATGTCGATGAAGGCACGATGGTCGATACCTGGGCCACCGTGGGCAGTTGCGCGCAGATCGGCAAGAACGTGCACCTG
>JBBQZM010000019.1:0-32309 GCA_038207685.1 Burkholderiales bacterium
CGGATAGCTGAGACTGCGCGGGGGTGATCATTTCTTCTTGACGTGCTGTTCGAGCTCGCTGAAGCTGGGGCGGTCGTCGGAGAACAGCACCTTGCGGCCGAACTCGATCGCCACCTGCGGCGCGTAGCCCTGCATGCTGGCCAGCAGCGTGGTCTTGATGCACTGGTATTCCTTGCCGGCGTCTTCGACCTTCTGCTCCAGCAGGCCGCCCAGCGGCTCGACGAAGCCATAGGCCAGCAGGATGCCCAGGAAGGTGCCGACCAGGGCCGAGCCGATCATGCCGCCCAGCACGGCCGGCGGCTGGCCGACCGAGCCCATGGTGTTGACCACGCCCAGCACCGCGGCCACGATGCCGAAGGCCGGCAGGCCGCCGGCCAGGCGGGCGATCGCCGCCACCGCAGCATGCTGCTCCTGGTGGTGGGTCTCGATCTCGCTGTCCATCAGGCTTTCAATCTCGTGGGCATTGAGGTTGCCCGAGACCATCATGCGCAGGTAGTCGGTGATGAACTCGGTGACATGGTGGTCGGTGCCGACGATCGGGTACTTCTGGAACAGCGGCGAGCTCTTCGGATCCTCGACATCCTTCTCGATCGACATCAGGCCCTCTTTGCGGGCCTTTTGCAGGATGTCGAACATCAGCGCCAGCAGCTGCATGTAGCGCGCCTTGCTGAACTTGCTGCCCTTGAAGCACTGGCCGATACCGCGGATCGAGGCCTTGATGACCTTCATCTGGTTGTTGGCCATGAAAGCGCCCATGGCGGCGCCAAAGATGGTGATCATCTCGAAGGGCAGCGCCTTCGCGATCACGCCGATGTTGCCGCCGTGCACGATGTAGACGCCGAAGATGCAACCCAGGGCAAGAATCCAGCCGACGATGACGAACATGGTTGGGGCGAGTGTGGTGTGTGCGGTCTGCGCCAGCCCGACCGGGCCGGCTTGTTGGGAGGGTTATCGGCCGGGACCGGCGCAGATTGAGGGCTGATGTGGACGCAGCCGCGATTCACCGATGCGATAGGCCCAGACCGGCTGCTTGCCGGCCCGCCGCAGCACCAGCGTGGGCGCGACGCCGGGCACCGCAAAGTCCAGGCTCAGCAGCCAGGCGCCAGGCGCCATCTGCTGGCAGGCCTTGGCCCAGGCCCGCGCCATGCTCTCGGGCCGCTGAAACAGGTAGACCAGATCGTGGCCCGACCAGTCGGCCGTCCACATGTCGCCTTGCCGCACCGCGGCCCAGGGGCAGCGCAGCGCCGCCGCCAGCCGCAGCGGCCAGCTCCATTCGATGCCGGTCAGGCGCGCCGACGGCCAGGCTGCGCGCAGCGCCGACAAACCATGGCCCAGGCCGCAGCCGGCATCCAGCAAGCGTGCGCCAGGCGGCAACGGCAATTGTTCGGCCAGCCCCTGCAAGGCGTCGGCCGGTGTGGGAAACAGCGGCGCGTCGCGCCAGGCGCGCAAGGGATAGGCCAGCAGCAACAGGCCCAGCGGCAGCAACCAGGCCCAGGCAGGCACCGCGCTGGCCGCCCCGCTGAGCGCCGCCGAGACCGGAAAGCCGGCCGCCATCATCAGCCGTCGCCAGCCGCTGGCCGCACGCGGCAGTAGCGCGGTGGTTGCGCCTGCGGCAGCCGCCAGCAGCCAGGGCCAGGCAGGATGCGCGCCCCACTGCGCCGCCAGCGGCCGCAAAGCCCACAACAGCGTCCAGGCCAAGCCCCAGCTCAGCAGGGCGGGTGTCGGCCAGGGCAGGCGGGGCCTGAGCTCGCGAAGGCGTTGGGTCGGAAATGACAGCACCGGCATGCATCCAGTGTCGGCCGCAGCCGTTGGAGTCGGTCGCCGGAAAAGCGCCAGGCTTCAGGCCCCGGGGCGCCCACTGGCCCACTGGCCCACCGATCCACTGACGTCCGGCAGGCCTGCACGCGCAAAAAAATGGGCGGCTTCCCGAGGGAGACCGCCCGCAAGGCACATTGGAAGTGCCAGGAGGAGACACGCAAGAAAACTTCGCTTTTCAGCAGCCGGCACTCACCGGCCTGATGACATGTTTATCGGCAGGTCGCCGCACTACTTGAGGAGTTCGGCGATGATCGGACTGATTTTTTCAGTGCACCGCGCATTCCTGCGCGCTGGGCAGGCGGATGGCGCCGGTATTGCGGCCCTTGCCAGCACGCGCCGGCGGGTTGCACAGGCCGCAGACATAGTGGCGGGCCATCTCATGCGGATGGGTCACGAAGTGGCCGCTGCACTTGCTGCACTTGGTCATGGTCAGCATGCCGTTGTCGACGAACTTCACCAGCCGCCAGGCGCGGGTGACCGACAGCTGCGGCTCCAGGCCCTGGGCGCCCACTTGCTCCATATAGAGCTTGTAGGCCTTGATCACCGTGTCGATCTCGTCGAGCGCGGCCGCCTTGTTCAGGTATTCGTGGATGTTGAGGAACAGGCTGGCGTGGATGTTGGGCTGCCAGGTCATGAACCAGTCGGTGGAGAACGGCAGCTGGCCCTTGCTGGGGCTCTTGCCTGCCACTTCCTTGTACAGGCGCAGCAAGCGTTCGTAGCTGAGGTCGGTCTCGCTCTCGAGCACCTGCAGCCGGGCGCCGAGGCGGATCAGCTCCACGGCGGTATCGATCTGCTTGGCTTCGGTCAGGATGCTCTTGGTACGCGACATGTTCTCTCTCCTTGGGTATATGACTTGTCCAGCGGGCGCCGCGGAACCGGCTCTGCCGGTCCACCAGCGCTGCCCCCCGGGGGGGAGCGGCCTTGGCCGCTTCGGGGGGCCTCAGCTCATGCCGCTTCTTGATGGCGGCCGGCCATCAGGATCGAGGCATGCAGCCGGGCCACGCTCTCATTGGCAGCGCTCTTGCCGTGGCTGGTCAGCAGACTCCAGACCAGGTCGTCCTCGCAGCGCATGCGGCACAGCAAGGTGTTGCCGGCGGCGATCTTCATCATCTGCGCCGGGGTCAGCAGTTCGATCATCGCGGCGCTGTTCTCGCTCAGGCCCAGGCGGTACAAGGCCTGGTCGCGGTCGCTGCGGATCAGCGACTGGGCCAGCATCAGGTAGGACAGATTGGCTTCGCGGATTTCGGCAAGGATCTGATCTGAAGTCATGTGTGGGTCCGGTGGGGTGAGGGCGCAGCGGTGTTGCTGGTGTGGAATGAACTGTATGGCGCAGAACAAGGGGGCAACATCAGGCCAATTCGTCATCTGCGGTCACCTTTTTGCCTTGGCCTCTGTAGGGCAAATTCCTACACGAGTGCTGTCGAGGCGTGCCAGGACGGAGCCGCCCGGGGCCATGACGCCCGGCGGGCGAGCCTGCGGCCGGCCCCGCTCAACGGCAGGGGTTCGAGGCGGTGGCTGCCAGGTCGCCGGACCCTGAGCCGCGAAAAATCTTTTCGCTGCCACCCTCAAGTTGAAATTGGCCGGGGCCGATACCCAAACCAACGGGCGGTCCACCAGGGCCACCGCGGTCCGGTTAGCCGGCCGATGGACAGAGGCCACTGCGGTGACCCGAGCTCAAAGGCAACTAGCGCGGGCGTGTTGGACAGCAGCCTTCAAGCAGCGGTTCAACGTGCAACGGTGGTGGCGTCTGACGTCACGCCGCCACCTGAGTAACGCCGGCGCTCCCGCCGGGATTCTTGGAAACTTAAAGGAAACTACCGTGCCCCAAACCATCAACACCAATCTGAACTCGATCAACGCCCAGCGCAACCTGTCGATGTCGCAGTCGTCGCTGTCGGTCTCGATGCAGCGCCTGTCCTCCGGCCTGCGGGTCAACTCGGCCAAGGACGACGCCGCCGGCCTGGCGATCGCCGAGCGCATGCAGTCCCAGGTGCGCGGCATGAATGTCGCCATCCGCAATGCCAACGACGGCATCTCGATGGCCCAGACCGCCGAAGGCGCGATGGGCAAAGTGGCCGATTCGCTGCAGCGCATGCGTGAACTGGCGGTGCAATCGGCCAACAGCACTAATTCCGACAGCGACAAGGACTCGTTGGACCAGGAATTCAAGCAACTCGCCGCCGAAATGCAACGCGTCCTGGGTGGCACCACCTTCAACGGCAAGACCATCCTGGGCGCAAATGCCGGTGAATTCAAGATCCAGGTCGGTGCCAACACCGAGTTAGAAGACTCGATCGCCATCACCACCTCCAAGCTGACGACGAATGCAGAGATTCTGAATATCACCGGCGGGACCGCTGAGCCTGTGGGTACAGCCACAGGTGTGGCGGTCACGGCCGCCACTATCGGAAAGACTGCGGGTACGACCGTAGTTACGGGCAGTAGCTCCATCACCGTTCCACCGATTTCGGATGTCATCGATAACCTGGACGACGCGATCAACACCATCAACACCCAGCGCGCCACCATGGGTGCCGTGCAGTCGCGCTTCGACTCGGTGATCGGCAACCTGCAGATCTCGGTGGAAAACCAGTCGGCCGCCCGCAGCCGCATCATGGACACCGACTTCGCGTCGGAAACCGCCAACCTGAGCCGCGCGCAAATCCTGCAGCAGGCTGGCAATGCGATGGTGGCCCAGGCCAACCAGTTGCCGCAGCAGGTCTTGGCGCTGCTGCGCGGTTAAGCGCCGGGGCTTCAGCCCTCGCCTCACCCGCCTCAAGCCCCGCCGGCAACCTGCCGGCGGGGCTTTTCCTTTGGCCGCGCCAAAAGCCGAGATGGCTTGTCTTGCTGCCGCATTTCGGCCTTTAGCGCCGCGCTGACTTTTCCACAATGCACTCCAGCGCCTGAGCTGCCGCACAGGCGCCAGCCGGTTCGGTGGCCAACCCCAGGTTGGCGTCCGATCCGGCCGGAAGTCAGGCGGCAGGTGATCTGGCAACAGATCGCGCTTGCCCCAGGTCACCGGCCCGATCGCCGGCGTGTCGCCGAATCTTGAGGAGTGCTCTCCATGCCCCAGACGATCAATACCAACATCGCTTCGCTGAATGCGCAGCGCAACCTGTCGACCTCGCAATCGTCGCTGTCGGTCTCCATGCAGCGCCTGTCCTCCGGCCTGCGTGTCAACTCGGCCAAGGACGACGCCGCCGGCCTGGCGATCGCCGAGCGCATGCAGTCCCAGGTGCGCGGCATGAACGTCGCCATCCGCAATGCCAACGACGGCATCTCGCTGGCCCAGACCGCCGAAGGCGCAATGGGCAAGGTGGCCGATTCGCTGCAGCGCATGCGTGAACTTGCGGTGCAATCAGCCAACAGCACCAATTCCGACAGCGACAAGGAATCGCTGGACCAGGAATTCGGCCAGCTGGCCGAGGAAATCCAGCGGGTACTGGCCGGCACCACCTTCAACGGTAAGGCCATCCTGGGCGCCAGTGCCGGTACCGCCTACACCTTCCAGGTCGGCGCCAACACCAAGGGCGAAGACACGATCGAGATCAAAACCGCCAAGCTGACGACGAACGCAGACATCCTGAATATCACCGGCGGGACCGCTGAGCCTGTGGGTACAGCCACGGGTGTGGCGGTCACGGCCGCCACTATCGGAAAGACTGCGGGTACGACTGTAGTTACGGGCAGTAGCTCCATCACCGTTCCACCGATTTCGGATGTCATCGATAACCTGGACGACGCGATCGACATCATCAACACCCAGCGCGCAACCATGGGTGCCGTGCAGTCGCGCTTCGACTCGGTGATCGGCAACCTGCAGATCTCGGTGGAGAACCAGTCGGCCGCGCGCAGCCGCATCATGGACGCCGACTTCGCCTCGGAAACCGCCAGCCTGAGCCGCGCGCAAATCCTGCAGCAGGCCGGCAATGCCATGGTGGCCCAGGCCAACGCCCTGCCCCAGCAGGTGCTCAAGCTGCTGCAAGGCTGACGCCATCGGCCTCAGGCTGAATACGGCCCGGCGCGACCGGGCCGTCGGTTTTTCTACGGCAGCAAGCTCAAGTTGACCGGCGACGGGCCGACAACTGTTCTGAAAGGCATTGCAAACCATGGCCACTTCCGTCGGCAGCATCTCCTCCACCGGCATCGGCAGCGGCCTCGACGTCGCCAGCATGATCGACCGCCTGATGGCGCTCGAGAATCGGCCGCTGAGCCTGCTGAAGACGCAGGCCACCACGCTCAATACCAAGCTGTCGACCGTGGGCAAGCTGCAGAGCAACTTTGCGGCGCTGCGCGACAAGGCTAATGCACTGACCTCCAACACGCTGTGGAGCAACACCGTCGCCACCTCGGCCGATGCCTCGGCGGTCAAGGTCTCCACCAGCGCCAACGCCACCGCGGGCAGCTACGCGGTCAATGTGAGCCAGCTGGCGTTGGGCCAGACCGTCACCAGCCAGGCGCCGGCAGGCGGTCCGCTGGCCCTCAACGAGGGCACGCTGACGATCGAGCTGGGCAGCTGGCAGGCCGGCTCACCGGCCGCCGGCTTCGACGCCAAGAGCGGCAGCACGCCGGTGATCATCACCATCGGCCCCGACGACACCAGCTTGACCGCCTTCCGCGACAAGATCAATGCCGCCGGCGCCGGCGTCACCGCCAGCATCGTCACCGACGCTTCGGGCGCCCGGCTCAGCCTGCGCTCCACGGCCACCGGGGCCGAGAACGGCTTTCGCATCAGCGCCAGCGAGACCACGGACGACGGCACCGCCGACAACGGCTTGTCGGCGCTCAGCTTTGACGCCAGCGCGGCCAGTTCGCCGATGCAGCGCACGATGAGCGCCGGCAACGCCGTGCTCACTGTCAACGGCATCGCGCTGACCTCCGCCAGCAATACGCTGAACAACGTGATCGACGGCCTGAGCCTGACGCTGCAGAAACCCACCAGCGGTGATGTGGACGTCAGCGTGACCAGCGATACCGCCTCGGTGAAGACCGCGATCACCGACCTGGTGGGCGCTTTCAATACCCTGGCCTCGTTCATCCGCACCCAGACCGCCTACAACGCCGACAGCAAGCAGGCCGGCGGCCTGCAGGGCGACCAGTCGATCCTGGCGCTGCAGAACCAGTTGCGTGGCGTGCTCAGCGAGGCCAGCGGCGCCTCGTCGGCCTGGTCGCGGCTGAGCGACATCGGCATCGCCATCAAGGCCGATGGCACGCTCGAGACCAACACCACCAAGCTCGACAACGCGCTGGGCAACCTGCCCGAGTTGAAGAAGCTGCTGGCCACCGATGGCGCCGACTCGGCAGCGTCGGGCTTTGCGCGGCGCTTCAAGCGCCTGGGCGACGCCGCGCTGGGCGCTGAAGGCGTGTTCGAGTCGCGCACCGCCAGCATCAAGGCCGGTGTCACGCACAACAGCAAGTCGCAGGACGCGATGCAGCAGCGCCTGGACCAGACCCGCGCCCGGCTGCAAGCCCAGTACACGGCGCTCGACACCAAGATGGCCACGCTGAACGGCCTGAGCAGCTACATGACGCAGCAGATTACGCAGTTCAACCGTTCTTCCAACGGCTGAACCGCTGTGCTGCGCCGCAGGCCGCCCAGGCCTTCGCGGTGAGTCCTACTGCTCCCACCGCCTTCATTCAGCTGGCCGCGCCGGCTGCTTTGGTACGCCTGTCGGCGCCAGGCGCCGGCGCGCGCTGAAGTGTGACAAGCCGACGCTTCAATCCCTCAAGTGATGCCCGCCAGCACCGATAAGAACTTCATCGAGACCGCAACCCCGCCGCCAGCCGCACACACCATGTTCAGCGCCCCACACGCCTCGCCTCTTTCCCGCAGCAAGCAATCCGCGGGGGCCTACCACCAGGTGGCTGTCCAGACCATGGTCGGCGGCGCTTCGCCCCATGGCCTGGTCAGCCTGCTGTTCGACGGCTTCCTGGCAGCGGCCCATCGCGCCAAGGGCGCGCTGCGCGCCGGCGATGTGGCCGTCAAGGGTCAGGCCATCTCCCAGGCCATGCGCATCATCGACGAGGGCCTGAAAGCCTCGCTGGACCTGCACGCCGGCGGCAAGCTCGCCGCCGACCTGTCCAACCTCTACGCCTATGTCTGCCTGCGGCTGATCCAGGCCAACCTGCACAACGACGAAGCCGCGCTGGACGAAAGCATGGCCTTGGTGATGCCGCTGCGCGAGGCCTGGCAGGCCATCGGCCGAGGCGCCGTCAACGCACCCAACTGATTTTCCCGCGTCAGCCGGCCTTCAGGCGCGGCGTCCCCAGCGAGACCTCCATGAACAGCAGCCTCTTGAACTACTACGAAGCCATCGAGAAAGCCAGTGCCGACATGCTGGACGCCGCCCGCGCCGGCAACTGGGACCATGTCATCAAGCTGGAAGGCGCCTGTGTGCTGCTGATCAGCCAGCTCAAGAGCGCCGCCCGCAGCAATGCGCTGAGCACCGAAGAGAACCAGCTGAAGTCGCGCATCATGCAGCGCGTGCTGGTCAACGATGCCGAGATTCGCAACCTGGCCGAACCCTGGCTGGATGACCTGGACCTGATGTTGAAGGGCCAGCCCAAGACGCTGCACTGAGCGCAGCGCCCTGCCCCTTGCCACGCCACCGCCATGTCCTCTTTTGAGACACTGCTAGGCCCTTTGGGCAGCGAGCCTGCCGACGATCCCTATGCGCGCTTTCGCAGCAGCGATCCGCGCGAGGTGATGTCACTGCTCGGCGAATTACGCGATGCCGGCACCGCCCTGGTGCTGGCCGCGCCGGACGGCTTGAATCTGGCCGCCACGGTGAAGTCGGCTGACGAGCGGCGTGAGTGCATCACCTTCGATGTGGAAGCCGGTGATCCGCAACTGCCCAGCCTGGTCGAGGCCAACGAGGCCACGGCCGTGGCTTACCTGGCTTCGGTGAAGCTGCAGTTCGAGCTGCATGACCTGGTGCTGGTGCGCGGTGTCCATGGCACGGCCTTGCAGGCCCGTCTGCCTCGCCATGTCTACCGCTTCCAGCGCCGCACTGCCTTTCGCGTGCGCACCCTGGAGCGCGGCGCGCCCATGGCCTACCTGCGCCACCCCAGCCTGCCCGACATGCCGCTGGCGCTGCGCATCGCCGACATCAGCATCAGCGGCTGCGCCCTGTTGCTGCCCGATGACGTGCCGCCGCTGCAGCCCGAATCCGAGCTCAACGGTGTGCGGCTGGACCTCGATGCCGACACCACGTTGCAAATGACCTTGCGCATCCAGCATGTGAGTTCGGGCGTCTCGGCCAACTCCGGCCAGCGGCTGGGCTGCGAATTCCTGCAGCGCGACGGCAGCAGCGAACGGGTGCTGCAACGCTACATCGACCACACCCAGAAGCGCCGGCGCCTGCTGTCGCTGGACTGAGCCGCCGTGAGCTTGCTGCGCCCGCTCAGGCATCAGCCTCGCCGCGGCTTCACGCTGATCGAGTTGACCATCGTGCTGGCGGTGAGCTGCCTGCTGGCAGCCGCATCGTGGCCGTCGTACACGGCAATGGTGGCGCGCCAGCAACTGCAGTCTGCTGTCCAGCAGTTGCAGGTCGACATGGCGCTGGCCCGCGAGCAAGCCAGCCGGCTGGCCCGGCCGGTGACCCTGAGCTTCCAGCCCGGCGCGCAGTGGTGTTATGCGCTGAGCGCCAACGGCCCGGTGTCATGCCGCGAGGCTGCCAGTGCGGTGGGCATCATCAAGCGGGTCAGCGCGTCAGATCATCCCGGTGTGCTGCTGCTTGAAGCCCAGGCCATGGCCTGGGACCCGCGCACCGGCGGGCGCCTCGGCCAGCAGGGCCTGGCGCGATTTGCCTCGCGCGCGGGCCAGCAATTGCAGGTGGGCCTGAATCGGCTCGGCCGCGGCCAGACTTGCACACCGTCGGCAGCGCTGGCCGGCACGCCGCGCTGTGCCACGGTGGCCGCGCCGCTCTGACCCGGCGGCGGTCGCCGCGCGCCGCCCGCAGGTGCGTCACTTCAAGCGGCGAACCAACGCTTCACTTCAAGCGGCGCAGCAGCGCACCACTGAGCCGGCGCAGCAGCCATTTCGGCGTGGCCCGACCGGCCACCACGCCGGCCTGGTTGAGCAGCCCCGGCACGCGGATCACCTCCCCCGCCATGCAGGCCTGGAAGCCGGCCTCGGCCACTTCTTCGGAACTGCCGACCAGCGCGCCGGGCAAGCGGCTGAGCGCCGGGCTGGCCTGGCTGGCGGCGTCGAGCATGTGGGTCGCGGTGATGCCCGGACACAGCGCGCTGACGCTGACGCCGCTGCCCTTCAGCTCCTCGGACAGCGACTCGGTCAAGGACAGCACATAGGCCTTGGTGGCAGCATAAGTGGCCAACGACGGCACCGGCTGGAACGCGGCGATCGACGCCACATTGAGCACCCGCCCCTGGCCGCGGGCCACCATCGCCGGCACAAACTGCGCCAGCATCGCCGTCAGGCCCGAGATGTTGAGGTCGATCAGCCGTTGGTGATCGGCCGGCGCCATCTGTGCAAACGGCCCGTGCTGCAGCACGCCGGCGTTGTTGACCAGCACGTCGATGCTGCGGCGCGCGCGCTTCATCGCTGCCGCCAGGGCGGCGGCAGCGCCCGCTTGGGCCAGGTCGGCCGGCGTTGCCCAGGCCTTGACACCATGCGCAGCCTGCAACCTGGCAGCCAGCGCGCCCAGCGTCTCGGCGCTGCGCGCGACCAGCACCAGATCGAAGCCGGCCTGGGCAAAGCGCTGGGCCAGCGCCTCGCCGATGCCCGACGACGCGCCGGTGATCAGCGCGGTCTGGCGCGCCGGCAGGCGGGGCGGCCGCTCAGCCACCGACCAGCCCGTTGCGGATGGCATAGACGGTGAGCTCGGAGTTGTTCTGCAGCGCCAGCTTTTCCAGCACCCGGGCGCGGTAGACGCTGACCGTCTTGGGGCTCAGCGTCAGCGCTTCGGCGATGTCGGACAGGCGCTTGCCCGAGGCGATCATCACCAGGGTCTGCAACTCGCGGTCGCTGAGCTTGTCGTGGGCGTTTTCAGTCACCGGCGTGGTCAGGCTCTCGACCAGCATCTGCGCGATCTCGGGCGTGACGTACTTGCGGCCCTGGGCCACGGTGCGCACCGCCTGCACCAACAACTGCGGATCACCGCCCTTGTTGACATAGCCGTAGGCACCGGCGCGCAGCGCGCGGATCGCGTACTGGTCTTCCGGGTACATGCTGACCACCAGCACTTTCAGCGACGAGCCTTCGTCCTTCAGCGCATGCATCACATCCAGGCCGCTGCGCCCCGGCAGGTTGATGTCGAGCACCAGCACATCGCAGCCCCCGGGCTGGCCCTTGCCGTTGCCCACCGCCAGGCTGCGCAGCAGGCCGCGCAACTCGCCGTAATCACCGGCTTCGCCGACCACCTGGATGTCGGGCGCATCGGCCAGGGTGTCGCGGATGCCGCGCCGGATCAGCGCATGGTCGTCACACAGGATCACCGAGATCATGGCATTCCCCAGTCGGAGTGGTCGTGGTCGTCGTCCTGGTCGAAGTGGGTATGGCCCTCGCCATCACCATCACCACCGCGCATCGGCACCGACAGCATCAGCACCGTGCCGCTGGCGCCGCTTGACACATCCACCCAACCGCCCACGGTGCTGGCGCGTTCATGCAGGCCGCGCAGGCCGAAGCTTCGGGTCTTGGCCAGATCGGCCTGGCTCAGGCCACGACCGTCGTCGCTGACCTCGAGCGACAGCACACCCCGGCTCATCGAGAGATCCACCAGCACGCGGCTGGCCTGGGCATGCTTGCTGACATTGGTGAGCGCCTCCTGCGCAAAGCGGTAGGCCACCAGCGGCACGCCGGCGGGCAGTTGCATGCTCTCATGGCTGGTGCGGAAGACGAGGCTGATGGCATTGCGACTCTCGAACTGGCCGGTCATCCACTGCAGTGCGGCCACCAGGCCCTGCTCCAGGATCGCCGGCCGCAGGTTGTGCATGATGCGCTGACTGGCCTCTATCGCCTGCGCCACCGTGTCGAGCGCATCGGCCACCCGCTGCTGCACCTGCGGGTCGGGCACATGGCGGCCGATCCAGGCCAGGTCGAACTTGATCGCCGTCAGGCTGCCACCCACGTCGTCGTGGATCTCGCGGGCGATCGCCGCCCGCTCCATCTCCACGCTGGTCTGCAGGTGCTGGGCCAGCTCCGACAGGCGCTGCCGGCTGGCGGCCAGTTCGCGGTCGGCCTCGGCGCGGGCCCGGCGGTCGCGGTGGGCGGCGATCGCATGCTCGACCGCTGGCGCAAGCCGCGCCAGGTTGTTCTTCAGCAGGTAGTCGCTGGCGCCGTTGCGCATGGCCGCCACCGCGGTGTCTTCGCCAATCTCGCCCGAGACCAGGATGAAGGGCAGGTCCTGGCCGCTATCGTGCAGGATCTGCTGCGCGCGCAGGCCGTTGAAGCCCGGCAGGTTGAAGTCCGACAGCACCACGTCCCACTCCTGCGCTTGCAGCGCCTGGCGAAACCCGGACTCGCTGTCGACCCGCAGCGCCTCGGCCCGCAAGCCGGCGCGCAGCAGGTGCAGCAGCGCCAGTTCATGGTCGGGCTCGTTGTCCTCGAGGTGCAACACACGCAGCGGCAACTCGGCTGGCCGTCGCTTCGGGTGGAGGGAGGGTTGGGCAACCATGGCCGAAGTATGACAAAGCGCCGGCGCGCCGCCGCCCGCAGGTAAGGCCAGGGTCAAGTTGGCCGCCGCTACGCCGAAAACCAGTGGATTCCCGGAGACACCCATGCTTTCGATACTTGCAGTCGATGACTCTGCCGCGATGCGCCAGATGCTGGCCTTCACGCTGAAGAGCGCCGGCTTCCAGGTGGTCGAAGCCATCGACGGTCAGGACGCCTGGGACAAGGCCGGCCAGCGCGACTTCAGCCTGGTGCTGACCGACCAGAACATGCCCCGACTCGACGGCATTGCGCTGACCCGCAAGCTGCGCCAGAGCCCGCGCTTCGAGCACACGCCTATCCTGATCCTGACCACCGAATCCAGCGCCCAGATGAAGGCGGCCGGCCGCGACGCCGGCGCCACTGGCTGGATCGTCAAGCCCTTTGACCCGGCCAAGCTAATCGAGGTCATCGGCCAGGTGGTGCGCTGATGACCCGCCGCAACCGCTGCGTCCAGCCTGGAGCCGACCTTGCCTGACCTGGCCCGCGACCGCACCAACCCGATCGCCGACATCGACCTGCGCCAGTTCCACCCGATCTTCTTCGCCGAGGCCGACGAGAACCTGCAGGCGATGGAGCAGCGGCTGCTCTGCCTGGACCTGCAGGCGGCCGACGCCGAGACGCTGAACGCGATCTTCCGCTGCGCCCACTCGGTCAAGGGCGGCGCGGCCACCTTCGGTTTCCATGACGTGGCCGAGCTGACCCATGAGATGGAGGCCTTGCTCGACAAGCTGCGGCGCCGTGAACTGGCGCCGGCGCCACAGATGGTCGACCTGCTGCTGGCCGCCGGCGATGCGCTGAAGGCGCAGTTGGCCTGCCACCAGGGCCAGGACGACGCCGCGCCCGACACCGCCGAACTGCGGCAGATGCTGCGCGCCTGCTGCGCCAACGCCACCGCGGCGCTGCCCGCGCCGGCCACCGGCACAGCCGAGCCGCTGCGCCTGCTCGAGCTGCGGGTGGATGTGGCGGCCGATCCTGGGCTGGCGGACAGCCTGGTCGCGCTGTTCCGCGAGATCAGCGACCTCGGTCGCATCGAGCCGCTGGACGGCGGCCGCGCCGCCGACGGCTTGCGCCGCTTCAAGATCAGCACCACCAGCAGCGACAGCGACCTGTTGGACGTGTTCAGCTTCCATGCGTCGCACGACGCGCTGAGCCTGCAGCCGCTGGGCACGGGCTACGGCTTTTTTGCCGGCGCGCCGGGCGCGCCACAGCCCGCCGGCACGCCGGCGGCGGTAGCGCCAGCAGGCGCTGGGAACGGGTCGACGCTGCTGCCGGCCCGGCGCAGCGAAGGCGCGGCCGAGGCCAGCACGCTGCGGGTGTCGGTGAACAAGGTGGACCAGCTGATCAACCTGGTGGGTGAGCTGGTGATCACCCAGGCCATGCTGGCCCAGCACAGCCAGGGCCTGGACAGCGGCCTGGCACAGGCGATGGGCGCCGGCCTGGCGGCCCTGGAGCGCCACAGCCGCGATCTGCAGGCTGCGGTGATGTCGATACGCATGACGCCGATGTCGCAGGTCTTCAACCGCTTTCCGCGCATGCTGCGCGAGCTGACAGCGCAACTGGGCAAGCAGGTCGAGCTGGTCACGCTGGGCGAGAGCACCGAACTGGACAAGGGCATGGTCGAGAAGATCATCGACCCGCTCACCCACCTGGTGCGCAACAGCTGCGACCACGGCATCGAACTGCCGGCCGAGCGGCTGGCCAGCGGCAAGCCAGCGGCCGGCCGGCTGACGCTGGCCGCCAGCCACCAGGGCGGCAGCATCCTGATCGAGGTACGCGACGACGGCCGCGGCCTGCGCCGCGAGACGCTGCTGCGCAAGGCGCGCAACAACGGCCTGCCGGCGCCCGACAGCCTGAGCGACGCCGAGGTCTGGCAGCTGATCTTCACACCGGGCTTCACCACCGCCGAGGCGCTGACCGAGCTGTCCGGCCGCGGCGTCGGCATGGACGTGGTGAAGAAAAACATCAGCGCGCTGGGCGGCACGGTCGAGATCGACTCGGCCGAAGGCCTGGGCATGTGCGTCAAGGTGCGGCTGCCGCTGACCCTGGCCATCACCGATGGCATGAGCGTGGCGGTGGCCGAAGAGTGCTACATCCTGCCGCTGGCTTCGGTGGTCGAGTCGATCCAGGTCGAGCCCGGCATGCTCAGGACGCTGGCCGGCGGCGGCCGGATGGTGGCGGTGCGGGGCGACTACCTGCCGGTGATCGACCTGCAGCAACGCTTCCAGGTGCCGCGCGCCGACGGCCAGCCGGCCGGCCAGTTGATGGTGGTGGTCGAGTCCGAGGGCAGCCGCGCGGCGCTGCTGGTCGACGACTTGCTGGGCCAGCACCAGGTGGTGGTGAAGAACCTGGAGGCCCACTACCGCAAGGTGCCCGACATCAGCGGCGCCACCATCCTGGGCGACGGCCGGGTGGCGCTGATCCTCGACATCGGCGCGCTGGTGCGCCGCAGCCGGTTTTGAGGGCGAGCAGCGCCTCAGTTCGGCGCCTGCGCGGCCGATAAGCCTTCATGCGTCCTTGCCTGCTCGTCCCCTCATCGATTGTGGAGCCCGCCCAGCCATGGACATGATCACCGACGCCAGCCATGTGGCCCGCCTCGATGCCGAGCGCGCCGCACGGGCCGCACGGGCCGCCACCGGCAGGCCCACGCCCATGACCACGGCCACCATCGCTGCCAGTGGCGAGTACCTGACCTTTCGCCTGGGCCAGGAGGAGTACGGCATCGACATCCTGCGCGTGCAGGAGATCCGCTCTTACGAACCACCGACGCGCATCGCCAATGCGCCGGCCTTTCTGAGGGGCGTGATCAACCTGCGCGGCGTGATCGTGCCCATCGTCGACCTGCGGCTGAAATTGGGCTGCGACAGCGCCGAGCTCAACCCATTCACCGTGGTCATCGTGCTCAACCTGCGCGGCCGGGTGGTGGGTGCGGTGGTGGATTCGGTGTCCGACGTGGTGGTGCTGGCCGGCGGTGACATCCGCCCGGCGCCGCCGCTCTGCGCCAGCAGCGACGGCGCATTCATCACCGGCATCGGCAGCCTGGCCGAGCGCCTGCTGGTCCTGATGGACATAGACGCGTTGATGAACAGCCCGGAGATGGGGCTAGTCGAAGCGCCCGCGAGCTGAAGCGCATCGCTCAAACGCCGACTCACCCGCCCCTTTCGCCCCGAACCACCTCCGCAGCCACCATGACACTTCGAATCGCCACCCGACTCTGGCTGCCCACGCTGGCCGTTGGCAGCCTGCTGTTGCTGCTGACTGCCACCGTGTCGCTGCATAACCGCGGCCAGATCCAAGCCGCCGAGCTGGACCTGCGGGCCAGCGAAGCCAAGCTGCTCGACGCCGCCGAGTGGCGCGGCCTGACCCAGTCCAACGTGGCGCGGGTGACGGCCAGCCTGGTCAGCAGCGACGCTGGTCTCGAGGCACTGCTCAAGCCCGAGATCGCCGCCACCACCGCCAGCATCAGCGCCATCCAGAAGCGCGTTGACGCCGCCGCCACCGAGGTCGCAGAGCAGGCCGAGCTCAAGCTGATTGCACAGGCCCGAAAGACCTATATCGCCGCCCGCGAAGCGGCAATCAAGGCCCGAGGCGAGGCCGGCGCCGCCGCCGCCGCGGCCACCGGCAAGGCCCTGCTCAGCGCCCAGGTGCTGCCTGCGGCCAACGCCTACCTGGCGACGCAACAGGCCTATGTTGATCTGCAGCGCACGCATACTGCCGCCATTCGCGCCAACATCAGCACCGAGCAGCTGAACTCAGCCTATGCCATGGCCGCCGTGCTGGCGCTGGTAATGGCCGGCTTGTCGTTGGGCACCTGGATGCTGGTGGGCTCGGTCTGCCGGCCGCTGGTGCGGCTGGCCGAGGCCGCGCGCCGCATCGGCGAGGGTGATCTTGAGGCGCCGATCCCTACCCGCCGCGATGACGAGATCGGCGCGGTGCAGCGCTCGCTGGCCGCCATGCGCGACGCGCTGCGCGACATCGTCGGCCAGGTGCGGCAGTCAACCGAATCGATCCAGGTCGCCAGCAGTGAGGTGGCCAGCGGCAATGCCGACCTCAGTCAGCGTACCGAGTTGGCGGCGTCCAGTCTGCAGCAGACCGCCAGCGCGCTGGAGCAACTGACCGGCAACGTGCGCCAGAGCGCCGAGGCCGCGGCCCAGGTCTACCAGCTGGCGGCCAGCGCGTCGACCGTGGCGCAGCGCGGCGGCGAGGTGGTCAACGAGGTGGTGAGCACGATGGACGGCATCCACCAGGCCTCGCGCCGCATTGCCGACATCATCGGCACCATCGACGGCATCGCCTTCCAGACCAACATCCTGGCGCTCAACGCCGCGGTGGAAGCCGCCAGGGCCGGCGAGCAGGGCCGCGGCTTCGCGGTGGTGGCCAGCGAGGTGCGTTGCCTGGCCCAGCGCAGCGCCGAGGCGGCGCGCGAGATCAAGGGCTTGATCGGCACCAGCGTGACCCAGGTGGCCACCGGCGCCCGCCTGGTGCAGGACGCCGGCCGCACCATGATCGAGATCGTCGCCAGCGTGCAGCGTGTGACCGATGTGATCGGCGAGATCACCGCCGCGGCCAGCGAGCAGAGCCATGGCCTGGTGCAGGTCAACGGCGCGGTGGCCAGCCTGGACCAGATGACGCAGCAGAACGCCGCGCTGGTGGAGCAGAGCGCGGCCGCCGCCGAAAGCCTGCGCGACCAGGCGCTGCGCCTGGCGCGGGTGATCGACATCTTTTTGCGCCTGCCTGCCGCCGAAGTGCCGCCGCCCAAGCCGTCCTGGGCTGTGGCCAAGCCGCGTCGCCAGCAGCAGGCGACGGCTTCAGCCCTGTGGCCCGCCCATGCGGCCGCCCAGGCGATCCGCCAGGCCAAGGGCCGGCCGGTGACCCCCGGTACTGCTGACGACGACTGGGAGTCGCTCTAAGTCAGGCTGTATCCGTGAGCGATCTTCAGCCCGCATGCACCAAGTTGTTGATCTGACTGCGGTTTTCTACGGGTTCTTACTCAGGCCGTATCACCCTGCGGGTGAGCTTTAAAAGGCATATGAACTGGCTTTGCACAGGCAGCTTGAGGATTTGTTCGGTGAGCGTTAGGCAGTTGGGCTATGACCTCATCTCGGTGGCCGGGCTGGCGTTGGTGAGGCGCATGCTCCGGTCGATGCGCCCGGCGCTAGCGCGCATCGACGCGGCGCTACCGCTCAAGGGCAGCGTGGCCAACAGCGACATCGTGCGCAGTTACCTGGTCCCGCTCACGCAGGGCAAGAGCGACGGGTGAACAATCCGGCTCGAAACTGGACTGTGGACTTGCAGTGGGCCCCAAGGGTCACGGATCCAGGAAGTAGTCCTGAGCCCAGAAGTGCAAGGTCTTTCACGGCTTCTTTGTGCCGTGGTGTTCAACTTCAGTTGACCAGAATCGGTGACCTGAATTTGGAGGCTCTCATGCCGACTGCACCGCCCGTTTTGTCGCCTCTCGCACCGTCTATTCATGTCCGCGGCCACTATGCGGGTCGCGCTCCAGTCTCGCCAACACCGGTCGCCCGGCGCGTCAACCCAGCGCAGTTGGCCGCGCAGCGCGATTGGCAGCGTGCCACCATGCTGGAACGCCGTGGTGAGCTAGCGCCCGCCGCAGGCCTGCTGGAGCGCGCCTGTAGTGCCGATCCCGGCACAGCGCTGTACTGGCTCAACCTGGCCAATGTGCAGCGCAAACTCAAGCGCGAGGCGCAGGCGCTGGAAACCGCACGCCGCGCCTTCGACCTGGACCGTAGCTGCCTGGTGGCCTGCCACCTGCTGGTCGAACTGCTGCGGCTGCACAACCGCCGCGCTGAAGGACTGGCTGTGCTTCAGCAACTTGACGAATCGACTGCGCGCAATGTCGATCACTGGTGGTTGGAAGGCGATTTGCTGTTTTCGATGAACCGCCACCAGGAGGCGGCGCATGCGCTACTGCAGGTGCTGACCATGAGGCCCGGCCATGCCGACGCCTACATGATGCTAGGCTTTTCGCTGGCCGGGCTCAAACAATGGGGATCGGCCGCCGAGTGCTTTCGCACAGTGACCATGTTGGACCCGATGCAACAGGGTGCCGCCATCTTCGCAGTGCACTACGCCGCCTGGGCCTGCGATTGGCCTCAGGGCCGACAAGACCAGGACCGCATGGCCCAATCCATGGCAATGCACCAGGGCCAGGTGATGGCGCCGCCAACCAGCCCGTTTTGCTTGGTGGCGATTGACGACGATGTCCAGCTTCAGCGTTTGGTGGCCGAGCGTGAATCGCGCCGCCTGGTGCGCGACCTGCGTCGCCGCTACAACCCGCCAACAGACGCGGCCAACCTCGACTGCCATAGCCCGGCGCGTCTGCGGCTGCAGGGCGGGCGCTGTCGCATCGGATTTGTAGCCTGCGACTTCCGCAACCATGCCACCAGCATCTTGATGGCGCGGCTGGTTGAGTTGCTGGACCGGCAACGCTTTGAGGTGATGCTCTATTCGCATGGCGAAACCGACTCCAGCCAGCTGGGCCAACGTTTGGCCGGGGCGGCTGATGAATTTGTCGATTGCCGGCACATGAGCCCTCTGGAGCAGGCCGACCGTATCCGCGAAGACGGTGTGGCGCTATTGATCGATCTCGGCGGCTATACGCTGAACTCGCGGCTGCAGATGTTTGCCCTGCGCCCAGCGCCGGTGCAGGCCAGTTGGCTGGCGTTTCCGGGCACCACGGGCGCCGACTATATCGACTACGTGATCGGTGATCCGGTGGTGACGCCGCTAGCCGATGCCGAGGATTTCAGCGAGCAGATCGCCCAGATGCCGGTGTGCTACCAGGCCAACGACGAGTTGCGGCCGCACCCCGAAACCCATGTCACCCGGCGTCTGGCGGGCCTGCCTGACGAGGGCGTGGTCTTTGCCTGCTTCAACCAGAGTTACAAGTTCAGCGACGAGATGTTTGGCAGCTGGTGCCGCATCCTGCACAAGGTGCCCGGCAGCGTGATGTGGTTGCTGGTTCCGCAGATCGAGGTGCAGGATCGATTGCGCAGCGAGGCCGAGCGCCGGGGCATAAACGGCGCTCGGCTGTGTTTTGCCCCGTTCGTGACCCAGACCGAGCATCTGGCACGACTGCCCTTGGCCGACATCGCGCTGGACACTTTTCCTTGCGGCGCCCACACCACCTGCAGCGACGCGCTGTGGATGGGTGTGCCGCTGATCACCAGGGTGGGGCGCAGTTTTGCGTCGCGCGTGGCGGCCAGCCTGTTGACGGCGGTTGGCCTGGACCAGTTGGCAGTGGGCGCTCTGGCCGACTATGAAGCCCTGGCAGTGGCGCTGGCGCATGACTGCGACGCGTTGATAGCCATCCGCGAACACCTGAGGGACAACCGGCGCGACTTGCCGCTGTTTGACAGCGCGGCTTTCGCCGCCGACTTTGGCGATCTCGCCCAGCGCATGGTCGACCGCTGGCAGCAGGGTTTGGCACCTCAGGCGTTGCCGGCCGGCTGATCAGACCCGGGGGTACCGGGCCTGCGGTGCAGGCCGGAAGCGCCATAAGGAAGGGGCCCGGCGGGGCACCTTCCTTCTAGGGGTGCAGCGCTTCAGCGCACGGCCAACTTGCGGGTTACCTCAGGGGCGCCGGTGGCATTGGCGCGGCGTGATCGGGTAATCGGCACGCTGTAGACATCGCCGTCGTCATGGACATGGGCCAGACCCTTGATGGTGCGTGCCTGGCGTTTCACCAAAGCGTTCAAGCGCTCGATGTCGGCGTCATGTGTGCAAATCGCTCGCGGTGGCTGGTCCGCTCGAATGAATGTGCGAATGGGCGGCGGAACCAAAGCGCTGGATCAGCGTGACCGCGCCGCTGTCGGCCTGCTCGGCCCTCAGCCCGGCCTGCTGAAACAGGAAGCGGGTGATGGCGCGATGCACGACCTGCAGCACCGGCGTCACCAGCTTGGGCTGCGCGGCCAGCAGTAGCCGCAGACACCTGGCCGTGCAACGCGCACCCGACCGCCAGCGAGGCGCTGTGGGCCGATGTGCAGGTGCTGACCGTGCCGGGCCCGACCTTTGCATCACGCGTCGCCGCCAGCCTGGTATCGACTTGCGGGCTGGCCGACTTCGCCTGCGATGACGAACAGGCCTATGTCGCACTGGCCACCGCGCTGGCGCATGAGCCGGACACCCTGTCCGGCATCAAGGCCCATCTCCACGGCCAGCGCATGCAGTTGCCGCAGTTCGACAGCCCGCGCTACGCCGCCGACTTCGGGTCCTAATTGTCTCGAATGTTCAACAGACAACAGGCAGGTCTGTTGCCGTCGGCTCTGGCCATGGAGTACGGCCATTGAGCCTCTCAATTCACTCGATCAGCCGGCGCGGCGAAGACTAATCTAAGGCACAACCTTTTGAAGAAGAGAACTTCATGAAAGTCGCGATCATCACACCATATTTCAAGGAACCTCGCGCCTGGCTGGAGCGCTGCATCAGCAGCGTGAAGTCTCAGACCTACGCTTGCGAGCACATCGTGATTGCCGACGGAAACCCCCAGGACTGGGTCTCGGAGACCGGTGTACGGCACATACGTCTCGATCTCGCGCACGCCGACTACGGAAACACGCCTCGGTCTATTGGCGGGCAGTTGGCCGTCGCCGAGGGCTTCGACGCCGTGGCGTTCCTTGACGCTGACAATTGGTACGAACCGGAGCACGTTGAGCAATGCGTCGAGATGGCCAAGCGGACTCAGGCCGACGTCGTGACCACACAACGGCACATCGTGCGGGAAGATGGAAGCCGCATGGCCGTCGTTGTATCCGACGACGCCGATGGATCCCACGTCGACACGAACTGCTACTTCTTGCTGTTCGGTGCATTCCATACGATTCCACGCTGGTTGATGGCGCCTAAACCCATGGCGATGTTCTACGATCGATTCTTCCTACAGTCCCTCCGTGAGGACGGATTGTCGATCGTGTCGACACAGTCCCTCACGGTGAACTACTTGTGCACATGGGCTGGAATCTATCGAAATGTTGGCGAGGTTCCTCCAGCCTTCGCGAAGGAGGGTCTGTCCTCAGCGCCGCTCACGGACTGGCAGTCACGTCTTCGCGTCGCAGACCTTACGCAGGTCAAGAGGCTCAGCGGCTGCAGCCTTCGCCCTAGCGCCTTCGCGCAGCAAGTGGTCCAGCCCTACGCAGATCATCAAGATAGCGCCCCGGGAGTGAATATGAAATCTGCCCTACACCCGAACTCAGAAATACCGCAATTGTCCAATGCGCACTATCCGGAGGGTAGCGCTGAGGCGCTGCTACTCGCACTACCTAGGCCGGTGGCGGTCGTTGGCAACGGCGAGCCTGCTCGAGAGTTCGGCACGATGATCGATGGCTATGCCAGCGTGTTGCGCCTGAACAATTACGTGATCGAGGGCTTCGAAGCCCTTGTCGGTCGCCAGACGTCGTTGCGTGTGACAAGTGGCTGGGCTGACATTGAAGGCCGGGTTGGCGTACCGGAGCTGACTCCGTTCGCTGTGCAGCGGCAAGAGTCTTCGGCGCTGCCGCAATATCAAGCGCGCACCGGTCGTACCGTCGCGGTGCCTGCGACCGACATCGGTCAGTTACTCCCCGACGTGGTCAAGCCGTCAACTGGGCTGTCGATTCTGGCGCTTTGCAGCCATCTGGGCATCGAGGTCGATGCCTTCGGATTCGATGGATTCGAAACCGGGCACTACTGGGACCAGCAGAAGAATAGAAGTGTGCACTCAGCCGATGAGCTCAGCCACATACTGGCGCTGTCAGGGGTGACCTTGTTTGGTCGATCCAACGATTACGCCAGCCTCTACGACTTCTGCCACAGCAACCACGGCGGATACAACGTCAATGAAGGTTTGCGCGTGTTTCGGCAGATGGGGCTGCAGTTCAGCGGCGAGCGTGTCCTGGAATTCGGAGCCGGCAATGGCGGTCTATCTGCCTATCTGGAGCAGCAGGGCAACCAAGTGACTGCCATGGAGGTGTCCGCTGTGGCGTTGCAGCGAATTCCCGTGCGCAGCAAGGTGCAGGGCGATTGCCTTGACCTCGCGAAGCTTGCGGCACTGAGCGAGCGGCCGTTCGACCGGTTTGTTTCGATCGACGTGCTTGAGCATCTGACTGAGAACGACATCCGCATTGTGCTGCGCGCCGCGGCGCGCTCGTGTCGCGCAATGCTCCTGTCGACCTCCATCAGGCCCAGCGGCCTGCTCGGACCGAAGGGGGAAAACCTCCACTTGACGGTGCGGCCGGTCCAATGGTGGTTGGATGCGCTGGACAAGGACTTCGCGGTCACAGCCCTGGTGACGGGAATCGAAGTGGGCCAAGTGCTGTTCGAGGGGCATTCGCGCTATCACCTGAACGACGCTCAAGCCGAATCCTCCATCTCTCATCTCTTGTCTTTGCCGCCGGCGTTGTCTGGGCTTGGATTGCCGCCCCAGTATGTTGCCAGGCCGCGGCCCGACTACTACGTCGACTCGGTCGAGAACAATCTTCACGTCACGTGGCAGCCGGACGTATATCCTGCGGCGGCGCAACTGGCGCGCTCCTTCGGGTGCGGAACCATCATCGACATCGGCTGTGGCCATGCACGGAAGTTGGTCGCCCTGGCCCCCGAGTTCGGCATCATCGGAGTCGATTACGGGCCGAACATTGCACATTGTCGAAAGTCGTACGGTGATGGAGTTTGGTTGGAAGCAGACTTCGAGGTGCCGCTGCCACTGCCCATACCGAATGCGGTTTTGAGCGACTCGGTCGTGGTGTGCTCGGATGTCATCGAGCACATGATTGACCCGCTTCCGCTGCTCGCACTTCTCAAACAGTTGGTCAAGAGCGCTGCTGCTGTCGTGCTGTCCACGCCCGACCGGGACCGGACGTACGGCGCGGGACACTTCGGTCCGTCTCCGAACCACGCGCACACGCGAGAGTGGACGGCCGATGAATTGGGCCGATTGCTCAAGCACGCGGGTTTTGATGTTGCAATGTTGACGCACACGCGCAGCAATGACGCTCGGCCCGAGAAGGCGACGATCCTTGCGCTGTTGGTAAATCGAGAGCATGCGGCAGTGAGCGACAGCCTGCAGGTGGAAACTGAAGCGCCGCAAACACTGAAACGCCACTTGACGCTTTCCGGCGCAGCGCAGCTGCCTGCGAGTTCGGTGCTGGACGGGCCCCGCCTTGCTGATGAGTCCATAGTGCACCTTCCGGTGTCTGGTGACGGAGTTGCGCTGGGTGATGCGGTGGTCAGCGTTGATTTGGCACGGGAAGCCGTCGAGCAGGCGCCCCAGGGGCCCGATGCCTGGCTGATGCTGGCCAAGGCACATCAGGCGCAGGGGAATGTGGACGCCTTCGAACAAGCGATGTCCATGGCGTTCAGTCTCGACCAAGATCATGTTGGCGCACGCCGATTCTTGGCTGCTCTGCAATTGCGAGAAGGTGACGCGGCGGAGGCCGCGTGCATCTACGATCAGCTGCTTGAGGCGGGCCACGCAGATATTGAAACAATCGAAGGTACGGTGCTGGCGCATTGGCGAGCCGGTGACCTGAAAACGGCCGCGCTGAGACTGATTGCCCACGGTTGAAGAATGACTGGACGCACTGGGCGCGCCCCATGCGTGCACTTGGAGGGCGCCCCGAACGGGCGCCGCTCCACTTGAATCTCCTGCGGGCTGCTCTTGGTGCCGCTCTTTTTTGCGTGGATGTTGAGCAAGACAGCGACATTACAAAAGCATTTAGCAGAGAACAGCATGGCCCGCATCAAGAGCATCCTGAGAGAAGCAAAGCAGATCGATCGCGCGGTGGCGCTGATCGACCTGGGCGCGCGGCTGCAGGTGTTGAAGTCGGAGACCGAGCTGAGCTACGAGTGGCGCTGCGCCTATACAGAGAAGTCGCGGGCAAGAGCCCGAGCAAGGGGCAGCTGCCGTTTTCGACCGACTGGTTCATGACCTGGCAGCCGAACGTGCACTGCAGCCTGTTCCTGAACATTCATGAGTACCTGAACAAGGCGGCGGAGATCGACGAGATCGACGCCGTGATCAAGGCCTACCAGCTCTATCTGGAACAGATGCAGTCGCAGGGGCTGGAGCCGCAGCTGAGCGTGACACGCGCATGGCGGCTGATGAAGTTTGTCGACAACTGCATGTTGACGATGACGGCGTGCCGCCAGTGCGGCGGGCACTTCCTGACCCATCCACACGAGATTGCCAAACGCTATTTGTGCGGGCTGTGCAACCTGCCGGCACGGGTGGGCAAGGTCAAGGCCAGCGGCTCGATCCAGATCCCTGCGCGCAGCCACTGAACACCGGCGCGCGGCCGCACCATGGCGCAGACATGGCGCATCGCGCTGGTACTGATTGCGCGCAACGAAGCGCCGCGCATCCGCCGGCTGCTCGCAGCGTGGCGCCCTGGGTCGACCAGATACCAGATGCTGGCGCTGGACACTGGCTCGGTCGATGACACCGCGGCGCTGGCCCAGGCCGCTGGCGCTCAAGTGCATCACGGCCCCTGGCCGAATGACTTCTCGCTCGCACGCAACCTGGCGCTCGACCTAACGTGCGCCGATTGGCATGTCGTGCTGGACGCCGACGAGTGGGTCATCGATGGTGGTGCGGCGATCGCGGCCTTGCGCCACACGTCGCCCGATTTTGTCGGCGCGCTGCAGTTCCAGAACCAGTATCACGACGGCAAGCTGCGCCACGCCAATGCCTGGATGAGCTGCGTTTTTCCCGGCGCGCTGCGCTACCAAGGGCGGGTGCATCAGCAGGTGGTGCCTGAGCTGCCACTGCGCTGCCTGTCGATCCGCATCGGCCACGATGGCTACCTGCCGCAGTGCGTCCAGGCCAGACGCGGCCGCACCAGCGCCTTGCTGGCGCAGGAACTGGCACAGCGACCGACAGACGCCTACGCCTGGTACCAGTTGGGCAAGAGCTGTGATGTCTACAACGAGCGTGCCGCGGCCGAAGCGGCGTTCGAGCGCGCCGCGGCGCTGGGCGGCGCCCGGCAGCCGTGGTGGAACGACCTCGTCGTGCGCCGCTTGTTCACGCTCAAGTGCCTCAAGCGCCATGCCGACGCGATGGACTTCGCCGACGGTCAGAAGGCACCCTGAGCCGATGTGCCTGATTTCTACTTCGCCATCGGCGAACTGCTGCTTGACCTGGCGGCCGACCAGCCGCAGCAGGCCGAGACGCTGCTGCCGATGATGACGTCGGCCTGAACACGTTGCCTGGAACTCGGCAAGCGACCAGAGCTGTCGGGCGCGGTGGCCGGCCGCGGCAGCTACCTGCCGGCGCACAACTTGGCGTTGGTGCTGGAATTGACAGGCCAGCCCGACGAGGCACGCGCACTGCGTGCGCAGCGCCCATTGTGCAGGGCGACTCATCAGCACTAGGCGCAAGCTGGCCTTCGGTCTTGGGGCCATCGCCCGGTCGGCCAAGACCTTCGCAAGGCTACAAGGCGAAATGCTCGCGGCCAGCGCCTAGCAGACAACGCGAGCGAACACCGCTCGACTCACGGATCCCGGTTTTCCTTGCGCCAAGCACAGATTGCGGCGTGGGCAGGCCGGTTAAATTCGTCGCGCACGACCAGTTCAGAACCGCAGAGAAGCCAAAATCCGCCTCGGCTGGGCCGAATCGGAGACGAATCGTTGGCCGGGTGGGCGTAAACGGACGGGAACCGGGTTGCCAATCATCAGCGGAGGGTGGGCGTCACGGATTCATGTCAGAGATCTGGGGCCGAGGCCGAGGTCGGCGGCTACTCGACTACTCTGCAGCGCGCCGCAGCGTATCCATCACCGGTCGACTCAACACCTCGCGCAGCCCCCACCAGCCGGCGGCCAGTGCCAGCAATGCGCCAGCAACGGTGCCGGCCAGCGGCACCCAGGGTGAGGGCGCCCAGGCAAAGTCGAACACCTGGCGCGCGAGGCCGCCACCCAGCACCACCGCCGCCACCGCAGCCAACAGCCCGGCCAGCGCACCCACACCCAGCAGTTCAGCCCGCTGCACTTGGCGCAGCAACTTGCTGCTGGCGCCCACCGCGCGCATCACCGCGTATTCACGGGCACGGTTCTCGCGCGTCGCGCTGACCGCGGCAAACAACACCACCAGGCCGGCCGCCAGGGTGAAGCCGAACAGGAATTCCACCGCCCGCACCACCTGGTCCAGCACCTTTTGCACCTGGGCCAGCGAGGCCGACAAGTCGACATTGGTCAGGTTGGGAAACTGCCGCGCCAGGTCACGGTCAAAGGCCGGCTGACCGGCCGGCGCGCGGAAGGCGCTGATGTAGCTGATCGGCACATCGTCCATGCGGGCCAGCGGAAACATCACGAAGAAGTTGACCCGCATCGAGCCCCAATCCACCTTGCGCAGGCTGCTGATGCGGCCTTCGCGCTGGATGCCGGCAATGTCAAAGCGCAGTGTGTCGCCCAGTTTCAGGCCCAGCGTCTGCGCCAGACCGACCTCGACGCTGAGGCCATCGGCCTCGTCGGGCGTCCAGCGGCCGGCCGCCAGCTGGTTGTGGCCGGGCATTTGCGCCGCATGGCTGAGATTGAATTCACGCTCGACCAGCCGCTGCGCACGCGCGTCGCTGTACTGGCCAGGTGCCACCTCGCGTCCGTTGATCGCCACCAGCCGGCCGCGGATCATCGGATACCAGTCATATCGCGTCACGCCGGCCTGCTTGAGCGCCGCCTGGAAGGCCTCACCCTGCTCGGGCTGCAGGTTGATGACAAAACGGTTGGGTGCGTCGGCCGGTGTGGCCGCACGCCAGGCCGAAATCAGATCCGTGCGCAGCAGCACCAGCAGCATCAGCGCCAGCAGGCCAACCGCCAGCGACGACACCTGCAACACCACCAGCGCCGGCCGCGCCGACAACTGCCGAGTGGCCAGCACCAGCCAGCGCGGCCCGCCAGTCTGCGGCACGGCGTGGCGCAACAGCAGCACCGCCAACCAGGCCAGCAACGCAAACACCGCGATCGCGCCGGCAAAACCGCCCACTGCCATCAGGCCCAGCGTCAGATCGGACGAGGCGGCCACCAGCAGCGCCGCAAAACCAGCGGTGCCGCCAAGCAGCACCCCGGCCGAAGCGGCCCGCGGCTGGCCGAGGTCGCGGCGTATCACCCGCAGCGGCGGCACACGGGCCAGTTGCAGCACCGGCGGCAAGCCAAAGGCCAGCAGCAAGGTCATGCCCACACCCAGGCCGAACAAGGCCGGCGTCAGGGTGGCCGGCGGCAGCCGGGCTTCGACCAGGCCTGACAGCAGGTTGACGAAGATGAAGTGCACTGCATAACCCAAGGCCACGCCGCCCAGGCTGGCAATCAGGCCGACCGCACCGAAGGACAGCGCATAGGCCAGCGCCATCGACCGCTGTGGCGCGCCCAGCACGCGCAGCATGGCGCAGTCGTCGAGGTGGCGCTGCGCATAGTCGCGCGCCGCGATCGCCACCGCCACTGCCGACAGCAGCGCCGCCAGCAGCGCCACCAGGTTGAGGAAGCGCTGCGCGCGGTCCAGCGTCTGGCGCATCTCGGGCCGGCCTGATTCCAGCGATTCGAGGCGCATGCCGCGCAGGTGCTCGGCACCCATCTCCGCCTCGGCCCAGCGCAGAAACTCGCGCACCCCGCTGTCGGTGGCGCCGCGGCTGCCGGCCGGGGCGCTGACCATCAGCCGGTAGGTGACACGGCTGGTCGGCTGCACCAGGCCGGTGGCGGCCAGGTCGTCGGCATGCAGCATCAAGCGCGGCGCAAAGCCCAGGAAGCCCGAACCCCGGTCGGGCTCCTGCAGGATCACCCGGCTGATGCTGAAGCGCTGGTCACCGAGCAGCAAGCTGTCGCCCAGGGCCAGTTGCAGCGCGTCCAGCACGCCGGCCTCGACCCAGACCGTGCCGCGCTCGGGCGCAGCGGCCACCGCCAGTTCAGGCCCGTCGGCGCTGGCGCGCAGCCGCAACACGCCGCGCAAGGGGTAGCCGCTGCTCACCGCCTTCACCGACACCAACCGCACGGCGCCGCCCTTGTCATCGGGCGCGCGCGACATGCTGGGGAAACTGATGCTGCTGGCTTGCTTCAGGCCCAGCGCGCTGGCGCGGGCGGCAAACTCGGGCGGCGCCGGCTGGTCGCTGGCCACCACCGCGTCGCCGCCGATCAGCGCTGCCGCATCGCGGGCCAGGGCGGCGTCCAGTCGGCTGGCAAAAAAGCCCACTGCGCTGAGCGCGGCCACGGCCAGCACCACGGCCACCATCAGCAGCCGCAATTCGCCGGCGCGGAAGTCACGCCAGCCCTGGCGCCAGGCCAGGGCGGTGATTGAAAGTCGCAGGGTAGGGTCGCTCATGGGCGGCACGGTACACCAGCCGCCGCCGCCGGGCGGGCCACGGGGGCTTGGTTGCACGATGCACTGAAGCCAGCGTGCAGCGGCTTGCAACGACGAGGCAGCGCTGCGCTGCTGTAATGCGGCACATGAACGCCGCCATCGCCCCCCTCTTCCTGTCCCATGGCTCGCCGATGACGGCACTGGAGCCGCGCGAGGCCGGCGCCTTCTGGCAGGCGCTGGGCCCGGCGATAGCGATGGCCGCCACCCGGCCGCGCGCCATCCTGGCGATCTCTGCGCATTCGCTGGCCAGGCAGCCGCTGCTGCTGGCCGCGGCGCAGCACAGCACGGTGCACGACTTCAGCGGCTTTCCCGAGCCGCCGTACCAGTTGCGCTATGACGCGCCAGGCGCACCCGACCTGGCGCCGCGCGTGGCCGCCCTGCTGACAGCCGCCGGCCTGCCGGTACACCAGCAGGACCAAGGCGGCCTGGACCATGGCATATGGGCGCCCTTGCGCTTTGTCTGGCCCGATGCCGGCATCCCGATACTGCCGCTGGCCTTTCCGCCCGACTGGTCGCCGGCGCAGCTGTTTGCCCTGGGCCAGGCGCTGGCACCGCTGACGACCGAAGGCGTATTGATCTACGGCAGCGGCAGCATCACCCACAACCTGGGCCTGCTGTTTGGCGCCCAGCGGCCGGCCATTGACGCGCCCGAGATCGCTGAAAGTGCCGCCTTCCGAGACTGGTTTGCCACCCACGGCGCGGCCGCCGACTGGCCGGCGCTGCTGGACTATCGCCGGCAGGCGCCCCATGCGGTGCTGATGCACCCGACCGACGAACACCTGCTGCCCTTCTACGTGGCCGCCGGCGCCGGTGCACCGGTTGGCAGCGCAGATGCCGGCCTGCGGCTGCATGCCAGCCAGACCTACGGCTGCCTGGGCATGGATGCCTATGCCTTCGGCCCGGCGGCAGGCGCTTTGGCGTCCGCCTTGGCCGCATGAAGCCGCCAGCGATTGCAGCGCCGATGGCCAGCGCCGTACCGACCCTGATCGAGACGCCGCGCCTGCGCTTGCGCGCGTCGGCCGACGCGCCGGTGCTGGCGGCGGCCGTGGCCGCTTACTTGCAGCGCAACCAGGCCCACCTGGCGCCCTGGGATCCCCCGCAGCCTGCCAATGCCACCAGCCTGCCGCGGGTGCGTGCCCACCTGGCCGCCGGCGCCACCGCCTTCGCCGCCGGCCTGGCGCTGCGCTGGTGGCTGACACCGGCCGACGACCCAGCACGGGTGATCGGCTCGGTGCAACTCTCGGCGGTCAGCCGCGGCCACTTCCACAGCGCCAACCTCGGCTATGCGATCGCCGCCGACCAGCAAGGCCAGGGCCTGATGCACGAGGCGCTGCAAGCGGTCATCGCCCAGGCCTTCGCGCCGAGCATCAACCTGCACCGCATTCAGGCGTCGGTGCGGCCCGAGAACCCGCGCAGCCTGGCCGTGCTGCAGCGCCTGGGCTTTGCACAAATCGGCCTGGCGCGCCGCTACCTGTTCATAGACGGCGACTGGCGTGACCACCTGCTGTTCGACCTGACGCAAGACCACTTCATCCGCCCTGCAGGCTGGTGAGGTGTCGATTTCCAGGCAGCCATGGCCCGAACGGCCCGCCCGGGGACGTCAGCAGCCTGTCGGCAATCAGCGCCGAAGTCCCTTGCCGACGGTCACGGCTGACAGCCAGCGTCAGTGGCCAAAAGCCCTCCAAACGCCCGCTATAATTCGAAGTTGTTTGCCGGTGTAGCTCAGTTGGTAGAGCAGCGCATTCGTAATGCGAAGGTCACCAGTTCGATTCCGGTCACCGGCACCAGAAATAAGCCAAGTGGATCAATCACTTAGCGATCAAGCCAGCGCCCCGCCAGTCGGGGCGTTTTGCTGCCCAAGTCGCCACCTGCGCTGTACCGCCCGCAGCTCGGCCACTTGTACCAGTGCCGAGCCGTCAACCAGGCTCGGAAACGACAAGCCCGGCGAACGGCCGGGCTTGGTGCAGCTGGCGTCGGCGCGCTCAGCGCCAGCATGGGTTGCACCGCCAAAGCATCGTCATCCTCAGTGGTCCCACTGCTCATGCGCCAAAGGCGATCCGTTGAGCACTTCTCTCTGTTGCCGCCAAAGCGGCCAGCAGGCATCCATCAACGCCGTAAACCGCAGCGGCAGTGGCGAAAAAAGGCCTTTGGACAGGGTCTGCCTGCGGAGCTGTGGGCACCGTGGGCGACGTTGCGGACTCTACATCCGCAAACGCTGATATTGCCCCCGGGGCAAGCAAGCCCAGGGCGCACCGGGGCCTGAGTCCTTGGCACCTCGAACCGGGTACTGCTTTTCCTGGATGAACTTCAACCCGGACAGCAATGACGCGAGGTCCGGCCGCGAAAACGACGCATTCGAGATGTCGATAACCTGCACCTTGCAGTCGGGATTGATCGCGAAAGTCGCGGGTGCGGCGAACGGCCGGTCGGTCTCCTGCGGCGACCGCAACTGCCTGCTGCAATGCGTGTCGTGGTTGCTCATGGAATTCTCTTGGAGGCGCGCAAAGCGCGGGGATCGGCGCCGGTCTGGCGCGGACTGCGGAGGGAGCTCTTCAAGGAGCCCGGACTGCGGCGCCGGCGACTGGCGCAGCGTGGGCGGCTCAGGATCGTTCGAACAGCAAGGCCGCGTTCACGCTCGCCGGCGTAGTCTCCGTCGGCAGGTGATCGGGCGGGCGGAAGCCGACGTCCTCGCTGCGTAACGCCGGCCGTAAGCCGGCGTCGGCACCGGCCTCCCATTCGCTGACATGGACGATGCGCACCTGGACGACGGCGAGATCAGGATCGGTCGGGCCGCCTGGAAACCAGGCGTCGGCTGATCGGCTCCACAAGGACTTCGCCTTGTCGCCACCCTCGACAACCAGCGCTGTCCCGGTGACCGAGATCCAGCAGGCGTCGCCTGGGGGCGAGTAGGCGACGTTGACCGAGGGTTCGGCGGCGAGTTCGGCAACGGGGTCGCTCTTTCTGGACATGAAGAACCAGAGGCTATCGTCCGCATCAAGCGTCGTGTTCTGCATCGTCATCGGCCGCGAATGCAAATGACCGTTGGCGTGGCGGGTGGTGAACATCGCGAACTTGCAGTCCTTGATGTCGTTCCACAATGCCTGGCGGGAAGGATGTGCGGGCGCTGTCATTTGAAGTCTCCACTGTGAGGGTGCACCCCGGGCCTTGCCCGGGGACATGAGACCTGAAGGTTCCACCAACGCACGGCCAGCGTCTGTAGGACAAGCGCCCTTTCGTCGAACGTGTAACCGGATGGGCTCGACGCCCGACCGGGTTCAGATGGGTGCCCCATTTCTGCGCGACAGTCGGGTGAATGGCCGGCCCTCGCATTGCTCAGCGCATAGCCTCCTAGGAGCCTGTCGGACTTGGGGCGTCGATAGCGAGAATCGGCCCCAGCGAGGACAGTTCTTGCCGGATTTGCAGCCCCATAGCCCAGCTATGGGGCAAAAAGACGGTGAGAAATGGACCGCTGCGGTCGATTCGCAG
>JBBQZM010000020.1:0-31643 GCA_038207685.1 Burkholderiales bacterium
ATTTGCCAATGAAGCGGCTACAATAATGGAGAACGCGGCTCGTAGTCGAGGTTTGACTCCAAGCTCCGGAATAGTGAGTATGGCGATCACACGCAAGCAAGCACTAAAACGGATTGAAGAATATTCTGGCAAAGATTGCTAAGTGGCGTAAAAGAATTTCGGAGATCGCAGATGTCGACTACTAGTACAAATTCACTGGAGAGCAAGCTACTCGCGTTTTTCAAAGACATGGCTTTCGCAAAGGAAAATAACAACTACGAATCAGATCGTGGGAAGTTTGTTTTTCACATGACCGATTGGCAAGAAGAACTTGGCTCGTTGCTTCGTCTTTTCAGCAGTCCAGACGATTATGACCAGGATAAGGCGAACCAGGTAATGCAGGCGTTGTTCTATCATGTGCTACCGCATTTGAACGCGGCTGCCGAAATCTACGACGACGCTGCGGAACTTTACAAAATGCACAACAAATTGCCGTCTTCGTAGATAGCCGAGACTTGCCCCAGTTAAGGCAGCGGAACTCCCCCGTTTCAATAAACTTCCCTAAGTTATCGCTAAAGGTCGCGGTACCAATGCTCTTTCATCAGTGCACTTTCTCTAAGTCCAGATCGAACCAGTTCCACGATTTCTGGGTGGACTTGGAGCTGAGACAGCAGCGGCAACTCCTGTGCGTTTTCCAGAATGGATGATATCGCAGAATACACGCGGTTGGTGATGTGACTTGCTTCCCTATCGGATCTCAGATAGAAGGCAATCGTTGTATCCGAAGCGGACCTGGGGACTTCATCGTCATCCACCTTCATCAACCTTCGAAAGGCGTTGCCCACGGGGCCCTCCGATTGCCCAATTCGGATCCGAAGGGATTCCCAAGCACTCTTCCAGTTCATGACACTCCTCCAATGGGGAAGATTCTCAAGTTGCAACTCCTTCTGCGACATCCATCCGCCAAACGTATCTGTCAAGTCGGGGCGACCGATCACGAGCGCCTGCGCATACGAGAACTCCGGTAGGCCGTTGTCGACAACGCCAATTTTTTCGAAGCCGGAGTCGTTGAGGATATTGGTCGGAGTATGAATTTCCGATAACTCTGGCAATCCTAGGATAGCTAAGTTTCTAGCTGCATTCGGAACCACCTTGGTCGTCGGATAAGGCAAGCCGTCGATGCCTGCTCGTTCGAACGGCACTCGCAATAAATTCGTACAGCTTGCACAAGAGCCACCAAAGTCCTCGGAAAAAAATCCGCCGGTCGGAGCGCGGCGAGCTTGAAAATCAAAGGCGAAAGTCTCCATCGAGTTAATCGCCGCGCTCAATGACTCTCCCAAGTCATGTGGGAGGCCTTGTCCGTTGATCCTGGGCCTGACCCATTCCGAGTACCAAGAAAATTCGGGATGCAGTACCGTAGTGATGGGGACGCATCGCCACCCACCTTCATAAATTTCAAGAGCAGATGGCTGAAAAAGCACTTCGTCTGTCTTCGAATTTCTTACGCGACGTGTCACGTAGAGCATGGCATGAGGTGCCACCCCAGGCTCTTGCAAAAAGCTTTCCAAAAGTCCGTCACCGGGGTGGTTCAGTTCGACGATACCCATGTCACCCGATCGAAGTTCCATTCCACGGACCCGAATACGATCTGGATTCCCATCCACAAAATCGAGTTCGGTGGTTTCCGTATTCATCAACCAATGCGCAGGATCAAAACCACCTGTCTTTCGAGAGGGCCGGAATTTCGAGATGCGTTCCGGGCCCAGTCGACGAAACAAATCGGAGCGAGCACCCAATTCATGCAGCCCAATCCTTGCCTCTTCTGCGATCGCATGCTCGGCGAGCAGCGAAACAATCGCTTGGCCGCTTGAATCATCCCCAATTTGAGTCTGCCGTTTAATCAGACTCCTCACTGCTTCACCCCGTACGAGTGTTCGCAAGGCTGCAATCAAGTGGCTGGCTTGCTGCAGTTCAAGGGAGGTTGCGACCGGTACGGACAGTATCAAGGACCGAGCTAATTTCTTTGCCCAATGAGATCGGATAAGCCTTAGTTCGACTAGTTCTTGGGCGCATACGGAGTTAGGCAAAGCGTCGTAGCGACGATTGACTTCATGCACATACGAAACTTTTTCCTGGAAACTTCCATGTTCGAGGACCGAACCCCATTCGCGTATTCGGTCAACAAGTAACTTGGACTCGTTGGGAGGCTTCTCCAATTTCAACACCGATCTGCTACCAACCACTGCCCATCGCACGCCGTTGGGCTGCAAGAGGCTCGATCTGATTTCGTTTTGCTTCTGGAAGCGGGTTCATGAAACCGCGAGGTCTCCCTCCGACGACTTCGGGTCCAATATCGTTGAGTGGGTAGGGATCGAAAGCAGCCGCCCGGTATTTTTGACGTTCCTCTGACCCCTGACCATAAACGCCACCACTCCAGCGTTTCGAGCCAAGCTGAGACCCTTGGCAACCGGCAAAGGAAAAGGCTATTCCTAACAAAAGAGCTCGCCGACAAAGCCTATTTCGTTCGATTCGCATACAGCCCTCCGTTGGTCTTGCGATTGCAGATTCCATCCCAGATCCCTCAACCTCAATGCTATCGATTTCAACTCGCAGGCTGCTAGACTGATTCGATGCAATATTCATCGATTCCAAAAGAGACCATGCTGGACTGTGTGACATTGAGGATCGCAACGCCCCCGCAAAATGGGATGTCTGAGTAAACTATGAACTCGCGAAATGGCTGCAATCCCCTCCACCGAACCATTGCCGTAGTCGGCTTTAGCGCCCGATCGGCGGCCCAGTGCGCCAAGCGACAAGGTCTTGAGGTTATTGCGGTCGACACATGTGCAGACCGCGATTTGGTTAGCCAATGCCAAAAGCACTATCGGCTTGGCGATCCCAAATGGCCTGACGATCTGAATGCATCACATCCTGGCGTACCCTTGTTATTAACGGGCGGCATGGAGCATCGAATCCGATGGGTTGACCAATGCCACTCGATAGCAAAACGTGGTGGTCCTGACGGGAAACAGCTTTCCGCCATGCGATCCTTGGATAACTGGGAAAAATGGGCGGTTTCATCCGAACTCGGTTGGCCTGCCACTTATCGAAAAATCCAAGACTTCACCAAGTTTCCAGATCGACTGGCTGGAAGCGACTGGCTGTTGAAACCGTTTAACAGCGCTGGCGGTATTGGCGTGATCGACCTAACAAACGCAGTCTTTTTAAACGACCAATTGCACCAAAAACCCGCCGAAGCTTACATTCAAAAGCGACTACCTGGGGTTGCGATCGGCATTACTTTTCTCAGCAGTGAATTTGGCACCGCACTTGTTGGTGCCGCTGCAGCGTGGTCGCCTGATACTAGACCGACAAAATCGCGCTATATTTACCGCGGTTCGTACGGCCCTATTCCATTGACGGACGAACAGATCGACAGGTTACAGCGATTTGCAGGCAGTGTCGGCCGAGAGTCTGGTCTACTCGGACTATGGCAAGCTGACTTTCTCGTGCATTATGGATCATTAACTCTGCTAGAGATCAACCCACGCTGGAGCGCAAGCATGGACATACTGGATGTTTGCTTAGATCTTCGGTTGGTGGAAATGCACTACGAGTGTATTTGCAAAAACTTGAGTCAAGCGGCCCATGAGCAGTTCGCGATGAAAGCTTGCAAGCGAGCCAGAGAGTCCATTGAATCCATGATGGGCAAGCTAGTTGTTTATGCTCCAAACGCATTTACCGTTTCCCAGGCTCAATCGGATCATTGGTGGAAAAATAGATGGGAATGCGATGTGAAGACCAGACGTAATCGAAGCCAATTCGCGGACATACCCATGGCAGGGACGGAGGTCGAAATAGGCGATCCGATTCTAACTGTGGTGACATCGGGACGGTCACATGAATCAATCCTCCGCGAACTGCAAACGGCAAAATCAGTGGTCGAAAGATCGTAGACTGGTAACCAACGGCCAAGCGATCATCGTTTTTGCAGGGGTTTTGCAGCTACTCCCCTTTTTTCGAACATCTTTGCGGCTAGGAGTTCTGAAAAAGCCCCGAATGGTTTATAATGATTTTTGTCGAATTGAACGGAGCTTACCTAGCTGTCACAGCCTCAACTGCTCGCTGCATGATTCTTCGTTCGCGATTGGCTTAACGCCATCATTGCTTTCTTCATTTCCAACTGGAGCTATATTTCAATGGCAACCGCGCCGAAAACCCCACGCAAGAAGAAGGCCGTCAAGGAAGTCGACCCGAACGCCCCACCAGCCCCACCAAAAGTAAAACGGACGCGCAAAGTTGCCGCTGAGCCTCGTATCAAGCTCTATTGGGGAGTCTTCAATCAGAACCTGAAACGCGTCGCTGTGTTTGAGTACGAGGACTTGAAAAAGGCCGAAAAGCATGTCAAAGAATTGACCAAGACTACCGGCGACCACTTCCTACAAAAAATCAAAGAAACCGTCGTCGTCTGATCGAATAGATCAAACGAACGCGTTTCAAAACCCAGAAATCCACCGACTGCCGGTGGATTTTTTTATGGAGTTATGGAGTTCGCGCCCTGCTCCCATCTCCAGTCCTCCAAGGCGAGCGGCAGACAGAAGATTACCAAGCCAGGCCACCGTGTGGCACGCCCAAAGCGATTAGAGATGGGCGTGGGAAGTGTGGCAAATGACTCTAGCGATTCACCACGCCCTTCGTACCACAGAGCGTGCCACCCAGTTTAAAGGTAGATTTCAAACTGCTCCTCGCCCAACACTCCAGTCCTCCGGGTGCTAAGCCAACAACTCTCGGACGACCTTGGCGTGTTCAACGCCAGTGAGCTTAAGATCCAGCCCTTGATTGCGGAACGAAAAACGTTCGTGGTCGATGCCAAGCAGATGCAGCACCGTCGCGTGAAAGTCTCGGATGTGAACAGGGTCCTTGACGATATTGTAGGAGAAATCGTCCGTCTCACCATGGATGACGCCACCCTTGATTCCACCCCCAGCCATCCACATCGTGAAGCAGCGTGGATGGTGATCCCGTCCGTAATTGTCCTTGCTTAAACCCCCTTGCGAATAAATGGTTCTGCCAAATTCGCCACCCCAAATAATCAACGTCGAATCGAGAAGCCCTTTCGCTTTCAAGTCGGTGATCAAACCGTAGGTCGCACGATCGATGTCTTTGCACTGCGATGGCAATCGAGCGTTGACGTTTCCATGGTGGTCCCAGTTGTTGAGATAAACCTGAATAAACCGAACATCGCGTTCGACCATCCGACGCGCGAGCAAGACCGAGTTGGCAAACGTTCCAGGCTTCTTCGCTTCGTCCCCATAGAGCTCAAAGGTGCTTTCAGGCTCGCTCGCAATGTTCGTCAATTCAGGAACACTCGACTGCATACGGAAAGCCAGCTCATATTGTTGAATGCGAGTGTGGATCTCCGGATCGCCGACCGCCTGGAAATTCATTTCATTCAGTGACTTGAGTCCATCGAGTGTCTTGCGACGAACTTCGGCAGATACGCCCGCAGGGTTGTTGATGTACATGATTGGATCGCCGCTCGAGCGGAAGCTGCAGCCCGAGTGTTCGCCAGGCAAACAGCCCGAGGACCAAAGCCTAGCCGAGATGGCTTGAATTTGTTCGGTATTCGTCGGTTGTGCCACAAACACCACGAAGGTCGGCAAGTTGTTGTTCATCGAGCCCAGACCGTACGACATCCACGAACCGATACAAGGACGTCCAGTAACCATGTTTCCCGTCTGCATCAACGTGATGGCTGGCTCATGATTGATCGCTTCAGTATGCATGGATCGAACAAAGCACATTTCATCGACGACCTTGGCCGTCTCTGGCAATAACTCCGAAATCCACATGCCGCTCTGACCGTGCTGTGCAAACTTGTACTTCGACGGTGCAATAGGAAAACGTGCCTGCCCACTCGTCATGGTTGTCAGTCGTTGACCATTGCGAATCGACTCCGGCAACTCTTTGTCATACCAGTCGTTCATTTGCGGTTTGTAATCGAACAAGTCCATTTGCGAGGGACCACCCACCATATGCAGATAGATAACCCGCTTGGCCTTGGCCGGAAAGTGCGGCAATGTCCCCAGGCCGCCAGATGCCTGTCCGACCGTTGGGCTCGAATCGCTACCGCGGATAGCAGTTGGCATCCCTAACGATGCCAAAGCAGCTAAACCTAAAGCGTTGCCCCCCTGACGGAAGAATTGGCGTCGCGTTTCGCTTTGTACGTATTGCTCGAGGAGCGGATGGATTTTGTTAGGCTTCATGATTTGTTCTATTTGGTTAGGACTTCGTCCAGATTCATCAATTCATTTACGAGCATCGTCCAGGCCGCCAGATCACTCGCATTAAGGCTCGGCTCCGGTTTGCTTTCACCGATCGCAATCAACTTCTTGGCTTCGTCCGGTTGCTGTTGATAGATGGCCGTCAAGTCATTCAGACTCGCCACAACGACCCCGAGTTCTTCGGCACGGAAGGGTCTCGAGAGGATCTTGTTAGCAATCGATTGAACCCGAGCGCTGGTATCTGTTCCGAGAGTAGCGTCCGAAAGCGTTTGGGCCGCCAGAGTCCGTGCGGCTTCCTCGTGGATGATCGGCCCCCACCAGTCGATCATCGCCTCCTTCACCTGCGCCGGGCAGGGCGCTGCGGCATGCACCGCGATCTTCAGCGACGACAGATCGGCCAGGGCCCGTGCCTCGGGCGGCAGTTTGAGCAGGCGCGAGAACATCGTCGGCACCAACTGCGTGTGGGTGACCTGGTATTTGGCGATCAGCGCCAGGTAGGCCTCGGGATCGAAGTGCTCCATGATGATCACCGTGCCGCCGTTGCGCAGCGCCAGGCTGACATTGGCCAGAGGCGCCGAGTGGTACAGCGGCGCCGGCGACAGGTAGACCATGCCTTCCTCGCACTGCCAGAGCTTGTTGAGGAAGTGGAACAGCGGCAGCGGCTCGGACGGCGGGTTATCGGGCAGCGGCCGCAGGATGCCCTTGGGCCGACCGGTGGTGCCCGACGAGTACAGCATCGCCGTGCCCAGTGCCTCGTCGGCAATCGGCGTGGCAGGGCAGGGCGCCAGCGCGGTAGCGTAGTCTTGCAGGCGCGCAGCGCCGGCGCTGGCTGGCAAGGCCGCGCCACCGCCCACCACCAGGCACAGCCTCACCTTGGGGCAATCGGCCAGCGCCTGGCGGGCCACCGCCAGCTTGTCGGCCGAGGTGATCAGCACCGTCGATTCGCTGTTGTTGAGGATGTAGGTCAGCTCGTCGGCCTGCAAGTAGCCGTTGATGCAGGTGTAGTACAGGCCGCTGCGTTCGCCGGCCATGCAGGCCTCGATGTAGCGGCTGTTGTTCTCCATGAACACCGCGTAATGGCCCAGTCGCTGCAGCCCTTGACCCCGCAGCAGGTGGGCCAGCTGGTTGCTGCGCGCGTCCAGTTCACCAAAGCTCAGCTGTTCGCCGCTGCCGGCCATCACGAACGCCGGCCGGTCGGCAAACTTCTGAGCGTAGGGGCCGAGGTACATGACGATCTCCAAATGCGGTTCTAGGGGGAACGGGCGGACGCCCGCGCGCCGATTGTGCTGATGCCCTCCGGGCGTGGGCTCGGGGATTGCCCGATTTGTCACGCGCGCGTCAGCGGCCGGGCGGCTTGCCGCTTCGGGGTGGGATGACTAACCTGTCAAAACGGTGGCCAGCCGAGTTGACCACCACCCGCCAACCCACCGGACGAGGCCATGATCACCGCTGACAAACTGCTGCAGTACGCACCCCGGATCAAGAACGCCCAACAGCATGCCGATGCCTTGGAGCAAGCGCGCCTGACCAGCAGCGTGAGCTCGCCGCGCCGGCTGTGCGCCTTTCTGGGCCAGATCTATGTCGAGACCGGCGGCTTTTTGCGCATGGAGGAGAACCTCAACTACACCACGCCCGAAGTGCTGGACCGGGTGTTTCTGGCAGTCAAGGGCACCGACGATGCCAAGGCCTTGATCGCCAGAGGGCCGCAGGCCATTGCCAACCGTGTCTACGCCAGCCGCTTGGGCAATGGTGACGAGGCCAGCGGCGACGGCTGGCGCTTCCGCGGTTCGGGCTACAAGCAACTCACCGGGCGCACCAATTACCGGACCATAGGACAATTGATCAACATGGATCTGGAAAACAACCCCGAGTGGGCGCGCGAGCCGATGGCCGCCGCGCGCGTGGCCTTTGCCTTCTGGGAGACCAGGAAGTGCTCGCCCCTGGCCGATGCCGGCGATATCGAAAGCATCACCGAACGTGTCAACGGCCCGGCCAAGCTCGGTCTGGCCGAGCGTCGCGAGGCCACGGGCAAGGCGATGGAGATCTGGCCGGGATGAGACCGCCACGCGCCGCCGGCTACCGGCTGGGCCGGGCCGGGTGGGCAGCGGCGCTGCTCTGGCCTGCGTTGCTGCTGGCCGAAGCCGCACCCGCGGTGGCGCTGCCTGCGCTGCCCGCACAGGCGGCCAGTGTGTCGGCTTACCTGTCCGCGGGCTGGCACATTGCGCAGCAGTTCCAGGCCGATTTCAATGGCGACGGCCGCAGCGATGCGCTGCTGCTGTTGGAGCCGGCAGCGCCGCCGCCGGCCGCAGGCTGGTCGGCCCCGAGACGCTTGCTCCTGCTGCTGCGCAGCGCCGACGGTTGGCAACTGGCCGAACACAACGATCGGCTGTTGCCGCGGGTTGATCTGGCCAGCCAGCAAGACCCGATGGCTGACGGTGAGATCACGCTGCAGCCCGGCGGCTTTCGGCTGAGCCTGGGTCTGGCCGCAACCCTGGGCTCCTACCAGACCGCCACGCTGCGCTACAGCTTCCGCCATGACGGGCGGTGCCTGCGCCTGGTGCGCTATGAGCGCCTGGAACTGCAGCGCGCCACGCTCGACACCCAGGACCTGGACATCGACTACCTGCGCGGCCAGGTGCTGCGCGCCAAAGGCAATGCGCAGACCGGCGCTAACCAGACCCGGCGTGAGGCGCTGAGCAACCCGCCCAGGCTGTGTCTGCGCGACCTGGACGACGCTGCCCGCTTCAAGCCGATGTGAGTGACCGCTGTCGGCCAGCCGCTGCGCGGGCGGCCAGGCTGGCCACCCAGGCGTCGAAGGCCTCGAGCAGCGGCGCATACACCGCGGCCTCGCCTTCCAGCGTTGCCAGCGCCAGGCAGGCGGCTTCCAGCGTTGATCGCTGCTGTGGCAGATGGGCCTTGCGGATGGTGTACCGCGACGGCGGCGGCGTTGGCAAGGCCCAGCGCGGCAGTGCCGCCAGTTGCGGGTTGCGCTGCAGCAAACGCCGGGCCTGGCGCCAGGTGCCGTCGAGCAACACCAGACGCCGGGGCGCGGCCTGCGGGCCCATCGGTATCGGTATCGGCATCGATGCCGGCGCGGCCCGGTCTGGCGTGTCGGGGTAGAGCAGCAGCGATTGCGCCTCACCCGGTGCCGGCGTCAGCCAATGGGCCAGCAGTTCATCGTCGAAGTGCTCACTCACTTGCAGCTGACAGCACGCCAGGCTGAGACGCAGCAAGCGGGCGCTGCCCTTGGCCTGCTGCGCTTCCAGCGGATGCTGCAACACCAGCAGCGGACACTGGTTGGTAGTGGGCCTGATGAAGCGGCACAGGCAGGCGGGCAGCGGCAAGGCACAGTGGGCGCAGGCCGGGCGCACAGCCGGGCGCTTGGTGCTGGCCGACAACGCCGGCTGATCGCCGCCGCCGGGGGTTCGGGTGTCGAAGGCGGTGGCGGTGGCGGTGGCTGTGGCAGCTTCGGGCGAGACAGGGCGCATGGCTGGCCAAACTAGCACAAGCGGGGCCGTACACTGAACCGGCTCCTGGGTCAGCGCCGCCTGCCTTCTCGTACACATGTTGCGCCTCGCGGCCCAGCCCCCGCCCCAATGCCGCCTGAACCCACTTTTGCCGACCTCGGTCTCCATGCCGCCTTGTGCGCCGCTGCGGCCGATGCCGGCTGGACAGCGCCCACCGCCGTGCAGGCCGCGGTGTTGCCGGCTGCGCTGTCAGGCCGCGATGTGCTGGCCCTGGCGCCCACCGGCTCAGGCAAGACCGCTGCCTTTGTGCTGCCGGTTCTGCAGCGCCTGCTGGCCGAGCCGGGCCTGGCGGTGGAGCGGCCGCGCAAGCTGCGCGCCCTGGTGCTGGCACCCACGCGAGAGCTCGCCTTGCAGATCGGCGACGCCGTGCGCGGCCTGGTGGCCGGCATGGCCAGGCCGCCCCGGCTGGTGGTGGCGGTGGGCGGCGCTTCGATCAACCCGCAGATGATGGCGCTGCGTGGCGGCGCCCACCTGGTGGTGGCCACGCCGGGTCGATTGCTTGACCTGCTGGCGCAGAACGCGTTGACGCTGGATCAGATTCAGCAACTGGTGCTGGATGAGGCCGACCGGCTGCTTGACCTCGGTTTTGCCGACGAACTGGGCCGCATCCTGGCGGCGCTGCCCGCCCGCCGGCAGAATCTGTTGTTCACGGCCACCCTGCCCGAGACGGTGGCCGAGCTGGCGGCGGGCGTGCTGCAACAGCCGCTGCGGGTGCACGCGCCGGCCAGTGCCGACGAGGCCCTGCCGGACATCACCCAGCGCGTCATCGAGGTTGACAGCGGCCGCCGCACCGCCTTGCTGCGCCATCTTGTAGCCACGTTGGCGTGGCCGCGGGTGCTGGTGTTTGTTGCCACCCAGTACGCCAGCGAGCATGTGGCCGACAAGCTGCGCCGGGCCGGCCTGACGGCGCAGGCGCTGCACGGCCGCCAGAGTCCGGGCCGGCGCAGCCAGGCGCTCGCGGAGTTTCAGGCCGGCCGGCTGCAGGTGCTGGTGGCCACCGACCTGGCCGCCCGTGGCATCGACCTGCCGGGCCTGGAGGTGGTGCTCAACTACGAGCTGCCGCGCTCGGCGGTGGACCATGTGCACCGCATCGGCCGCACTGGCCGCGCCGGGCAGGCCGGACTGGCGGTGAGTTTCATTTGCGCTGACGCGCCTGGCAGCGAGGCGCATTTCCGCTTGATCGAAAAACGCCAACAGCAGCGTGTGCCGCGCGAGCAAGTGCCCGGTTTCGAGCCGGCAGCGTCTCCGGTGCCGTTGCCGCCGGGTGACGGCGACGGCGGCATCAAAGGCCGGCGCAAGAGCAAGAAGGACAAGCTGCGCGAAGCGGCGGCCGTCGCCGCCACGCCGAGCGTCGGTCGACGGCGCCAATGAGCGCGCAGCGCGAGGCGCTGGGCCGCCGCCTGGTCGTGCTGCAGTTTGTGCTGCTGGCGCTGCTCGCCGCGCTGGCGGCGCCGGGCTTCTTGCGTGGCGCCGCACCGGCCCTGGCCTGGGCGCTGCTGGCGGCCTCGGCGCTGCTGGGCGTCTGGTCGCTGACGGCCAACCGGCCGGGCAACTTCAATGTCCGGCCCACGCCCAAACCGGGCGCGGTGCTGGTGCGCAGCGGCCCCTACCGCTGGATCCGCCACCCGATGTACAGCAGCGTGCTGATCGCCGGCCTGGCCGCCGTGCTGGGGGCGCCCTGGCCGCTGCGGCCCGGGGTGGGCGCGGCCTGGCTGGCGTTGCTGGCGGTGCTGTGGCTCAAATCCGATCTGGAAGAGCGCTGGATGGCCGCTCACCATTCGGATTACGCGGCCTACCGGCGGCAGACGCGGCGCTTTGTGCCGGGCCTGCTGTGAGCCGCTGCCCGGCGCGCCGCTGACTTGGGGAACTTTCGCCGGCCCGCAGCCCCTACCAAGGATGAAAACCTCGACCGCAGTGATGGTCGGTGCTGTCTTGTTGGCGCTGCTCGGTGCCGGCGCCTGGTGGTGGCAGCAGCAAGCGCTGTCGCCCAAGCCGGCCCCCGTAGCGCCCATGGTCTCGGGCAGCGTCGGCACGGCGCAGCCGGCCGTGGCGCCCGCCAGCGCCCCGCCCGCCATCGCCTATCCGATCGCCGCCGCGCCCGCAGCCTCGGCGGCCGCCTTGCCGCCGGCCACCGACATGGTCGCTGTGCTCAACAGCGTGTTCGGCCGCCAGGCGGTGCTGAAGCTGGTGCAGGGCGACGATTTTGCGCGGCGTTTTGTCGCCACCGTGGACAACCTCGGCCGCAGCACGGCCAGTTCGAGGCTGTGGCCGGTGCACCCGGCGCCTGGCCGTTTCACGGTGGTGCAGCGCGACGGCCGCAGCGTGATCGGCGCCGACAACGGCATGCGCTACACACCGCATGTGCTGCTGCTGGAGTCGGTGGGTGCGCCAGCGCTGGGCGCCACCTATGTGCACCTGTACCCGCAGTTCCAGCAGGCCTACGAGGCGCTTGGGTTTCCGGGCCATTACTTCAATGACCGCCTGGTCGAGGTGATCGACCAATTGCTGGCCACGCCGGTGCCGGCCGCGCCGGTGGCGGTTGACCTGCCCACCGCCAGCTCGCCGGTGACGCCGGTGCGGCCCTGGGTGCTCTATGTCTTCGAGGATCCGGCGCTGCAGTCGCTCACCGCTGGCCAGAAGATCCTGCTGCGCATGGGGCCGGTCAACCAGCGGCGGGTGCAGCAGCAGCTGCGGGCGCTGCGGGCGCAGGTGGCCGGCGCCGTGCCGGCACGCTGAGTCAGCGCTGTCACCAGGGCGCTCGGCGGCGCAGGCTTGCGCCACTAGCATCCCCCGTTTGGCCGCATCGGCCTGGCCGCCAGCTGCGCCGGCTCGGCCCGATGTGACAACACCCGGACCAGGATGAGGGAGACCGTTATGCAGTTTGATGAGGTGGTGCAAGGGCGCCGGAGCATCCGTGGCTATTTGAAGAAGCCGGTGCCGCAGGCCTTGATCCGCGAAATCCTCGCCTTGGCGATGCGCGCGCCGACGTCACTCAACACCCAGCCCTGGAACTTCTACGTGGTGGCCGGCGCGGTGCTCGACCGCATCCGCGCGGGCAATGTGGAACGTAACCTGGCCGGCGTGCCGCATTCGCGCGAGTTCCGCATGGGCCCGGGTTACGAAGGCGCGCACCGCGAGCGCCAGATCGGCGTCGCCAAGCAGCTCTTTGCCGCCATGGGCATCGCCCGCGACAACAAGGAACAGCGGCAGGACTGGATCTTGCGCGGCTTCCGCCAGTTTGATGCGCCGGTATCGATCGTGGTGACCTATGACCGCGCCATCCACGGCAGCGACATTGCGCCCTTCGACTGCGGCGGCGTGGTCAATTGCCTGGTCAATGCCGCCTGGGCGCGCGGCCTGGGCTGCGTCATCAACAGCCAGGGCATCATGCAGTCGCCGGTGGTGCGGGCCGAGGCCGGCATCCCCGACGACCAGGTGATCCAGACCTGCGTGGCGATGGGCTGGCCCGACGACAGTTTTCCGGCCAACGCGGTGGTGTCGCAGCGCAAGTCGGTGGACGAGGCTGCGGTGTTCCGCGGCTTCGACGACTGAGCACCCGACGCGTTTTCCACGCGCACAGCACGCCGCGGCCGCCGAGTCTGCGGTCATGGCTACTCAGCCGGCCTGCTCCAGCGCCAGGTCCGACATCAGGTCGGCCAGCTTGGCCTAAGCCTCGACCCGCGGCAGGTGGTAGCTCGGAAACAGCGCGTTGCTGGCGCGGTAACCGGCCAGCACCTCGCGCGCCAGCGTCACCTTGTGCACCTCGGTCGGTCCGTCGGCCAGCGCCAGAAAGTACGAGGCCAGCACCCGGTTGGCAAACGGCATCTCGCTGGACAGGCCCAGTGAGCCATGCAGGTGCAGCGCCCGCGAGGCGATGTCATGCAGACCTTGGGCATCGCGGCTTTGACCGCGGCGATGTCCTTGCGCACCCGCTTATAGTCCTGGTGCTTGTCGATCAGCCAGGCGGTGCGCAGCACCAACAGCCTCCTAACTCGATCCAGGAGTGGGCGATCTTCTCCTGCACCATCTGCTTGGCCGCCAGCAGTTCACCTTGTGTGCTGCGCGACAGCACCCGCTGACACATCATGTCCATGGCCTTGCGGGCTTCGTCGCCAATGACTCAGTCTTCACCGGCGAGCACCGCCGTGGTCGTCAGCACCTTGGGGTCGGCGCCGCCCTGTGGCTAGGTCATTGCGATGCAGGAGACGATCTTTTGTCGAGCAGCGGCCGCACCAACTTGACAAAGCCGGGATCGGTCACGTCATAAGGGCTGCCCAGCACAGGGTCGAGCGGCTCGACATCGTCGCGCACAAAGTGATCGACCCAGTCAGTTCCTGCTGCTAGTCGGCATCGGTTTCGAAGTGCCAGCTCATACGGCAATGCCTCTGCTGGTCGCCGAGTGGGGCAGTGTGCCGCCGTTCACAGGATCAGCCCGCCATCCACCGGCAGCGTCTGCCCGTAGACATAGGCCGACAGCGGCGATGCCAGGAACAGCGCCACGCCGGCCATGTCCTGCGGCGTGCCCAGGCGGCCGGCGGGGATATTGGCCAGCGTCGCCTTCAGCCGCTCGGGGTTGGACGTGGTCACCTTGGTCAGCTTGGTGTCGACCAGCCCCGGCGCGATGCCGTTGACCCGAATGCCCGAGCCGGCCCAGGCCTCGCCCAGCGTGCGGGTCAGGCCCACGGCACCGGCTTTGGACGCGTTGTAGGCCGGGTTGCCCCGGGTGGCATGGAAGGCCGCGGTGGAACTCACCGTGATCAGCGCGCCGTGCGCGGCCTTGAGCATGTCGTGGAACTTCAGCGCGCAGTCCATCAGGCTGTTCAAGTTGACTTGCACCACCTTGCGAAAGCCTTCCGGCGTGAACTCGCCACGCTAGTAGAGCACGATGCCCTGCGACAACACCAGCACGTCGAGTTGCTGGAAGGCGGGCTGCTGGGCGCTGATCGCCGCGCCGTCGCCCACATCAACCTGGGTGAAGTGCAGGCCAGTCAGGTCGGAGCCTTCTTCGGCCTGGTAGTCACTGGCGCTGGCGCGGGTGCCCCAGACATGGACCTCGGCGCCCTGCGCCAGAAAGGCCCGCGCAATGCCGTTGCCAATGCCGCTGGAGCCGCCGACAACCAGCACCGTGCGGCCGCTGAAGTCCAGGGGATGGCGGGGTTGCTCATGGGGTGCTCCTCGAAACGGGTTGGCGCGTTGCCCGCGTGGACGCGGCGGCGATGGCGCCGATGGATGACAAGCGTACTGACTCAGCGCCTCGGCCGGCGTCACCATGGCGGCAGCGCCACGCCACGCCACGACCGGCCGTGTTGCATGCAGGGACACTTTCAAGGAACCTTGCTCAGCCGCTGGGTACCAACTGGACTTGCGCGGTGCTGTACCGTCGCCGTTTGTTGCCATGCCAACCCATGCCTTGTCCGACCTGTGTCACCCCCTCCTGAATCAAGCACCCCTTGGTGGCGCACGCTGTTGCGGCGCGGCCTCGCCGCGACCTGGTTGATGGTGGCTTGCACGGCAGCCGCCGCCCAGGGCGTGACCGTGGCCATCGGTGGTGCGTTGAAAGACGACAACACAGCGGTCTGGTCGCGGCTGGTGGACCTGGCTGGCGGCACTGGCAGCCACTTCACCGTCTTCGCCACCGCGTCGGGCGAGCCCGAACGCACCGCGGCGCGCATTGCCGCCAACCTGGCCCGCCACGGCGCGCAAGCCGAGGTCATCGATGTGGCGCCGCGGCTGCCCGGCATTGACATCGCCGCCGCTGTGGCCGACCCGCGCTGGGTTGATGCGGTGCGTGGCTCGCGTGGTGTGTTCTTCAGCGGCGGCGACCAGGCGCGGCTGCTCGACACCTTGCAGCCCGGCGGCCGGTCCACGCCCTTGCTACAGGCGGTGCAGGCGGTGTGGGCGGCTGGTGGTGTGGTGGCCGGCACCAGCGCGGGCGCGGCGGTGATGAGCCAGCGGGTCTTCCGCAATGCGCCCGATGTGCTGGCGGTGATGAAGGGCCGGTTGCGCGAGGGCCGCGAGGTCGATGCCGGGTTTGGCCTGCTGCCGTCTGGCGTTGTGGTCGACCAGCACAGTGTGCGCCGCGGCCGCATCGCCCGGCTGCTGCCGATGCTCCAGGCCGAGGGCTTGCCACTGGGCATCGCCATCGCCGAAGATTCGGCGGTGGTCGTGCAAGGCCAGGCGGTCGAGGTCATCGGCAGCCGGGGCGCCTTGTTTGTCGATCTGGGCCAAGCCAGCACCGACGCGGCCCTGGGCGGCTTCAACCTGCGCGGTGCCAGGCTGCACTGGCTGGAGGCCGGAGACCGTTTTGATCTGGGGGCCCGCAACGTGCGGCCGGCCGACCGCAAGCTGGCCGCGTCGCGGCTGATGCCGACGCTGCGCGAGCCGCCGGCCGCCGGGCCGTCCGGCAGCGCCAGCGCCCAAGCGCCGAGCGCCGCCTTCTTCAGTGACATCCTCGACGACGGCGCCATCGTGCGCGCGATGGCGCGACGGCTCAACAGCAGCGGCGGCGACGTGTTGGGGCTGGCCTTTGCCGCCCAGCCCAAGCGCGACGACCCGGACCCGGACCTCGGCTTCGAATGGCGGCTGCGCGCCGATGCGGCCACCCACGGCTTTCGCGACCGCGACGGCCTGACCGTGGTCGATCTGCTGCTCGATGTGCTGCCGGTGCGCCTGGCCCGGCCGCTGTACACGCCGCTGGGGCGTTGATACCACCGCGGCTTTTGTGAGCCCAGCGGCGCCAGCGCATCGCAGGGGTCTATGGTGTGGGTTTGGATCAGACCAAGGAGCGAATCGATGGCAGTCGGCTGGATGACGGTGCTGAAACTGGTGCCTTGGGGTGAAGTGATCAAGAACGCGCCGGTGATCGCCGATCGCGCCAAGCGGCTCTGGGACACGGTGGGCAGCAAGCCGCCGGTGGCAGAAGGGCAGGTCGCGCCGGGCAGCAGTGTCGTGGCGGCAGCTGGCCCGCATGACACGGCGGCGCTGCGGGCGCAGTTGGCCGAAGCCGAGGCCTCGATCACGCAGCTGCATGAGCAGATGCAGGCCTCGTCCCAGCTCATCAAGGCGCTGGCCGAGCAGAATGCCGAGCTGGTGCAGCGGGTCGAGAGCATTCGTGTGCGAAGCTGGTGGCTGGTGGGCGCTTTGGCGCTGGTCGGCGCCATCGCCGGGCTGAACCTGGCGGTGACGCTGTGATGCCGTGGACGATGGTTTTGCCCGTCCACTCCTGGGCGCTGCTTGAGCAGATGCTCGCCTGATGGATCGGCCTGGTCGGTCGCAACCCGGTAAAGTCCGATCCAGCCCAGATCGTCTTACAGTCTGGTGCAGACGGTCAGGCGCAACGGGTTGAATCCTGAGGACGACCTGCACAAGGTGCCGGACCCCATGGCAGACCACCCCATCAACCGCATCAATGAACTGCTGCCGTGGACCATCACATCGCGCGACGAAGCACAACGACCGACTGCCTGCGCCATGGCCGCTTGAGGACGGCAGAGCGCGCTGGCGGTCAGAGGCCTCAGACATGAACTTGCAAGGCACCGACCCACGAATGATCGAAGCCCTGGAGGGCGCCAGCAGCCTGCAGCTGTACCAGCTCAAGGCGATCATCGAAGCCATGCTGGTCGACCCGCGGCGCGGCCTGGCCGCTCGAGCGAACCTGCATCTCGGCCAGTCCGTGCGCTTTGTCGACTTCCGCGACGGGCAGCTCCGACAAGGCAAGATCATCGCCTTCAGAGACACCCAGGCCACCGTGCTTGAACAGGGCACAAAGCGCAGCTGGAAGCTCCCCTGCGTGTCGATGCAAGGCTACACCGACGCTGACCGGCAGGACGCGCCTACAGCGTACGAGCCGCCACCGGAGCCGGCTGTCACTCCCACCAAGGCGCGCGAGTTCCAACGCGGTGACACGGTGACGTTCGAGAATCGTGATGGCCGTGGCATCACCGGTGTGGTGGTGCGCATCAACCAACGCACGGCCACCATCGGCACCGGTGATGGCGGCAGCTGGCGTGTGCCGTTCCACCTGCTGCGCCATGTGCTCGACGTCTGAGCCTTGCAGCGGTCAGTGGCCGCCGGGCATCAAGGTGCGCGATGGCGCTGCAAGCGCGCTGCCGCCAGCGCCAGCGCGGCGCTGCCGGCCAGCAGCCAGCCCTGGGCGCTGCCCAGGGTCCACAGGGTGGTGGCGCTGACCAGGCACCAGGCCAGCGGCACGGCCCACAGGCTGCGCATCAGCCAGCGTGCAACGTGGCTTGTCGGGCGGGTCAACGGGCGGGTCAACGGGCGGGTCAACAACAGCCAGGCCAGGGTGAACAGGGCGGTCGGATCAGGCGCCAGACCGAACACTTCAGCCTGCTGCCACGGCCGCCCGAAGGCCATGCCGAGCAGCGGGTAGCCCAGCAGCGCCCACGCCCCCAGCGCCAGCCCGACAAGCCGCCGCAATCCGGTGGCGCCTGCTTCGATGCCGCCGCGCCAAGCCAGGCCGAGCAAGCCCAGGGCCTGCGCGAAGAAGACCGCGGCAAAACTGCTGGCCACCCACTGGATGGGCGCAAAACGCTGCAGCAGGAAGGCCCAGGCCACCAGGGCCCAGCATGCGGCCAGCAGCACGGCGGCGGCGCGGGTCCAGGCCGGATCGGGCGACTGCGTTTTCCGAAGTTGGCGGCCCAGCCAGGCCAGACCGAACGCCAGCAGGACCAATTGCGCTGGCCACCAGGCCAGGTTGATCGATTCGAACAGCCGCCAGTAGATGGTCGGCGAGAACATCAGGAAGTCGGCCGGTCGGTAAGTCCACCCCTCGCTCATCCACCCCTCGCTCATCCACCCCTCGCTCATCTACCCCTCGCTCATCTACCTCTCGCTCAATCGCGCCTCACAGGCTGGCTACGGTTTGCAGCAGGCGCTGGCGCAGCGAGGCGTCGGGCAGGTGGCCACGCGCCGCGCGCATGTTCTGCTGCAGGTGGTCGACACGGCTGGTCGCCGGTATGGCGCAGGTCACGGCGGGGTGGCTGACGATGAACTTCAGTGCCAGTTCGGCCCAGCTCCTGCCCTCGATCTCGGCCGCCCAGGCCGGCAGCGGCAGGCGCTGCAGACGGTCGATCAGTTCGCCGCCGCGCAGCGGCCGGTTGACGATGACGGCGATGCCACGCTCGCGCGCCAGCGGCAGCAGGCGTTGCTCGGCCTCGCGGTCGATCAGGTTGTAGGTCAGCTGCACGAAGTCGATTGGTTGGCTGCGCATGATCTGCGCCAGCTCGTCGTGGCGCCGCCCGTGCGAGGTGCTGATGCCCACGTAGCGCAGCTGCCCGGCGGCCTTCAGCGCGAACAGCCGGGGCAGGTGCGCCTGCCACGACAGCAGGTTGTGCACCTGCATCAGGTCGAAGCGGGCCACGCCCCAGTGCGCACGTGAGGCCTCGATCTGCGCCGGCCCGCGCTCGGCGTCGCTGATCCAGACCTTCTCGGCCGAAAACAGCGCCGGCGGTCGGCCGAGGGCGGCCAGGGCATGGCCGATGGTCGGCTGCGACGAGCCATACATCGGCGACGAGTCGATCAGCCGGCCGCCGTTGGCCAAGAAGGCGCGCACGACCGCGGTGCAGGTCTGGCGCGCCGCGCGGTCGGTGCCGACGTTGAAGGTGATCCAGCTGCCCAGGCCAACCACCGGCAGCGCTTCGCCGCTGGACGGGACAGGGCGCGTCAGCAGGCTGGCCGCGGGCTGGGCCAGGGCTGCTGCCGACGCCGCGCCCAGCGGCACGGCAGCGGCGAGCGCCAGCCAGTCTCGGCGATTCAGCGTGGACGCCTGGGCGCCGAGGCGCCGGTCGGCCGGCTCGGCAGGGATCAAGGGCTTGTTCATGGGGCGTTGGAAGCCGTGGCCAGCGGCGAGTTCCCCGGCGATGACGGATCGGCCGGGCTGCGCGTCCCGGCAACCGGTGGTCCGCATCCGGGTCGGCGCCTGCCCGTTATATTGCCCGCATGTGCACCCGCTACATCTCGCCCGAGGCTGGCGACATCGAGCGCCACTGGCAGGTCGGCGCTGGCAACCCGCCGCTGCAGTGGGCGCACGACATGTTCCCCAACTACGCCGGTGCCTTCATCCGCGCGCGCCGCGAAACCAGTGAGCCGGCGCGTGAACTGGTGGTCGGCCAGTGGGCACTGATCCCCTGGTTTGCCAAGGCGCGCAAGCTCAAGTACCCGACCTGCAATGCGCGCGCTGAAGCGCTGGCCGACAAGGCCTCGTACAAACATCCCTGGGCACGTGGCCAGCGCTGCATCATCCCGGCCTGGGCCTTCTTCGAGCCCAACTGGGAGAGCGGCAAGCATGTGCCCTGGCGTTTCACGCGCAGTGACGGCGAGCCCTGGGGCCTGGCCGGGCTGTGGAACACCTGGCTCGACAAGGACAGCGGCGAGCTGGTGGAGAGCTTCACCATGCTGACCCTCAATGCCGATGCCCATCCGCTGATGCGCCGCATGCATCGGCCTGATCCCAAGCGCCCGCCCGAGCTGCAGGACAAGCGCTCGGTGGTGCCGATCGAGTTGGCGGATGTGGACACCTGGCTGCATGCGCCGCAGGCCCAGGCCGCTGAGTTGATCAGGCTGGCGCCGGTCGACAGCTTCGAGGCAGCGCCGGCTTAGTCAGTGCAGCCAGCCGCCGCCTGATCGCCAGCAGGCCGGCGCATCGTGATCGCATGAAACGGGCAGACGGCGGCGCAGAAACTGCAGCCGGTGCACAGCGGCGGGTCGCGCAGCGCAGCGAACTTCCGCCAATGCACCACCTCCAGGCTGAGCAGGTGCGGCTCGCAGACGGCCACACAGCGGCCGCAGCCGGTGCAGCGCTCGGCGTTGATGGCCGGCAGCCGCCTGTTGCGGGGCGGCGTTGATGGCGCAGGGTGCGCCTCGCCCAGAGCGTTGCTGAGGGACATGAGCTCAGACTGTGGGCCGTTGCTCGAAGGCCGGCAGATCGTTATCCACCGCGCTGCGCTCGACCACTGTGACCTGGCTGACCCGGGCTGCCGGCGGGCCCTGCTCGGCCCAGGTGATGAGTTGTTCGACCGCACTTGTCTCCCCGCTGGCCAGCGCCTCGACCGTGCCGTCCAGGCGGTTGCGCACCCAGCCGCGCAGGCCCAGGTGGCGCGCTTGTTCGCGCAGTGTCCAGCGGTAGCCCACGCCTTGCACCTGGCCGTGGATCGCCAGTTGCACCGTGCGCTGCAGGGGCGGGGGCTTGCTCATGACCGGCAGCGTAGCGGATGCGGCCAGATCGGCACCACGCTGCGCTTCAGGGCGAAGGCGCGGCGTCCCCGCCCAGCGCCTGCCAGACGCGCAGCGCCACATAGGCGTCGTTGGCGGCGTACAGCAATTGGCGTTCTTCCAGGCGCTCGTTGGCCCAGTTGGAGGTGGTCACGCGCTTGGACTTGGCCAGGCGCTTGCCGAAGACGATGGCCACGGCTGACTTGATGCCCAGCGTGCGCGGATAACCCTGGCGGTGGAACACCTGGGTCAGGTCGAGCAGGGGGCCGACCTCGATGCCAAGACGTTGGCGCAGCTGAGACAAGTCTTGCTGCAGGTCGAAGCCGACCTTGGTCAGCTGTTCATGCGTGAGCAGCGCGCGCACCAGCTCCACACAGGCGGGGTGCCTCAGCTGAAACACATAGGCCTCGGTGGGCGTGGCGAACTGCACCACGTCAGGGCCGTGGCTCTCCTGGCCCTTGATGAAGGTCGGCTTGGCCTCGGTGTCGAAACCGAGGTGGCGCTGCGCGCTCAGCGCATCCCAGGCCGATGCCAGCTGCGCCCCGCTGCGCGGCAGCCGGATGTCGGCCAGCGCCAGCCCGGCAAAAGGCTCGAGCGCGAGGATGGCGGACTTGTCGGGCGGTTGCAGACGGGCCATGTCCAGCACGCGGGTCAGATCCGTCTTGCCGCTGCCCTGGCGCGAAACGCCTGAAAGATCAGGCCGCAGCGTCCTTGAGCTTCTTCAGCGCGCGGGTCTTGATCTTCACCGAGGCGGGCTTGGCGGCAAACATGCGCTCGACGCCGGTGAACGGGTCCTTGCCCATGCGCTTCTTCTTGGCCGGCACGTTGAGCACGGCCACCTTCAGCAGGCCGGGCAGCGTGAACTCGCCCAGGCCCTTTTTGTGCACCGAAGCCAGGATGGTGGCCTCCAGCGCGGCCAGCACGGCCTTGGTGGCCTTGGGCTCGACGCCGGCCAGCTCGGCCACATGGGCGTTGAGGCTGGTCTTGTTGAACGCGGTCTTGATCGGCTTCAGCGCGGCGGGCGCAGCCGGCTTGGCGGCGGCAGCCTTGACGGTGACAGTCTTGCCGACGACGGGGGCCTTGGCGGCTTTTTTGGCGGGCGCGGCGGCGGCGGTCTTCTTGGTGGTGGCCATGGAGTCTCTCTGATGTTGTAGAAGGGTGGTCACGCGGACACGTGATTGGGGCCGATTCTAGGGTCGCGTCGGCAAGTGTTCCCGGCGCGGCAGGCCGGCAGCGCGGGCTGCAAGCGGCTAATGCCCAGCATCAGCGTACTGCCGGGTCGCCCCAGGTCTGACGAAGCTCTCGTTTGAGCACCTTGCCGATGGCGCTGCGCGGCAGTTCCTCGACCAGCCGCAGGCCCGACAGGCGCTGCGTCTTGCCGACCTGCTGGTTCAGCCAGCCGCGGATGTCTTCGGCGCTGCTGGCGGCAAATTCAGCGCCGTCGCGCCGCACCACATAGGCCACCGGCGTCTCGCCCCATTCGGTGGAGGGCACACCCACCACCGCGGCGTCGGCCACCGCCGGGTGCTGGCGCAGGACGGCCTCGATGTCACTGGGGTAGATGTTGAAGCCGCCCGAGATCACCATGTCCTTGCGGCGGTCGAACAGCACCAGGAAGCCGTCTTCGTCGAAGCGGCCGACATCGCCGGTACGGATGAAGCGCTGGCCTTGCGCATCGAACCACTCGGCCTCGGCGGTCTTGGCCGGCTGCTTGTGGTAGCCGGTCATCATCGCGCCCGAGCGGCCCACCACCTCGCCGGCTTCACCACGCGCCACCTCGCGGCCCGCTTCGTCTATCAGCCGGATGTCATGGTTCTCGGCCGGCTGGCCCACGGTGTGCAGCTTGGACGGGTGCAGGTGGGCCTGCAGCACGCAGGTGCCGCCGCCCTCGGTCCTGCCGTAGTACTCGGTCAGGCCGCCGGGCCAGCGCTTCAGTACATCGGCCTTCAGCGCCGCGCCAAATGGCGCACTGGTGCTGAACTTCATGCGGAAAGCTGACAGGTCGAAGCTGTCGAACTCGGGCCGTGCCATCAGCCGCTGGTACTGCACCGGCACCAGCATCGTGGTGTTGGCCGCTTCGCGCTGCGCGATCTGCAGGTAGGCCAGCGCGTCAAACTTGGGCATCAGGATCACGCAGCCGCCATAGGCCAGCGTGGGGATCACCGCCACCAGCGTGGTGTTGCTGTACAGCGGCGTGGCGATCAGTGTGATGCTGTCGGCCGCATAACCCGACATCGACGCGCGCTGGATATGGCCCCAGCGCATGGCATGTGACTGCACGATGCCCTTGGGTGTGCCGGTGGTGCCGGATGAGTAGATCAGGTTGAATGGCCCGGCCGGATCGATGTTTACCGGCGTCGGGTGGGCGGCGCCGTCGGGCAGCCAGGGGGCCAGCGCGGCGTGGCCGTCGTGGGCGTCAAGCCGGGTCACCGGCAGATCGGCCGGCACGCTGACGCCGGCGGTGGCCAGCGCGGCGGCGACATCGCCGTCGAGGAAAAAGCGCCGGGCATCGGCGTCTACCGCCATGTCGACCAACTGCTGCGCAGTCGAACTCGGCGCCAGTGGCGCCACCGCGCCGCCAGCGCGCAGCGTGCCCAGGTAGAGCGCCAGGTACGCCACGCTGCTGCCGCCGCACACAGCGATGCGCTCGCCGGCGCCCAGCCCGTCGCGCTGCAGCGCGGCGGCCACGCGGTCGACCAGGGCGTTCAGCTCGGCATAGTTCATGCGGCGCTCGCCGACGACGATCGCGGTGGCATCGGGCCGCTCGCGGGCATGCTGGGCGATCAGCGAGGGCAGGTCGCGGAACGGCGCGTCGGCCGGTGAGGCGGAAACAGTCATGCGGGGCATCCAGGCTACGGTTGGGGCAGGGCGAACGTGCCGCGGCACGATAGCAGCGGCGGCGCGGCGGCTTTGTCGCCCAGGTGCTTGTTGCCGCCATTGGTGGCGGGCCGAATCAACACACTTTCAATCAGGATGACGAGGCGCGGCATGGACATCCAGGGCAAGGTGGTGGTGGTGACGGGCGGTGCATCGGGCATCGGCAAGGCCTTGTGCCAGGCTTTTGCTGCGGCCGGTGCGCGTGCGGTGGTGGTGGCCGATCTGGACGGCGCCGGCGCCGAGGCTGTGGCCGCCGGCCTGGGCGTGGCCGGCCATGGCCAGCGCTGCGATGTGTCGCAAGCCGCCGAGGTGCAGGCGCTGGTGACGCGCTGCACCGAGGCTTACGGTCAGGTGGACATCTTCTGCAGCAATGCCGGCATCATCAGCCGCGTCGATGCCGACGCCTCGCCCGCCACCTGGCAGCGCCATTGGGACGTCAACGTGATGGCCCATGTGTTTGCCGCCAACGCCGTGCTGCCGCAGATGCTGGCGCGCGGCGAAGGCTGGCTGCTGCAGACGGTGTCGGCCGCCGGCCTGCTCAGCCAGGTCAATGCGGCGCCGTATTCGGTCACCAAGCATGCGGCGCTGGGTTTCGCCGAATGGCTGAGCATCGCCCATGGTGACGCCGGCATCCGCGTCAGTTGCCTCTGCCCGCAGGGCGTGAACACGCCGATGCTGCAGGGCGCTGGCGGCGACAGCGGTCGGCCCAGCTTTCTGGGTGAAGGCGCCCTCAGCGCCGAGGTGGTGGCGCAATGTGCGCTGGACGGGCTGCGGGCCGAGCAGTTCCTGATCCTGCCGCATGCCGAGGTGCTGGGCTTCTGGCAGCGCAAGGCGCAGGACACCGCGCGCTGGTTGCGCGGCATGCGGCGCCTGCGCGCCAAGGTGATGGCCGAAGAGGCCTGATCCCGGCCTGAACTCGACCAGGACTCGGCGAGATCTGCCGGCTACAGCAGCGTTTTCAAGGCCACCGCGGGATCGCAGGCGACCTCTGGCGCCGGATGTTTGCCGGCTTCCATCAGCTTGCGCGACATCACATGGTCCATCGGCGCGTTGACCGACTCCACACACAGCAGCTCCTCACCCAGGTAATGCAGGATCGAGAAGCTGCCCGGGTTGGCGCCCGGCCGGCGGTGCTGGTGGGCGCCGGGTGTGCCGGCGGCGGGCATCAGGCCGGCCATCTGCAGGCGCATCGCGCCTTGCTCTGACCAGAACCAGGGCAGGGCGGCATAGGCCGGTTCCTGGCCTTGCAGCGTCAGCGCGGCGCAGCGCGCCTGGTCATTGGCGTTCTGCACCGACTCCAGCCGCAGCCGCTGGCCGCCCGGCGCCCAGCGCGGGTCTACCGGAAAGTTGGCCAGATCACCGATGGCCAGGATCAAGGGGTCGCTGCTGCGCATCGACGCATCCACCAGCACGCCGTTGCCGCAGTCCAGCCCGGCGGCCTGGGCCAGGCCCAGCTCAGGCTCGGCACCCACGCCCAATAGCAGCAGATCCACCGGCTGGCGCTGGCCGTTGACCGTCAAAGCCTGCAGGCGCTGGCCGTCATGCTCGATCGCACCCAACTGCGCGCCCAGCAACACCTCGATGCCGGCGGCCTGGTGGGTAGCCAGCACATGCGCCGACAGCTCGGACGAGACCGAGCGGCCCAACAGCCGCGGCGCCACCTCGATGAGCTGTACCGCAACACCCAGTGCGCGGGCGGTGGCCGCCACCTCCAGGCCGATGAAGCCGCCGCCCAGCACGGTCAGTGATCTGGCCTCGGTCAGCCAAGGCCGCAGGCGCAAAGCATCGGCGGCGTTGCGCAGTACTGCTACGTTGGCCAGGCCGTCGGGCCAGCCCGGCAGCCGCCGCGCCCGGGTGCCGGTGGCCAGCACCAGCTGGCCGTAGTCCAGCCGCTGGCCCGACTGCAGTTGCACCTGGCGTGCCGCGCGGTCGATGGTCACCGCAGGGTCGTTGCGGCGCACCGTGATGCCGGCGGTGTCGTACCAGGCATCGGCGCGGTGCGGCTGCAGCGCCTCGGCCGGATTCTTCAAGAAAGCCTTGGACAGCGGCGGCCGCTGGTAGGGCAGATGGGCTTCGGCGCAGACCAGTTGCACACGCGGGCCCAGGCCGGCTTCGGCCAGGCTGGCGCACAACTGGGCAGCGGCATGGCCACCGCCGAGGATGACGATCGAGGGTTCGGTGCTCATGGCGGGATTGTCTCGCGAGGATCAGACTTGGTACTCGGGCAGGTGCAGCACCAGGCCTTGCAGCGCCGGTGTCAGCCGGATCTGGCAGGCCAGCCGGCTGTGGGCACGGCGCGGCACGGCGGTGATCTCCAGCACGGCCAGTTCATCGGCCTCGGGCGCCGGCAATCGATCGGCCCAGGCCGGATCGACAAAGACATGGCAGGTGCCGCAACTGGGCAGGCCGCCGCAATCGGCCAGGATGCCGGGCACGCCGAAGCCGGTGGCCGCCTGCATGGCGCTGGCGCCGTCGGGGGCTTCAAAGCCGTGTTCGGTGCCGTCGGCTTCGATGAAGGTGATGTCGGGCATGGGCAAGGGGGCTTGTCGCGCTGTTGGCAGGACCGCGATCATGCCCGCTTTGCCCGCAGTGAGAATCGCGCCATGCCCATGTCCCCGAACACCGTCGCGGCCCCGCTCGACGCCGACACCGTGATCGTCGGTGCCGGCATCGCCGGTGCCTCACTGGCCTGGCGGCTGCTGCAGGCCGAGCCGGCGCGCCGCGTGCTGCTGCTGGAGGCCGAGCCGCAGCCCGGCTACCACAGCACCGGCCGCTCGGCCGCGATGTTCATGCCCAGCTATGGCCCACCTGCGGTGCGGGCGCTCACCCGGGCCAGCCGCGCCTTTTATGCCACGCCACCGGCGGGCTTCAGCAACGTGCCCTTGCTGCTGCCGCGCGGTGTGCTTTACGTGGCAGCGCCTGGCCAGGCCGACTTGCTGGACAGCTTGCAGGCCGAATTGACGCCGGCCTGCCCGGGGCTTCAACGCATCAGTGCCGAGGCGGCGCTGGCGCGCGCGCCCTGTCTGCGGCCGGAGTTGGTGCTGGCCGCGCTGTGGGACCCTGAGTCGACCGACATCGACGCCCATGCGCTGCACCAGGGTTTTTTGCGTGGCTTCAGGCGAGCCGGCGGTGTCTTGCGTTGCAACGCCCGGGTGTTGGCGGCGCAGCGCACGGGCGATCGTTGGCAGCTGCAGCTGGCCGATGAAAGTGCCGTCTATGCCGCCACCGTGGTCAATGCCGCCGGCGCCTGGGGCGACGTGCTGGCGGCGTTGTGCAGCGTGCCGCCGGTGGGCCTGGTGCCGCGCCGGCGCAGCGCCTTCACCTTCCGCGCGCCAGCGGGCGTCGACACCACACGCTGGCCGGCGGTGGTGGCGGTCGACGAGGGCTGTTACTTCAAGCCCGATGCCGGCCAGTTGCTGGGCTCGCCGGCCAATGCCGATGACAGCCAACCGCACGATGTGCAGCCCGAGGAACTCGACATCGCGCTGGGCATCCACCGCATCGAGGCCATGACCACGCTGCGCATCACCCGGCCCACGGCCACCTGGGCCGGCCTGCGCAGCTTTGTCGCCGACGGTGAGCTGGTGATCGGCGCCGACCCGGCCTGCACCGGCTTCTTCTGGCTGGTGGGCCAGGGCGGCTATGGCATCCAGAGCGCGGCTGGCGCGTCGGCGCTGGCGGCCGCGCTGTTGTGCGGACAGCCGCTGCCGGCCGAATTGCTGGCCGAAGGGCTGGATCCCGCGATGCTGGCGGTGCAGCGGCTGCGCTGAGAGTGTGAGAGGCAATCCCAAGCACCCCGGCGCGGGTGCATGGGACTGCCTCTCACACGCTGAGTCCGGCCCGCACCTGCATGCGGTCCAGCGCCATCCGGCAGTGGCCGCCAGACTGCAGTTCAATCACCGCGCTGGTGGCCTGTGCATGACGTCGCCGATCGCGCTCAGCGCGGGATGAAGAAGGTCGACTTCTCACGTCGCGTGAAGGCTTGCCCGTCCTGCAAGGTCGTGATCTCGAAGGTGATGGAGTTCGCCCGGCCACGGAAGGCTTCGGCAGCCTCGGGTGCCAGCGCCACAGTCATGGGCAGCGAGCGGATGCGCGTGCCGTCGACGGCCACTTCCGCGGTGGTAACGATGCGCAGGCCTGGCAGACCGTCCACGCTCACGCGGTAGAGCCGTGTCTGTTCGGTGCCGTTGACGACCTGCAGGCGATAGGTGTTCTCGACGATGCCCTCCTCGACGACGCGTGCCAGGGCGCCGCGGTCCTTGATCACGTTGACCGAGAAGCCGGCGCGCAGCGACAGGCTGGCCACAAACGCAGCCGCCACGGCGAGCAAGGCCAGACCATAGATCAGCACCCGCGGCCGCAGCGCCCGCCGCAACATGCGGGCGCGCGGCCACCCATTGGCCACGCCGTTCTCGGTCGAGTAGCGGATCAGACCGGGGGCGTAGCCCATCTTGCCCATCACGTCGTCACAGACGTCGATGCAGGCCGCACAACCGATGCATTCGTTCTGCAGCCCGTTGCGGATGTCGATGCCGGTCGGGCAGACTTGCACGCACAAGGTGCAGTTGATGCAGTCGCCCAGGCCCAGCGACTTCGGATCGGCCTTGCGCGAGCGCGCGCCGCGCGCCTCGCCGCGGCCGCTGTCGTAGGCGATGACAAGCGAGTCCTTGTCGATCAACGCACTCTGGAAGCGGGCATACGGGCACATGTACTTGCACACCTGTTCACGCAGATAGCCCGCATTGCCATAGGTCGCAAAGCCGTAGAACAGTACCCAGAACCATTCCCATGGTGAGAAGGCCAGCGTGGCCAGCTCAAGCGTGAGCGTGCGGATCGGCGTGAAATAGCCGACGAAGCTGAAGCCGGTGACCAGGCCGATGCCAAGCCACACCGCTTGCTTGCTGCCCTTGCGCCAAAGCTTGGCCGCGCTCCACGGCGCCGCGTCGAGTTTCATGCGCGTGTGGCGATCACCTTCAATGTGACGTTCGACCCACAGGAACATCTCGGTGTAGACGGTCTGCGGGCAGGCATAACCACACCACAGCCGGCCAGCCACGGCGGTGAAGAAGAACAAGGCCAGTGCGGCGATGACCAGCAGTGCGGCGAGGTAGATCAGATCCTGCGGCTGCAACACCAGACCGAAAACGAAGAAGCGGCGCTCGGCCAGGTCGAAGAGCACGGCCTGGCGGCCGTTCCACTGCAGCCAGGGTCCACCGTAAAACACCGCCTGCGTCAGCCAGACCATGATCCAGCGCCAGCGCGCAAACAAGCCCGTGACGGCGCGCGGGTAGATCTTGGCCTTCTTCTCGTACATAGACACCGTCAGCGCCTCGTCCGCGCCGAACGGGATGGGGCGGATCGGGATCACGGCGGACGATTTGGGTGGGTTCACGGCTTGCCGGGTGGATTGATGCTGAAAAAGTCAGCGAACTGCGAAGTCGATTGCAATGGCGCCGGGTTCGCGTTGCAGGTAGTCGATGCTGATGCGCTCGCCGTAGCGCGAACGCAACTGGTCCAGCAGCGGCAGCGGGTCGTGGTCGTTGACGAAGCGCATCGTCTCGCCGGGCTGCAGGGCATCGAGCGCGCCGAAGATGGCGGCATGGCGAAACCGCTTGGCCACACCACGGGCGTCAAAAGGGTAGATGGCCGACGGTGAAAGGTGCAGATGGGCTTGCGACATGGCGAGATCCTTGGTCAGGGGTTGGTGTTGAATCGACGGTGGCATGCCTTAAGATGCATCGTCAATGTATCTATGCTACTGATCTTCCCCCACCAACGCAACGAAGACCCTGCGGCGAAGCCGATGCGCGCTCGGCCCAGCGCGGTCATGAAATCTGCCGGGCCGCCAGGGGCCGCCCGGCTGCCAGGGGCTGCCCGGTCTGGACGCCAGCACAGCGTCTGCGTTCGACCTGGCCGCCGTGCACGCGCTGACCCTGGGTTAGCTGACTGGCACGCTGCTGGTCATGGCCAGGCGTGTGAGCAGCACCCACAGCGGTCGGCCGTTGGCCATTGCCCTTGTCCGGGCGACAAGGCACGGTGGGGGGCAGGGTCGCCGCGCAAGGACGGCAGGCCCGGTTGAACCGGGCTTGCGCCTGGCCTACCCATGGCGTTGTTGAATGCGGTGGTGTCCAGCGCCGCGGTGCCGTCAGTCGATGGCGAAGATGCCGCGCCGTTCGCGCATCGCGCTGCCGATCAGATTCAGCGCGTCGTCACCCAACAAGCGCGCCGCCATCGGCAGCAGTTCACTTTCTTCACGGGCGATGTGTCGCCCAAACAAGCCGATGAACGGCTCTACATCCGCAGACACCATCGGCAACAAGTCACCTGCGGCGATCCGCTCCAGGTCGAGACGCAGTCGCTGCCAATGCGATTCGAGCGCGCGATGATCGCGGGTCAGCGACTCGACCAGTTCACGAATGCAGACCGCGTCCGACCCGGCCATCGACTCGATGAGGGCGGGAAACAGGTCGGTCTCTTCGTCGGCGTGATGCTGCTTTGCCGAGGTGTCGAAGAAGCGCGTCACGGCGGCGGCGGCGATGCGCGCGTCGCTGTCGGCACCGTTGGTGGCCAGATGTGCCACCAGCCGCCGTAGCGTCGCGCACTGCTGCAGGGCGCGATGGTGGCAGGCCGAGAGCATCTCGAGGGGGACCTCGAACCCGCGGGAAGCTGCAGCGCGGCCGGGGATGTTGATCGCCATGCGGATCGGCCGCGGCCTAGGCCGTGTGCTTGGCTGGCGCGCGTCGGCGTGTCACCGGCGCGCTGATCGGGACGGCGGTGCTGGCGCGATGCGATGCCGGCTTCGAGCCGGGGGCTGGCGGCGCAGGCCCGGTGATGTCGGCCAGGGTCGCGCCGTCCAGTTCCTTGAAGTAGGCCTGGAGCGCCGCGCCGAACAAACCCTTCAAACGGCACGACGGCGTCAGCGTACAGGTATTGGTGCTGCCATCGAAGCATTCGACCAGTCGGAAGTCGGTTTCGGAGCTGCGCACGACATCGCCGACCCGGATGTCGGCGGGCTGCTTGAGCAGACGCAGGCCGCCGCCACGACCGCGCCAGGTCGTTGACGATCTTCATCAGGTGGTTCTTGGAGACCTCGTGCCGTTCGGCCAGTTCGGCGATCGTGATCAGGCGGTCCGTATGGGCGGCACAGTACATCAGCACGCGCAAGGTGTAGTCGGTGTATTCAGTGAGTCGCATGCGGATTCCTAAAGATGTATCCATGATATTGCTTTTTGCCCGCCGGCGATATAACATGCATGCAAAATGCATCTTACAGATGTGTGCCCCACGCAACGTCAACCGCTCACCCCATCACCCGCCATGAAGTCTCCGCTTCCATCGATTGCCGCTGCCGCGGTCTCTCCTCCTGGCGCGTTGCAGGGGTGGCCAGTGCTGCGCCTGGGCTTCCGTCCGTTCTATCTCGGTGCGGCCGTTTTCGGCGCGCTTGCAATCCCGTTGTGGCTGGCGTTGTTCCTGGGTCAGGTCACGCTGAAATTGAGCGTGGCTCCGCTGCTCTGGCATGCGCATGAAATGCTGTTCGGCTTTGCGGCGGCGGTCATCATGGGCTTTCTGCTGACCGCGGGAAAGGCGTGGACTGGCCTCGCAACACCGCGTGGCGCGTTCCTCGGCGTTCTGGCCGGCCTGTGGCTGGCAGCGCGCATCGCAGCGATCGTCGGTCCCTACGCGCTGTATGCCGCGCTGGATTGGCTGTTGTTGCCGCTGGTGGCGGCCGTGCTCATCAACGTGCTGG
>JBBQZM010000021.1:0-29357 GCA_038207685.1 Burkholderiales bacterium
TGGTCACCGTGCCGGTGTTGGCCATGCCTGCGGCGTTTGCCGGCGACAACATCGTCTGCCAGGGGGTGGCCAGGGCGGCCGCGCCAAAGGTGGCGGAGGAGATGCTGAGGAACCGTCGGCGGTTGAGGTGAGTCATGTCGCACTTTCGTCGAACTGACCGGCCGCCGTCGAGGCATCTGAAACGTTGCGACGGCGGGCTAGGTCTTGATACCTCATACGGTATCCAAATGCTGCGATTCGGCTTTGTCCTGGGTCAAGCAGAGGTCCGGCTGTGCGGGGCTCGTCGGCAATCCATGCCACTGACAGATCGGCTCGAGCCCGAAACGGTGGCGGTGCAGCTCGACGAACTTGCGCACGACTTGAGGCGGCGGTCGCGCACCACCCGGGCGAATGACGCGCTGACCAGCTTCAGGAACTCGTTGGCCTGGCGCAGTTCGCGCTCCCCGCGACAGCCTGCTAGACAGCGCTGCTGTTCGGTCGTGGTTGGCTTATCGCGCAGGCCCTGGGCACGCTCGGCCTCGCGCACCCGCGTTGCGGCGTCACGACGGTGCAGCCAATCTTGCCGGCGCTGAATCCGCTGGCCGCCGACTGCGACGTGTACTGACGCTTGGCTTCGAGCAACAGGCGCACAGCGCGCTCGATCACCTCGGGGGATACTTCGGGGACATCCCCGGGATGGCCCTCTTCTCAAACCAAGGAGCTTCTCCAAATCCCGGTGCGATTCACTCCGTCGATCACCCGACGTCGGTCTATTTCAACGGGGTGGTCGCCGTCTCCAAGAGCGCTTTCCACGCGTTGATCTTTTCGCTGTACTCCACAGCCTTGGTGGTCTTCAGGTCCATGCGAAGGCCCAGCATCCAGTTGGTTGCAAGCCTTGTCAGGTCTCCCTTGATGAATTGCTGCAGTTCTGCGCAGCGAGCCGCCCTGGCCATCTCGCTGGCTGGCGTTCCTTTCACACTGCTGCCCTTCTTGACGTAGTTGTCGCGCGCTTCCTTGTCGTAGCCCGCGTTCACCAGCTGACGCCACTGCTCCAGAGGATTTGCGCCTTCAGTACCCCAGGCCCAACTTACAGCGACCATGTTGAATTCCTTTGCCAGCTTGCCGAACGCAATGGAATTGGGATCGTCCGACACGACCTCTTCGTCATCCTGGGTCGCGTGGATCAGCGCCACCGCAGGGTGTCTCTTGATCTCCCCATAGAAGCGGTATGCATTCTCGTATTTGGCAGTCAAGAGTTGTGCACCCTTGTCTGCATCACCACCGCTGCCGTTGACTGCCTTCAGAGCGTCATCATGCTTGAAGGCTTCCAGCACGACCATAAAGGCGTTGTGCACAGTACCGTCGAAATTGTTGAAGACGTGGTTACCTTTGGGCATGAACGCTCCTGGCGAATGAATGTCGCCCGAGATGGAGGGCGCGCAAGGCCTGCCAACATAGACGATCGCGGCACCTGGGGCAATCCCGTAAAGGTGCTTTCGAATGAATGCTGCGAGGGCGGGGCGCTCTCTACAGACGTCATCTCACTTGCGGCGCGGGGCCCAGTCGTTGGGGTGGTGACGCTTCGTCGACACCGCAGCAGCATGCCAGTTCGCTGAACTCGGGCGCTTGATCAGCGTTGCCTTGGGCCAGCACCATCGGTGCAGAGGGTGCGGCGTGAGCCGCGAGGTTCAGAAGCGTGAGCCGGCGGGTCGCTGTTCAGCGTGGGCAAAGGCGGTATCTGCCTGCTGACGGGCCAGGCCCGCAGCCTCCGCCTGGCCCTGGCGAGCCAGCGCCAGGGCCAGGCCTTGCAGCGACCAGCCATTGCCCGGGTAATGCGCCAGGTCTTGCCGGTAGACCTGCTCGGCTTCGCTGGGCCGGCCGGCGGCCAGCAGCGCCGCACCCAGCGCATGGCGAGTTGGCGCCAGCCAGAGATGGGGCTCGTCGTAGGCCAGGCCATCTTCGGCGGCGGTGGCCTGGCGCAGCAGCTCAACCGCCTCGGACGGCGCGCCGCCGGCCAGTGCCAGGTCAGCGCGCAGCGTCAGTTGCGCGATGCGCAGCAGCGGCTCGGCCGGGTTGATGTTTTTCAGCTTGAAGCCGGCCAGCGAGGGGTCTTGCGCGAGTTGGGTGAGCCTGGCCAGTTCGGCGCGCGCCGCATCCGCTTGGCCGCTGCGCAGATAAGCCGTGCCGCGCGCGTAATGCCAGATGGCCAACGGGTAGGCGCCGGGTGCGTCGGGCGGCGGGGTCTCGTGCAGCAGCGCCGCCCACTGGCCGAAGCGCACCCGGGTGAAGTAGGGCAGCACCGCGAAGTGGGTGGCGATGGCGCTGCCCGGGTCGCGGCCCGACGGTCCGCAGGCCGCGGGGCGCGCCGCTTCGGCAGCGTCCAGCGCCAGCCGGGCCTGGCCGGCCATGGCCGCTGCCGCCCAGAGGAAGTGGTGGTTGTGCGCGACATAGCCGACGCGGTACGCGTCCTGCGTATCGACCTGCTGCAAATAGCGCAAGTCGGCGGCGATCGACTGCTGGTTGGCGCGGATGGCGTCCTGGTAGCGGCCGGTGCGCAGGTCGATGTGCGAGGGCATGTGCAGCAGGTGACCCGAGCCCGGGTAGGCGCCGCGCAGGATGTCGGCGCTGGTGACGGCGCGCGCGGGCTGGGTCGATGACTCCTGCAGGTGGATCCAGTAGTGGTGCGCGCCGGGGTGGCGGGGGTCCAGTCGCATCGCACGCTGCAGCAGGGCCTCGATCTCGCGCGTGGCGCCGATCGGGCTGCCGTCCGGGCCCCACCAGTCGTAGGGCTGCAGGTTCATCAAGGCCTCGGCGGCGAGCAGGGCGGTGTCGGCGCTGCGCGGGTACTGGCGCACCAGCGCGCGCAACCGGTCGGCATAGGCCGACTCGTCCAGTCGATCAGCTGCGGGATGGCGCAGCGACAGTGCCTTGATCAGCGCACGCCGCAGCGGCGAGGCGTGGGCGGCCTGGCGTCGGGCCTCGCGCAGCGCTTGCTGCACGCGGGGCGCGTCCTGCGGCGCCATGTCGGCATTGATGGTCGGCCCCAGCGCCCAGGCCAATGCCCACCAGCAACTGGCGCAGCGCGGGTCCAGCCGGGCCGCCGCCTCGAACGAGCGCGCTGCCTCCTGCGGGTTGAAGCCGTAGGCCAGCAACTGGCCCTGGTCGAAGTAGCGCCGCACCAGCGGTTGGCGGCTTTCAATCGGCGTCGAGTGGCCGGCCAGGCCGTCGAGCAGCGGCGCCTTGGCCGGCGACTGCGCCCAGGCCGAGCTCGCCAGCGCAGGCACCAGCACCAGCAGCGCCAGCCAGCGAAGGCGCTGAGTGAACGGCAATCGGTCGAACGGCGGTAGGGTGATGCGGGCCATGGATGGTGGGCAGTGTAGGCAGGTGGCCGCGGTGACGGCCAGCGTGTGACGGCCAGAGGCGGCCACGGTGGGCTTCAGGCAGGCCGGGCTTGTGCTGCCGCAGACCCGGCGCTGCGGGGCCGACCCACAATGTGATCAAAGCCTCTGCGCCGCCCTACCGCCACCGTACTCGCCTACACAGACCATGCCGACCGAAGTAGAACCGCACTCCTGTGTCGATGTCCTCGTCGTCGGCGCCGGCATCTCCGGCCTGGTCGCCGCCCACCGCATGCAGCGGGCCGGCCTGACGGTGGCGGTGCTCGAAGCAGCCGAGCGGCCGGGCGGTGTCATCCGCAGCGTGGCCCAGCGAGGCCGGCTTTACGAAACCGGGCCGAACAGTGCGCTCGACACCTCGCCGCTGATCGGTCAACTGGTGGACGAACTGGGCCTGGCTGAGCACCTGCGCTGGGCCTCGACCCTCGCTGACCGGCGGTATGTGCTGCGCAACGGCGTGCCGATCGCGTTGCCGACCTCGCCGGCCGCCTTCTTCACCACCCGATTGTTTTCGGCCTCGGCGAAGCTGGCCCTGCTGCGCGAGCCCTTTGTGCCGCCGGCCGATCCGGCGCTGGAGGAATCGATCGCCGCCTTTGTGCGGCGCCGACTGGGCAGCGAGTTCCTCGACTATGCGATCGATCCCTTTGTGTCGGGCGTCTACGCCGGTGACCCCGAACGCATCTCGGTGCAAGCGGCTTTTCCCAAGTTGCATGCGCTGGAGCAGCGCTGGCGCAGCCTGATCCGTGGCCAGATTTTTGGTGCAGCCGAGCGACGGCGCCAGCAGGCCGTGGCCAAGAACAGCGCGCGCAGCTTCTCGTTCGATGGCGGCATGCAGGTGCTGACCGATGCGCTGGCGGCCGGCTTGAACAGCCTGCACTTGCAGACGCGCGTCAGCGCCTTTGCGCGGGATGCCGACGGCGGGTTCCGGGTGCAGGCCAGCGTCCAGGGTGAGCCGCGCAGTTGGCGCGCCCGCCAGCTGGTGCTGGCGACGCCGGCCGATACGGCGGCAGCGCTGCTGCAGCCGCATGCGGTTGATGCAGCGGCGGCCTTGCGAGAGATCGACTACGCGCCGGTGGCTACTGTCACGTCGGTCTATGCGCGTGCCGGCATAAGCCACGCGCTGGACGGCTTTGGCGTGCTTGTGCCGCGGGTGGAACGGCGACGGCTGCTGGGCGTGCTGTTTTCCAGCAGCATGTTCGACGGGCGCGCGCCCGAAGCTGAGGTGATGCTGACCAGCTTTGTCGGCGGCATGCGCCAGCCGCCGCTGGCAGCCTTGCCCGAGGATGAGCTGGCCGCGTTGGTGCATGGTGAACACCAGGTGCTGCTGGGCGCGGCGCAGGCGCCGCTGTTCCAGCAGGTGACCCGTTGGCCACGCGCCATCCCGCAGTACACGCTGGGCCATGGTGGCCGTCTGGCCCGCGCCCAGGCAGCGCTGTCTGGCCTGCCCGGCCTGCACTTCTGCGCCAATTGGCTGGGCGGCGTGGCGGTGGGCGACTGCATCAAGAGTGGTCATGGGGTGGCCGACAAGGTGGTGCTGGCGCATCGCGCGCCCGCATGAATTCGCATAAATGCTGAACTTTTCGGACGTGACAAATACGGGTTAGCCCGTGGGTCAGGACGGGTCAGGACGGGTCAGGACGGGTCAGGTCGGCCAGGCGCTTGGCTCGCTGCGGGACTTCCCTCGGTGATGGATAGCCTTTGCGCTGAGTCAAGAAAATGCGGGCGCTTGCCGGCACCATGCGGGTGCGACGGTGCGCTTGCTCGGCGCGGTGCGTAGCTGACTGGAGCCGGACATGACCCCTATTCGTAGCTTGCTGTTGTGCCTGGGCCTGCTGCTGGGCAGCAGCGGCGCCTGGGCACAGTCGCCCACGGCGGCCGCTGCGGCGCCCAAGCCCGCTGCCACCTTGGCGGCCAAGGTGGTGGCCAAACCCGCCTTCAAGCCCGACGACTGCTACGAGTGCCACGAGGCGGTGAAAGGCTTTCACGCCGACAGTTCGCACAAGACCGTCGGCTGCGATTCGTGCCACAGCGGGCTGGACAGCCACCGGCCCAAGGGCAAGGGCCGGCCGACCACCAGCACCGATCCTGCGGCCTGTGGCAGTTGCCATGAGAACCAGTTCCGCACCATGTACACGATGAACCCGGACAAGACCGCACACAAGGAGAAGGCAGTGGCCACCGCGGGCGCCTTCGACAAGCTGCTGATGCCGCATGGCTTCACCCGTGAGCACAACGAGCCGCGTTCCCATGCCTTTGCGCTGTATGACCAGGTGGTGGTCGACCGCGCCTTCGGTGGCCGCTTCGTCAACAAGGATGGCAAGGCCGGTCTGGCGCGCATGGGCGGCAACTTCAATGTCTGGGACGTGCTGATTGACCAATATCCGGGCGAGCCGCACAAGGTCTTCAAGCCTGGCACCGCGGCGGCGGCCAACCCGGTGTGCATGTCCTGCAAGTCGGCCGACCACATCCTCGACTGGGCCTACATGGGCGACCCGGTGCCCGACGCCAAGTGGAGCCGGTTGTCCAAGGTGAATGAGTTCGTCAAGGACACCAAACATTCGCTGAACTGCATCTTCTGCCATGACCCGCATGGTGCCAAGCCGCGGGTCATCCGCGACGGCCTGATCCAGGCGTTGACCCGGCCCGAGAAGGACACGCTCTGGCACCTTGACCCCAAGGGCGCCAAGATCGAGGTCAAGGAACTGGGCGAGCGCGGCTTCACCCGCAAGATCGCCATGCTCAGCCGCTATGACGTCAAGCTGCAGTGCGCCCAGTGCCATGTGGAATACAACTGCAATCCGGGCACTGATCCGACCACCGGCGCGGCCATCACCATGGCTGACCAGCGCACCAACCACTTTCCGCTCAAAGGGGTGGATGACATCGGCCAGCATTACAAGGATCTGAAGTTTGGCGACTTCAAGCACGCCATCACCGGCGCCATGCTATGGAAGGGCCAGCATGCGGATACCGAGACCTACTACAACAGCACCCACCAAAAAGCCGGTGTCGAGTGCAGCAGCTGCCACATGCCCAAGGTCAAGGATGCCAAGACCGGCAAGGTCTTCACCTCGCATTGGCAGACCTCGCCGCGCCACTACATCAAAGACACCTGCCTGACCTGCCACAAGAGCTGGAACGAGCAGCAGGCGCTCTACACCATCGACTCGCTGAAGAACAAGTGGGTGGGCAAGATGCGCAAGGCGGAGTTCTGGCTGACGCGATTGATCGACAAGTTCGAGGCGGCGCAGCACATGGGTGTGGACGCAGCGGTGCTGGCTGAGGCGCGGGCCAAGCATTCGGAGGCGCATGTGCACTGGGAATGGTGGTCGGCCACCAATGGTGCGCATTTCCACAACCCGCAGCAGTTTGAGACTTCGATCAACAAGGGCATGGGCATCTCGCAGGCCGCCGTCAAGCTGTTGGATGAGGCGATGGCCAAGCGCCGCACGGCCCTGCCGGCGGGCGCGGCCAGCGCGCCCAGCACCAGCTTGGCACCGCCGGTCTTGAAGCCGGTGGCGCAACTGGCGACGAAGTGAAACGCCGCCGACCATCGGTATGACGGTGCTGCCCAAGGTGATGGCCCGGTGGCCGGCAAGCGGTGTTGCTTCATGGCGCCTGGGCGGGTGGCTGCTGCCGGCACTGGCTGTGGGTGCCGTTGTGCTGGCAGTGTGGCGCTGGCCGCTGCAGTTAAGCCCTCAGCCTGCAGCCTCGGCCGTGGCGTCTGCGCCTGAGGCGGTTGCGACCGATAGCAGCCGGCCGCAAAGCGACGCTGAACTGATGGCGGGCCTGGAGCAACATCTGCAGCGCCAGCCCGGCGACCCGCGCGCCTTGATCTTCAAGGCGCGCATCGACCTGCAGGCGCAGCGCTTTGCACAAGCTGCAGCGGGTTATGAGCGTGCGCTGCAAGGCCGCTCCAAGGCCGCGCTCGACGCCGGCGTCTGGGTCGAATACGCCGAGGCGGTGGCGCTGACACAAGGCAGCCGGTTGGCCGGCCGGCCCCGTGAACTGTTGGCGCGGGCCCTGGCCATCAATGGCCAGCATCCCCAGGCACTCGACCTGGCCGGCAGTGCGGCCTGGGAGGCCGGCGACTTCAAGCAGGCCGAGGCCTACTGGCACCGGCTGCTGCCCTTAGTGCAGGCAGGCAGCCCGCGCCATAGCGCGCTGACCACCGCGATCGAACGGGCCGGGCAGCGCGCCCGCCTGGCGCTGCCGCCGTTGCGCTGACAGGGCGGTCGGTGGCGCCAGCCGGCTCAGCGTGCGGGCTGCGGCGCGGCCGCAACGGCCGCCAGCGCCGCGCCTGCCGGCGCGCGCGCCAGTGGCCGTACCGGCGCCTTGAAGTGGTAGCTGGTGTCGTTGAGGTAGCGCGCCACCCGCTCGACATCGTCAGCGCTCCAGGCCAGTTGGGCTGCGGCCTGCCACTGCTGCACCTGGTCCAGCAGCGTGGGCCAGTCGACCGCCAGCTTGTTGTCGCGCCAGTGCATTTGCACGCTGTGACAGGCCACGCAGTGGGTGTTGTAGAGCAGTTCTCCGCGGCTCTGGCCCAGTGCCGGGCTGGCGGCCAGCGCCAGCAGCAGGGTGGCGGAGAAGTGCCGGATCAGGGTGCAACTGAAAGTCATGTCGCAGTCTAGCGGGCGCAGCGCTCCACCAGGTAGAGGATGGATTGGTAGGGCAGGCCGGCTGCTTCCGACAGGCCGATCTCGCAGGTGCGGCTGCTTGAATAGCCTTGTTCGCAGCCTGCTGGCAAACCCGCGCGCAGGTGGCGCAGTGCATGTTCATTGAGCTCGGGCCGGGTGAATCCCCGATCACCCGCGAAGCCACAGCATTGCACCGCATCCACGCTGACCACCTGGGCACTGCATTGCGCGGCGATGGCCATCAGCTTGTCGACGCCGCCCATTTTGCGCAGACTGCATACCGGGTGAATGGCCACGGGCTCGGGCTGCGGCGTGAGCGTCAGGCGGGGCAGCACCTGGTCGTGCACAAACTCGATGCTGTCGTGCACCGGCAAACGGCCGTCCAGGAACTTCTTCATGCGGTAGGCGCAGGGGCTGGTGTCGAAGACGATGGGCCAGTGGCCGCTGCCGTCGGGCTTGCGGCTGGCTTCGGCCAAGGCCGCCTCCAGTTCGGCCGATTTCAGGTCGGCGGCGGCGGTCAAGCCCTTGCTCTCGAAGGGCTGGCCGCAGCACAGGCTGTCCAGCCGTGCGGGGTAGACCACCTCGAAGCCGGCGTGGCGGAACAGCCGCTCGGCCACCATGGGCAGCATCTCTACCTCCGCCTGATCCCGCTGCGGCCCCATGTTGCGTGCCACGCAGCTGGGAAAGTAGACCAGCCGTTCGCCCTGGGCGGGCGCTTGTGCCCGGGGGATGAAGTGAAGCGGTCGCGGCATCGCCGGCGACCACTTGGGCAGCCGCGCGCCACTGGCCCGGCGCAGGACGTCGAGCGCACCCTGCATCCGGTCGGTGCCAGCCAGGCCGTGCAGCGCATCGGCTGCGCCCAAGCCCAGCCGCACCGCGCCACTCACGCCGGCGAAGTGCCTGGCGGCGCCCATCGCCAAGCGCTGGGTCATCGGCCCGGCCCGCCGCCCGCGCAGCGCCTTGATCAAGGCGCCGGTGTCGATGCCCACGGGGCAGGCGGTGGCGCACAGGCCGCAGGCGGCGCAGGTTTCGATGCCTTGGTAGTCATAAAGCTGCTTGAGCGCCTCGGCGCGCTGTGGTTCATCACCCAGCGCATCGAGCCGGCTGATCTCGCGCCAGCCAACGATGCGTTGGCGCGGCGACAGCGTGAGCCCGCGCGACGGACACTTGGGCTCGCAGAAGCCGCATTCGATGCACTTGTCGACCAGCGCATCGGCCGCCGGCATCGGCTTCAGGTGCTTCAGGTGCGACTGCGGGTCAGGGTTGAGGATCACGCCCGGGTTCAGCAGCCCTTGCGGATCGAACAAGGCCTTGATGCGCTGCATCAGCGCAAAGGCCGGCGCACCCCACTCCATTGCGACGAAGGGCGCCATGTTGCGGCCGGTACCATGTTCAGCCTTCAGCGAGCCGTCGTAGGTGCCCACCACCATCGCGCACACGGCGTCCATGAAACCGCTGTAGCGCTGCACCTCGGCGGCATCGCCGAAGTCCTGGGTAAAGACAAAGTGCAGGTTGCCCTCGAGCGCATGGCCGTAGACGATGGCCTCGGGGTAGCCATGCGCGATCAGCAGTTGCTGCAGTTCCAGCGTGGCCTCGGCCAGCCGATCGACCGGAAATGCCACGTCCTCGATGATCACCGTGGTGCCGGCAGGCCGCACCGCGCCTACCGCCGGAAAGATGCCCTTGCGCACATTCCACAGCGCGGCCGATTCCGCGGCGTCCTGGGTGAAGTGCAGTGGTGTGGCGAGCGCCATGCCCTGCAGGGCCTGGGTGATGGCATCGATCTTGACCGCCAGCGCCGTGGCGGTGGCGGCGCGTGTCTCCACCAGCAGGGCCGCGCCATCGGGCGGCAGTTCGGCCAGCGCCGACGGCATGCCCGGCTTGGCCTGCACGGCGCGCAATGACGCCCGGTCCAGCAGTTCCACCGCCACCACCGGCGTCGGCTTGAGCCGGGTCACGGCAGCACAGGCGGTTTCCAGGTGGTTGAACAGGATCAGCGCGCTGGCTTTGTGGGCATGCTCTTCGACGGTGAAAAAGCTGATCTCGCTGATGAAGCCCAGCGTGCCCTCGGAGCCGATCATCAAATGCGCCAGCATGTCAACCGGATCGGGGTGGTCGAGCAGCGCATTCAGGCCATAGCCGGTGGTGTTTTTCAGCCGGTACTTGTGGCGGATGCGCGCGGCAAGTGTGCTGTCCTCGCGGGTACTGCGACCCAGTTCGGCCAGGGCCTGCAGCAGATCGGGGCGCTCGGCGGCAAAGGCGGTGCGGCTGGCTTCGTCGCGGGTATCGAGCACCGTGCCGTCGGCCAGCACCAGGCGCAAACCGGCCAGGGTGTTGTAGCTGTTCTGCGCCGTCCCGCAGCACATGCCGCTGGCGTTGTTGGCGGCGATGCCGCCGATCATCGCGGCGTCGATCGACGCCGGATCGGGGCCGATCTTGCGGCCATGCGGCGCCAGCGCCCGGTTGGCCGCTGCGCCGATCACGCCGGGCTGCAGCGCGATCACGCGCGCATCCGGGCTGATCGCGCAGCGCTGCCAGCCGTCGCCTAGCAGCACCAGTACCGAGTCGCTCAGTGCCTGGCCCGACAGGCTCGTGCCAGCGGCGCGAAAGGTCACTGCGGTGTGCAAGGTGGCGCAGTGCGCCAGCAACTGGCGCACCTCGGCTTCGCTCTCGACAACCACCACCAACTTGGGCAGCAGCCGGTAAAAGCTGGCATCGCTGCCCCAGGCCAGCAGGCGCAACGGGTCAGTCACCAGCCGTTCGGCGGGGATGAAGGTCCGCAACAGCCGGTGCAGCTCGTCGTAGGGGGCTTCGAGCATCCGGGCCTTCCTGCTGGCAGGCATCGTCGGGGCTGGCCGTCAGGGCAGGGCAACACCCATCAGCGGATCGCTGACCTTGAACACATACATCGCCAGCAGCGTGAGCGCGCCGGTCAGTGCGACGTAGTAGAGCGTGGGGATCACGGTGCGCCGCAGCGTCAGCCCCTCGCGGCCCATCAAGCCCACGGTGGCCGATGCGGCCACCACGTTGTGGATGGCGATCATGTTGCCGGCCGCCGCGCCGATCGACTGCGACGCCACCATGGTCGCGCCGCTGACGCCCAACGCCTGCGCCACGCTGTACTGGTACTGGCTGAGCATCAGGTTGGAGACGGTGTTGGAGCCAGCCAAGAAGGCGCCCAGCGCGCCCACCGTGGGCGCGAAGAACGGATAGACATCGCCCACCGAGGCGGCCACCCAGCGCGCCATCAGGATCGGCATGCTGGCCAACTCGTTGGTGTTGATGCCCGACTGGATCATGATGCGCACCATCGGCACGGTGAACACCAGCACAAAGCCGGCGCCCAGCAGCGTGCCGCTGGATTCCTTGATGGCGTGGCCGAAGTCGGCCAGCTTCATGCGGTGCATCAGCACCGTGACCAGGCACACCGCCACCAGGATGCCGCCGGGCAGGTAGAGCGGCTGGAAGCTGCCGCTGATGCCGGTTTCACCCAGGATGTTCTTGGCGCCGATGCTCACCGACTGCAGCCACTGCTTGAACGGCGCCACGGTGCGGCTGATGACCAGCACTGCCGCCAGCAGGATGTAGGGCAGCCAGGCCAGCAGTGGCGGGATGCTGCGGCTGCCGATGGCGTCAAGCTTCATCTCCAGTGTGCCCATCCACTCGGCCGGCCATTCGCTGGCGGGTGCAAAGTCCCAGGTCTTCTTCGGCACCAGGAAGCCGGCGCGTGCGGCAAACGACACCAGGCCGAGGCCGAACAGCGCACCCAGCAGCGACGGGAACTCCGGCCCGAGGTAGACGCCGGCCAGCGCATAGGGCACGGTGAAGGCCAGCGCGGCAAACAGCGCAAACGGCGCGATCGCCAGACCCTCGGTCCACGAGCGCTTGCTACCGAAGTAACGCGTCATGAACATCACCAGCAGCAGCGGGATCAGCGTGCCGCAGATCGCATGGCCGATGGCCACCTGCGAGACCACCAGGTCGAAGAAGTCAGGCCAGCCCTGGCCCTGGGCCTGCAAAGCGGTGGTCATGGCATCGCGCTGCAGGCCACCTTGCACGCCCACCAGCATCGGCGTGCCCACGGCGCCGAAGGACACCGGCGTCGACTGGATCATCATGCCGAACATCACCGCGGCCAGTGCCGGGAAACCCACCGCCACCATCAGCGGTGCCGCCACCGCGGCCGGCGTGCCGAAGCCCGAGGCGCCCTCGATGAAAGAGCCGAACAGCCAGGCGATCAGGATCACCTGGACGCGCCGGTCGGCGCTGATGCGGGAGAAACCGCTGCGGATGCTGGCGATGCCACCCGAGTGCTTGAGCGTGTTCAGCAGCAGCAGCGCGCCGAAGATGATCCACAGCACCTGCACCGTGATGATCAGGCCTTCCAGCGTGGCCGCCGCCACCCGGTTGAAGCTGACGCCCCAGGCCGACAATGCAATCGCCGCAGTAATGACATAGACCAGCGGCATCGCCCGCTTGGCCGGCCAACCCAGGCCGACCAGCAGGATGCCCGACAAGCCGATGGGGGTGAAGGCCAATAGGGCCTGCATGCCGAGTGTCATGGGATGTCTCCGGCGATCGTTTGAGATACCGGCCATGTCGCGATCGCCAGCGACGTCATGGCCAAGGGGTGAATGCTTGCCCTGGGCATGCCAGGCGCAGGATGGGTGAGCATTTTTAGGGTTTCGATCGACATGGCAGAGCGGCCGCGTGATCGGTCAGTTGGCCAGCAGCAAGACATGCAAACGCCGCGGCCCATGGGCGCCGAGTTGGATGGTCTGCTCGATGTCTGCGGTGCGCGAAGGGCCCGAGATGATGTTCACCGTGCGTGGCATCGGCTTGCCGCTGGCCCGCCACAAGGCCCACATGTCCTCGAAGTGCGGCAGCACCTGCGCCACCTGCACCACGACGATGTGGTTGTCGGGCACGAAGTTCAGCGTGCTGGGCGTGTCAGGGCCCGACAGCGTGACGATGCCGCCCGATTCGGCCACCGCGGCAAAGCAGGGCGTGACGCTGGTGGTGTCTTCGTGCACGGCCGCGCCATGCAATACCTGCAGGCCGGCCGGCCAGGCGATGTGGGCCAGCGCACCCGACACACGCACACGCGGCGGCGCCGACTGCTCAGCCACAAAGCGGGCCACTGCCGGGCCGATGTCGGCCGACGTGGCCAGCCGCTCGACGGTGGCGGACTTGTCGATCATCTTGGCGACAAAGCGCTCGACCACGTCGCCTTCGAACGCCGGCACCGGGCCGTGGCCGGGCAGCGGCAGGATCGCGGCCGAATCGGCACATTCGCGGCCCAGCGACTGGCGGATCTGCGCCAGCACGGTGGCGCGGCCATCATGGCGGTCAGTACTCATGACTTGTCCTGCTGGCGGGCGCGCCAGGCCTGCTGGAAGCTGCTGGCTTGCGGCGCGGGCAGGTCGCGTGTGCCGGTCCAGCCGCTGGCCAGCGGCAGCCAGCCCAGCGCGCCGCGACGCCGGCCCAGCCGGTGCAGCAACGGGATGCCGAGGCGCATCAACGCGTGGTACAGGCTGGGGCGCTGTGCCACCCAGGCCCAGGCCTGCAGCGCCAGGCGGGTGGTGCCCGGCGTCAGCCCGGTATCAAACTGCTGGCGGCGGATCTCGCGCAGCAGCCCGGGCAACGGGATCTTCACCGGACACACCGTCTGGCAGCGGCCGTTCAATGTGCAGGCATTGGGCAGGTCGTAGGCTTTGTCCAGGCCGTTGATCAGCGGCGTCAGCACCGAGCCCATCGGGCCGGGGTAGACCCAGCCATAGGCATGGCCGCCCACGGCGGTGTAGACCGGGCAATGGTTCAGGCAGGCGCCACAGCGGATGCAGCGCAGCATCTCGCGGAACGGCCCGCCCAGCATCTTGCTGCGGCCGTTGTCGACCAGCACCACGTGGTATTCCTGCGGGCCGTCCAGGTCATCGGCGCGGCGCGGGCCGGTGCTGACCGTGGTGTAGGTTTCGGTCTCCTGGCCGGTGGCGCTGCGCGCCAGCAGGCGCAGAAAGACGGTGGCGTCCTCGTGCGTGGGCACGACGCGCTCGATGCCGCTGGTGACGATGTGCACCCGGGCCAGCGTCTGCGTCAGGTCGCCATTGCCTTCGTTGGTGACGATGATGCTGGAGCCAGTCTCGGCCACCAGGAAGTTGCCGCCGGTGATGCCGACGTCGGCCTTGAAATAGTGCTCGCGCAGCACCTGCCGCGCCTCGTTGACCATCTCGCCCACCTCGGTGAGGTGACGGGTGTAGCCCAGCGGCCGGTGGTGCTCGTCGAACAGGTCGGCCACCTGCTCGCGGGTCTTGTGCACCGCCGGCACGATGATGTGGCTGGGCGGCTCGTCGGCCAGCTGGATGATGTACTCGCCTAGGTCGGTTTCCACCACCCGGTAGCCTTCGGCTTCCAGCGCGGGGTTCAGGCCGATCTCCTCGCTGACCATCGACTTGCCTTTGGTGATGGTCTTGGCATTCACCCGGCGGCAAATGTCGAGGATGATCTCCCGCGCCTGCTCGGCATCGGCCGCCCAGTGCACCTGGCCGCCTTGACGTTGCACCTCGGCCTCGTAGCGTTCGAGGTAGCTGTCGAGGTTCTCCAGCACATGGGTCTTGACCTGTCTTGCACGCTCGCGCAGTGCCTCGAACTCGGGCAACGCGGCCACCTGGGCGGCGCGTTTTTGCACAAAGCCGCCGCTGGCGTGGTCCAGCGCGGCGCGCAGCCTGTCGTCGTGCAGTGCGACCTGCACGCGTTCCTTGAAGTGGGCAGGGCGCCCGGCTGCGGTTGCACTCATGCCGGCGCCTGCGGCTCGCCGATCGCCGGCTGGTCGGCCATACCGGCCAACACCTCGGCCGCATGCAGCACCCGCAGCGGCAAACCCTGGCGCTTGAGGCGGCCGGCGATGTGCAGCAGGCAGCCCAGATCACCGCCCAAAAGCGTATCGGCGCCACTGGCCTGGATGTTGGCGATCTTGTCGTCCACCATCTTGGTCGAGATCTCGGGGTACTTGATGCAGAAGGTGCCGCCAAAGCCGCAACAGACCTGGGTGTCGGCCATCTCCACCAGATCCAGCCCTTGCACCTGGGCCAATAGCTGACGCGGCTGCTGGCGGATGCCCAGGTCACGCAGCCCGGCGCAGCTGTCGTGGTAGGTGGCCCGCGCTTTGTGGTGCACAGCGGCAGGGCTGTAGCCACGCACATCAGCCAGGTAACTCATCAGTTCGAAGCTGCGGCGCGACAAGTCTTCTGCCCGTGCGCGCCAGACCGGGTTGTCGGCGAACAGCGTGGGGTAGTCGTGGCGCAGTGTGGCCATGCACGAGCCCGAGGGGCCGACCACGGCGTCGAAGCCCTCGAAGGCCTCAATCACGCGCTGCGCGATGGCGCGCGCATCGGCCCGGTCACCGCTGTTGAGCGCCGGCTGCCCGCAGCAGGTCTGGGCTTCAGGCACCAGCACCTCGCAGCCCGCCTCTTGCAACAGCTTGACGGCGGCCCAGGCCACGCTGGGCCGCATCAGGTCCGCCAGGCAGGTCACAAACAGTCCTACTCGAACCTTGTTGCTGGCTAACAAGCGGGTCTCCTTGTCTTGTCTCTTGTCGTGGACCGAGGCCGCTGCGGGCGCGTTCTCTGTGTGCCAGCCGAGCGTAGTGTTGCAGTCCGGCATTTACTTGACGCAGATCAGGCGAATGCGTTTGCGACCGCCGGCGAGCGTGCTAGCGGTGGCCACTTTGAGCAATGGCAATGTGCCTGAAATACGGGTAAATACCATCGGGCCCAAGGTGAACCACACCGGTTCAGCGAGCCTGCCGGAGCCAAGAGCGACGACCATGGATCAATCTGTTTTCAACAAACTGCCAGCACCGCCTTGTGCAGTGGTCTGCTCCCGCTGCGCGCTGCGCGAGATCTGCCTGCCAGTCGGTCTGACCTTGGGTGAGTTCCACAAGATCGACCAGCGTCTGGTGTCTTCGCGCCGCAAGGTGGCGCGCGGCGAGAAGCTGTTCCAGGTGGGTGATCGATTTGATGCGGTGTTCGCCATCTGGACGGGTTTCTTCAAGACCGCGATCGCGTCCAAGGACGGCCGTGAGCAGGTCACCGGTTTCCAGATGGGCGGTGAGCTCATCGGCCTGGACGGCATCGGCAGCCAGCGTCACGAGGTGGATGCGGTGGCGCTGGAGGATTCGCAGGTCTGCGTCATTCCCTATGCCTCGTTCGAAGCCTTGTCGCTGGAGGTTCGGTCGCTGCAACTGCAATTTCATCGTCTGATGAGCCGCGAGATTGTGCGCAACCAGAGCGTGATGCTGTTGCTGGGCAGCATGCATGCCGAGGAGCGGCTGGCCATGTTCCTGCTGGACCTCACCCAGCAACTGCAAGCGCGCGGTTTTTCCTCGTCGGCCATCGTTTTGCGCATGAGCCGTGAAGAGATCGGCAGCTTCCTCGGGCTCAAGCTCGAAACTGTGAGCCGCACCTTTTCCAAGTTTCAGGCCAACGGCCTGCTGTTCGTGCGGCATCGACAGATCCAGGTGACCGATCCGGTGGGCTTGAAGCAACTGCTGGAAGGCGTGCCCGCTTAGCGTCGGCACCTGGGCTGGCGCTGCTTATGATGTGGCGATGGCAGCAGCGCAATCGGGCAGGGTGGGCAAGGGCCTGGTGAGCGCGGTGCTGGACTGGCTGGCCGGCTGGTGGGCGATCGTGCACCTGGGTGCGGTGATGCTGGTGCTGGCGCTGTCACCCAGCAGCTACCGCGCTGAACGCCGACAGACGCTGGCCAGCCACCTGGTGCGCGTCAGTGCGCCGATGCTGCCGGGCTTTTGCGTCATCACCGCCTTGATCAGCCTGGTGGTCATCCGCATCGTCATCGTCACCGCGCTGAGTTATGGCTTGACGCAGTACGCGCTGGAGATGGTAGTGCGGGTGCTGGTGCTGGAGCTGATTCCGCTGGCCGCTGCCTTGTTTGCGGCCCTGCGCGCCACGCTGCCGATGGCCACGCAGTTGGCCGGACAACGCCGACGCGGCCACTTCGAGGCGCTGCGGCAACAGGGCCGCCAACCGCTGGTGGAGGAGGTGCTGCCGCGGGTGTTGTCGGGCATGTTCTCGGTGGTGCTGCTCGCGGCGCTGAGCTGTCTGCTGACCTTGCTGCTGGCCTACCTGTCAGTGCATGGCTTTACCCTGGGCGGCTTCGAGGGCTATACCCGTACCGTGGGTCGGATCTTCAATCCGGCGGTGTCGCTGATCTTTGGTCTGAAGGTGCTCTTGCTCAGCGGCGCAGTGACGCTGATCCCACTGTCTGCGGCACTGCAATCCGCCCGCCGGCGTGACGCCTGGGCCGGCGCCGAACTGCACAGCCTGGTGCGCATGTTCATCGTGATCCTGCTGATCGAAGCGGCGTCGCTGGTGGGCAACTACTATTGATGGGCCAACCGCCCCGCGTTCATGAGCGACAGCCCCCCCACCCCCGACACGCCTGAGGCCTTGCAAGTGGCTGACGTGCCCCATCTGCGGGCCAAGGTGGCCGCCTTGCTGCTGCTGATGGCGGCGCTGGTGCTGGCCGCCATCGGCTACCTGCTGTACGCGCGTGGCGCCTTCGAGCCGACCCAGCGCCTGGTGCTGATCGCCGACAACTCCGAGGGCGTGCAGGTCGGCATGGACCTCACCTTCTCCGGCTTTGCGATCGGCCGTGTGCGCCGCATCGAGCTGGGCGAGGACGGCACGGCGCGCATCCTGATCGACGTGCCGCGCAAGGACGCGCGCTGGTTGCGCACCAGCAGCGTCTTCACGCTGCTGCGCGGTTTTGTCGGCAATACCAATCTGCGCGCCTACAGCGGCATCCTCAGCGATCCACCGCTGCCCGACAACGCCGAACGCCGCGTGCTGGCCGGCGATGCCGGTGCCGAGATTCCCAAGATGTTGGGCGCGGTGCGTGAGCTGGTGCAGCACATCACCCTGTTGGCCGCGCCCGATGCCGCGCTGGCGTCCAGCCTGGCCAATCTGCAGATCGCCACCGACAAGCTCAATGGCCCGCAGGGTGCACTGGGCTTGCTGCTGGGCAAGCCAGCCGATGCGGCCAAGCTGATGCAGACGCTCGATCGCACCAATGCACTGCTGGCCCGCGTCGACAGTCTGGCTGGCCATGTCGACACATTGGTGGTGAAAGCCGATGGCCAGGTCTTTGGTGCGCAGGGGCTGCTGCCCGAAACCCGCAGTGCGGTGCTGCAAATGGGCGCCTTGCTGAGCGACGCTCGGGCCACGCTGGGCCGGGTGGATGCGGTGCTGGCCGAGGCCCAGGGTGTGGCCGCCAACGCCCGCAGCGCCACCGCTGACCTCGGACCGCTGCGCGCCGAAGTCGAAACCAGCATGCGCAAGCTGCAGGGGCTGGTGGATCAGATCAACCGCCAGTGGCCGTTTGCCCGCGACAACGAGCTCAAGCTGCCATGAGCCGCTTCGCGATGAGCCGCTTCGCCATGCGCCGCTTCGCCATGCGCCGCTTCGCTATACGCCGCTTCGTCATGCGCCACTGTTGTCATCGCCTGGCACCGCTGGCGGCTGCGCTGCTGCTGGCGGCGTGCGCCAGCGGCCCGCCGCCGCCCGATTGGCAGGCGACGGCACGCTCGGCGCTGGACAGCGCATCCGCCGCTTACTTGCGTGGCGACAGCCGGGTCGCGTTGCAGGATCTGGATCGCGCCCGCGAGGCCTTGTCGCGAACCGGCCGTGCCGACTTGCTGGCGCGGGCCGAACTGATGCACTGCGCGGCGCAGGTGGCCAGCCTGGCGCAGGCGGCTTGTCATGGCTTCGAGCGGCTGCGGCAGGACGCGCCGGCAGCCGAACTGGCCTATGCCGATTACCTGGGCGGCAGCCTGGGAGCCGACCGGGTGGCGCTGTTGCCGCCAGCGCAGCAGGCGGCCGCGCGTGCGCCCGACGCCGAGACTGGTGCCGCAGCGGCGCGGCAAATTGAAGATCCGCTGTCGCGCCTGGTGGCCGCCGCTGTGCTGTTGCAGAGCGGCCGCGGCAGCCCGGCGCTGATCACGCTGGCGGTGGACACCGCCTCGGCGCAGGGCTGGCGGCGGCCGCTGCTGGCCTGGCTGACGCTTCAACTGCAGCGCGCGGAGGCCGCGGGCGACGCGGATGCCGCGTCGCAACTGCGCCGGCGCCTGGGCTGGATCACCGAGCCGTCGCCGCGCTGAGCCTTGCGCCGACCGCAGCGCGGCCGGCGTCGATCAGCCCTTGGGCGGGGTGCGGCTGGCCTCGTAGCGCGCCAGGTTCTCGGCATTCGGCGGGTAGAGGCCGGGCAGGCTGGCGCCGCGGCCCACTTCTTGCATGATCCAGGCTTCCAGCGCCTCTTGCGCGGGGCCGGCGGCCAGCACCTTGTCGAGGTAGGCGTCGGGGATCAACACCACGCCGTCGTCGTCGGCCACGATCACGTCACCCGGAAACACCGCCACACCGCCGCAGCCTATCGTCTCTTGCCAGTTGACGAAGGTCAGTGCCGCCACCGAGGCCGGTGCTGCTGTGCCCTGGCTCCACACCGGCAGGCCGGTGCCCAGCACACCGTTGATGTCGCGCACCACGCCGTCGGTGATCAGCGCCGCCACGCCGCGTTGCTGCATACGGGCGCAGAGGATGTCGCCAAAGATGCCGGCGTCGGTCAGGCCCATGGCGTCGGCCACCACGATGCAGCCGGGCGGCATGCGCTCAACCGCAGCGCGGGTGGAGCGTGGCAGCGCCCAGGACGCCGGCGTGGCCACGTCTTCGCGCGTCGGCACAAAGCGCAGCGTGAAGGCGCGGCCCACCAGCCGCGGCTGGCCGCTGCGCAGCGGCTTGGGGCCGCGCATCCAGACCTTGCGCAGCCCTTCCTTGAGCAGCACGGTGGTGATGGTGGCGGCGCTCACCGCCTGCAGCGTGGTGATGGTTTGTGCGTCCAGCGGGGCAGGGAAAGTGTCGGTGTCGGACATGGCGGGTTCCACAGGAAGACAAGGAGTCGCGCCGATGAGGCGGCGTGCTTTGTCGGCCCAGTCTAGCCCGCAGGCGGCAGCTCAGCTGACCGACACACGGGATCCGCGGGCCGCCAGAGCGAGCCGAGCCATGCGAGCCGACCCAAGCAGGCCGGCCGGATGCATGCCAACCGGATGCAGGCCGATTCCGGCAGCTCAGGATGGGCTGCGATGGCGGTTGGGGCAGGTGGCACAAGACAGTTTCTGACCGTCCGGCCCGTGCACGGCGGCCCCGCCGCAAGAGCCACGCAGGCAGGGCCGCTTGAACATCACGCCTACTGCCATCGCTGCCACCGTGGCGCCGATGGCAACCAGCACCAGCACAAAGATCAGGGCCAGAGCCTGCCAGTCCATGGTGTTCTGCCTGGCGCGGATCAGGCCGCCGCGCTGGCGCCCAGCGCGTCAAAGGCCGGGCTGCTGGTTTCAACCAGCCGGCCGTCAGCTTGCCGCAGCACGAAATGGGCCGCCAGCCCTTGCTGCGCGGCGATCTGCGGACCGCGCTGCGGCCCCAGCACAAACAAGGCGGTTGACCAAGCATCGGCCGCCATGCAGTCATCGGCCACCACGCTGGCCGAGGCCAGCGCATGGACCACCGGCTCGGCGCTGACGGGGTCGATCTCATGCGAGTAGCGGCGACCGCCATGCATGAAGAAGTTGCGGTAGTCGCCCGAGGTGGCCAGTGCCCGGCCCGACAGCGGCACGATGCGCAAGGCTTGTTGCGGCATGACGTCGGGCCGCTCGATGGCCAGCTGCCAGGGCTGGCCCAGGCCATTGTGGCCAAGGGTGCGAATTTCACCGCCGACTTCAATCATGTAGTCGACTATGCCCAGACGCTGCAGCGCCAAGGCCGCACGGTCGACGCCATAGCCCTTGGCGATGCCCGACAGGTTGGCCAGCACCGGCGACAGCCGGGTGATGGTGCCGGCGTCAGCATCCAACGCCAGCGCGGGCCCGGAGACGCGCCGCTGTAGCGCATGCAATGCATCGACGGCCGGCAGGCGCTGCGCCGGTCGGCTGACGCCAAAGCCCCAGGCCTCTACCGCGGCGCCCATTGCCACGTCGAAGGCGCCGTCTGAAGCACCGTGCACCATCTGCGCTGCAGCGAAGACATGCAGGGTCGACGCCGACACTGCCAGCGGTCGGCCGATGGTCTGGACGTTCAAAAGCGACAGTTCAGAACTCGGCTCGTAGTGCGACATCAGCGCCACCACCTCGGCCAGCGCCTCGCCCACCGCTGTCTGGGCCGCCACCACGCCGCTGGGGCTCAGGCTGGGCATGGCGATGCGTACGGTGTAGCTGGTGCCCATGCTCAGGCCGCTGAAGACTTGGGTGCCGCGGCTCGCGGCAGGGTCGAGGCCATGGCGGCCGCTACAGCCGGCGCCCAGCCAGACGGCGATGCCCAGGCCGGCGCCCAGCGCGGCGCGGCGGCCAGTGAGAGTAGGGATGCTCGGCCTCATGCGGGGGCTCCTGGTTCACCGGGTGTCTTGCCCGGGTTGGCGCCTGTGGTGGCGGTGGTGCCGGCTTCGGCAGCACGTACGGCAGCCTCGAATCGCCCCTGCCCATGCAGCAGGATCTGGCGCACCATGTCGCCCATCGACACCAGGCCATGCAAGCGCGGCCCGTCGATCACCAGCAGGTGGCGGTGGCGCTGCAGATGCATCAGCGCCATCGCGGCCTCGATCGGCGTGCTGGGCGAGACAAAGCGCACCTCGCGGGTCATCACCATCGACAGCGGCGTCTTGGCCGGATCGAGCCCGGCATGGACCACACGCTTGAGCAGGTCGCGCTCGGTGAAGATGCCGGCCACCAGCTGGTCTTCGGTCATCGCCACCACCGAGCCGATCGACTCGCGCACCATCAGCGCCACGGCGTCGGCCACCGAGGCTTCGGCCGGGATGGTATGCATGGTGTCGCTGGCACGGTCGCGCGATACGTCGGCAATCGTCATGGCAGTCATCGGTCAGGTCTCCTCAAGCAGTGCCGGGGTGTCAGCCGAAATCATCGAGCAGGATGTTCTCGCGGTCGACGCCCAGATCCATCAGCATGTCGATCACGGCCTGGTTCATCACGCCGGGGCCGCACAAGTAGTATTCGATGTCTTCTGGCGCCGGATGTTTCATCAAATACTGGTCGCGCAGCACGTTGTGCCGCACCAGGCCGATAGGCCCGGTCCAGTTGTCCTCGGGCCGCGGCTCGGACAGTACCAGGTGGAAGCTGAAGTTGGGGTGCTCGGCGGCCAAGCGCTCGAAATCGTCGACGTAGAAGGCCTCTTGCAGGTTGCGCGCCGAGTACCAGAAACTCATCCGGCGCTTGCTGCGCAGGCGCAGCAACTGGTCGAATATGTGCGAGCGCATCGGCGCCATGCCGGCGCCGGCGGCCACGAAGCACATCTCGTTGTCGGTGTCGCGGGCGAAGAACTCGCCGTAAGGCCCCGACACGCTGACCTGGTCGCCGGCCTTCAGGTTGAACAGCCAGGGGCTCAGCTTGCCCGGTGGAATCTGCTCGCTGTAGCCAGGCGGGAAGGCCACACGGATGGTGAACAACAGCGTGCCTTTCTCCAACGGGTAGTTGGCCATCGAGTAGGCACGTTCGACCGGTTCGGTCACGGCGCTGCGAAAACGCCAGAGATCGAACTTGTCCCACTCCTCACGGAAGTCGGCATCGATGTCGAACTCGCGGAAGCTCAGGCTGTGTGGCGGTGCCGCCATCTGCACATAACCACCGGCGCGGAACGGCACTTCATCACCCTCGGGCAAGGCCAGCTTCAGTTCCTTGATGAAGGTCGAGACATTGCGGTTGGATATCACCGTGCAATCCCAGCGCCGCACGTTGAACACCTCGGGCTCGAGCTCGATCTGCATGTCGCGCTTGACCTTCACCTGGCAGGCCAGGCGGCAGCCGCGTCGCGCGTCGCCGCGATTGACATAGCCGGTCTCGGTGGGCAGCAGCACGCCGCCGCCCGACTTGACGATCACCTTGCACACGCCGCAGGCGCCCTTGCCGCCACAGGCTGCCGGGATGAATACCTTCTCATTGGCCAGCGTGCCCAGCAAGGTGTCGCCGGCGGGCACGCGCAGTGCCTTGTCGGGGTCTTCGTTGATGGTGATGGTGACTTCACCCGAGGGCACCAGCCGCCGTCGCGCACCCAGCAACAGCAGCACCAGCGCCAGCACCACGCCAGTGAACATCAAGACGCCGGAGATCACCTCGTTCATGGCGGGTCTCCGGTCACAGCTGGATGCCCGAGAACATCATGAACGCCACCGACATCAAGCCGGCGGTGATGAAGGTGATGCCCAGGCCGCGCAGGCCGGCGGGCACGTCGGAATAACGCAGCTTTTCGCGGATCGCGGCGATCGCCACCAGGGCGATGGCAAAGCCCAGCCCGGAGCTGAAGCCGTAGACCACGCTCTCGCCAAAGCCGTAGCGCCGCTCCTGCATGAACAGCGAGCCGCCGAGGATCACGCAGTTCACCGCGATCAGCGGCAGGAACACGCCCAGGGTGCTGTAGAGACCGGGTAAGAAGCGGTCCATCGTCATCTCGACCACCTGCACCGCTGCGGCAATGGTGCCGATGAACAGGATGAAGGCCAGGAACGTCAGGTCCACCGTGGCCAGCGCTGGCGACAGCCCGGCCAGCGCGCCCTCGGCCAGCAGGTGGTTGAGGATCAGGTTGTTCAGCGGCACGGTCAGCGTCTGCACAAACACCACCGCAGCGCCCAGGCCGATCGCGGTCGACACCTTCTTCGAGCAGGCCAGATAGGAGCACATGCCCAGGAAATAGGCCAGCGCCAGGTTCTCGATGAAGATCGAGCGGACTGCGATGTTGAGGTAGTTCTCCATGGGGGTGTCGCCTCGGGCGATCAGTCCTCTTTTTCCACCAGCTCGGGTTTCCAGGTGCGCAGGCCCCAGATCAGCAGGCCGATCAGGAACAGGCTGGACGGCGCCAGCAGCATCAGCCCGTTGGGCTCGTACCAGCCGCCGTGCTTGGCCAGCGGCAGCACCACGCGACCGAACAGCGTGCCGGCGCCGGTGAGTTCACGCACAAAGCCCACCGCCATCAACACCGCGCCATAACCCAGGCCGTTGCCGACGCCGTCGAGGAAGGACAACCAGGGCGGGTTCTGCATTGCAAAGCCCTCGGCGCGGCCCATCACCAGGCAGTTGGTGATGATCAGGCCGACAAACACAGACAGTTCCAGCGACAGTTCGTAGAGGTAGGCCTTGAGCACCTGGTCGACCACGATCACCAGCGAGGCGATGATCGTCAATTGCACGATGATGCGGATGCTGTTGGGCGTGTGCTTGCGCAGCAGGCTGACGGCCAGGCTGGCCAGGCCGGCCACCACCATCACGGCCAGGCTCATCACCAGCGCCTTGTCCATCGCGGTGGTCACCGCCAGCGCCGAGCAGATGCCCAGCACCTGCACCGCGATCGGGTTGGTGCTGACCACTGGGTCGAGCAGCGCGGTGCGCTCGCGGCGGCCGAATGCAGCCGAGACAGTGTTCATGAGGATCCTCCTGGGCGCAGCAGCTTGAGGGTGGACGCGTAGCCTTCGGCGCCCAGCCAGAACTGCAGCATCCTGGCGACGCCGATACTGGTGATGGTGGCACCCGACAGGCCGTCGATGCGGTGCGGATCCTGCGACGGTGGGCCGGCGCTGCCCTTGATCACCGTGAGCTGGGGCTGCCAGTTGGCGTCAAAGACCTTGCGGCCGACCCACAGCGCCTGCCACTTCGGATTGGCGATCTCGCCGCCCAGGCCCGGAGTTTCCTTTTGCTCGTAGAAGGTGATGCCGTGCACCGTATTGCCGTCGCCGCCAACGGCCAGGAAGCCGTACATCGTGCCCCACATGCCCATGCCCTCCATCGGCAGCACCACCTGCTCCAGCGCGCCATTGACACTGATCACCTGGTACATCAAGCCGACATCCGGCACGCGCGCGATCCGCGCATCGTTGGGCGCCACGGCGCTTGATTGCTGCGGATCGTTGCGGGCACGCCGTTGGTCGTAGCTGGCGGCATCGAAGCGGTCCTCGGCGAGCAGTTCGCCGGTCTTGAGCTCAACGCCACGCACGCGGATGCGCTGCTTGAAGATCGCCAGCACCTGGTCGCGTGACAATGAGACATGGGGATCGGCCAGCCCGGCGGCGAGCAGCACGTTTTTCTGCTGGAACAGCAGGGCGTTGGCTTGCTGGCGATCACGCAGGCCGACAGCGGTGGCTGATACCAGCAGCGCGCACACCGCGCTGACGGCTACGGCGAACAGCACGGTGTAGGCGGTGGACTCACGTGCGGGCACGGCGCCTGGCCCCCCTGCGCAAGTTGGCCTGCACCAGCAGGTAGTCGATGAACGGGGCGACCACGTTCATGAACAAGATGACCAGCATCACCGACTCGGGATAGGCCGGGTTGAAGACGCGGATGACGACGATCAGCACGCCGATCAGCAAGCCGTAGAGCCAGCGTCCGGCATTGGCAAAGGGGGCAGTGACCGGATCGGTGGCCATGAAGACGGCGCCGAAAGCCCAGCCGCCGGCCACCATGTGCCACCAGAAGGGCACGGAGTAGTAGGGGTTGCTCGCCGAGCCGAGGGCATTGAGCAGCGAAGCCATCAGCACCGTGCCCAGCGCCACCCCGGCCATGATGCGCCAGGAGCCGATGCCGGTGACGATCAGCACCAGCGCGCCGATCAGGCAGGCCAGCGCCGAAGTCTCGCCCATCGAGCCGGGTTCCAAGCCGATGAAGGCTGTCCACAACGCCGGCGCCTGCGCAAACGGCTGATAGGCCAGTTCGCCGCCCATCTGGGCCAGGTGGGCCAGCACGGTGGCGCCGGAGAAGCCGTCCTGCGCCGCTGCCGCCGGTATCGCCGTCCACACCGCATCGCCGGTGATGCTGGCCGGATAGGCAAAAAACAGGAAAGCCCGCGCCGCCAGCGCCGGGTTGATGAAATTCATGCCGGTGCCGCCAAACACCTCCTTGCCCAGCACCACACCGAAGCTGATGGCCAGCGCGGCTTGCCAAAGTGGCGTGTCGGGCGGGCAGATCAGCGGGAACAGCAGGCCGGTGACAAAGAAGCCCTCGTTGACCTCGAGCTTGCGCACCACCGCGAACAGCACTTCCCAGCTGATGCCAACGACCATGGTCACCGCATACAGCGGCACGAAGTACAGCGCACCATGCAACAGATTGGCCATCCAGCTGTGTGGCGAGTAGCCCACACCGAGCAGTGCGATCACCTCGTGGCGCCAGCCGGTGAGCAGCGCCATCTTGGCTGGGTCGAGCGCCAGGTTGGCCTGCAGGCCGGTGTTGAACATCGCCATGAACACGCAGGGCAGGGCGGCGATGATGACCAGCATCATCATGCGCTTGAGGTCGAGCGCGTCGCGCACATGGGCACCGGTGCGGGTGACCTGGGCGGGTGAATAGAAGAAGGTGTCGGCCGCCTCGTAAAGCGGGAAGAAACGCGCCAACTTGCCGCCCGGGTGGAAGGGCTTGCCGATGCGGTCGAGCAGGTGGCGCAGCGGCTTCATGCGGCGTCCTTCTCGATGCGGGCCAGTGCCGCGCGCAGCAGCGGCCCGTACTCGGCCTTGCCAGGGCAGACGAAGGTGCACAAGGCCAGGTCCTCCTCGTCGAGTTCCAGCGCGCCCAGCGCCTCGGCGCGTTCATCATCCTTGACCAGCAACGCGCGCAGCAGGTGGGTGGGCATCAGGTCCAGCGGCATCACCCGCTCGAACGAGCCGATCGGCACCATGGCGCGGTTGCCGCCGTTGGTGGTGGTGGACAACGCCAGGCGCGGCGCGCGGCGCCAGGCGCCCAGCACCACGCCCCAGATGGAGAACTTCTCGATGCCTGGCGCGATCCAGCCGAAGAACTCGCGTTCGCCCGCCTCGGCCAGCACCGACAACTGCTGGTGGTAACGGCCCAGGTAACCCAACACCTCGCCCATCGCGGTGCGGCCGTCGAGCACCGAGCCCGATACCAGCCGCTGGCGGCCGGGCAGCAGTTCACCGCGGGTCAGTTCGTCGGTGGCGGCGCCCAGCCGGGTGCGCAGCAGCCGCGGTCGCGTCGCGCTGGGTCCGGCCAGTGACAGCACGCGCTGCACATCGAGTTGGCCGGTGCGCAGCAGGTAAGCGACTGCCAGCACATCCTGGTAGCCGATGTGCCAGACGGCCCGCCCATGGTCGACCGGGCTCAGCCAGTGGATGTGGGTGCCGACGTTGCCCGCCGGGTGCGGTCCGTCAAAAACCTGCTGTGCGATTTGCTCGAGCGCGGGCAGGGCCGGCGCGAAGCCGGGCGCCGTACAGACATGGGTCTGGCCCGGGCAGAGCTGAGACAAGGCCGCCACGCCGGCCGTGAAGTCGGCCTCGCGGCCGGCCATCACCGCGGCCACGGCCGGTGCATGCGGCCGGGTGTCGATGGCGGTGATGTACAGCGCATAGGGCTGGCTGTCGGCTGCTGGCACCCGCGAGAAGGGCCGTGCGCGCAGGGCCGTCCACAGCCCGGACTCGAGCAGCAGCGCGCGCAGGGCGGCGGCATCATGCGCGCCGGGGCTCGCGCCGCGCCAGGCTGGGAAGGGCGCCTGGTCAGCCTCGCCGTCACTCTGGCCGATGGCGATCACCAGCGACTGGAAGGCCCGGCGTTCGCCGCGGTGAATGGCGGTAACGGTGCCTGAGGCGGGCGCGGTGACGCGCACGCCGGGGTTCTTCTTGTCCTCGAACAGCACCTGACCCCGGCGTACGGTGTCGCCGGCCTGCACCAGGAACGACGGTTTGAGGCCGATGAAGTCGTCGCCGAGCACCGCCACGCGGCTCACTGCTGGCGCCGTGGAGATCACCTGGTCGGGCGCACCCGCCAGCGGCAGGTCGAGCCCGCGCCGGATGCGGTGTGCCTTCATGCCAGGATTCCCACCATGTCCTGAACTCCTTGCCAAGGGCCGAGCTTGTTTTGACTGCGTCCTGTTGGGTGTCTAGATCAACGCGGCCGGTTGCCGTGCTCGCGGGCTGCAACTAGCCCGTCGAACGCCTCAAGAAACCAGACCGGTCCAGCCTGTCTGAACCAAGTCGGTGCAGCGCACGGTAGCAGGCGGTGCGTCAACTGAAATTGCCCTGGATCAAGTGTGCGAGGTGCGCCGCAGACGGCTCCGACATTTGATCCAGGTTAAGTGCAGGCTGGGCATTTGGGTTGAGCATTGCGGTGCTTCTCCGGTGATCGACCGGGCAGTCCGATGTTGCGGGCGGCGGGTCGATGCGTTGCACGGGGCGAGACCAGCGGGCCACAGACGCTGGGCGCTTGGTCCGTGACCGAGCCGTTGAACGACAACCCTTTGCCACCGATCCGAAGAGCCGACATGTACCCCATCATCCGCCGCGAAGCCTTCTCGGACACCACCTTTCTCTGGGAGGTGCTGGCGCCCGACGTGGCCCGATCCGCCGAGCCCGGGCACTTCGTGATGCTGCGCCTGCACGAAGGCGGTGAGCGCATTCCGCTGACGGTGGCCGACTACGACCGCGAGCGCGGCACCGTCACGCTGGTGATCCAGGCGCTGGGCAAGACCACGCTGGCGATGCGCGACCATTACAAGGCCGGCGACAGCATCATCGACTTCGTCGGCCCGCTGGGCTTGCCACAGCATGTCAGCAAGGTCGGCCATGTCGTGTTGGTCGGCGGTGGCCTGGGCGTGGCGCCGGTCTACCCGCAGGTGCGGGCCTTCAAGCAGGCCGGCAACCGTACCACCGGCATCGTCGGTTTCCGCAACAAGGACCTGGTGTTCTGGGAAGAGACCTTCGGCGAGCAATGCGACCAGCTGATCGTCTGCACCGACGACGGCAGCTACGGTGAGCCCGGCTTTGTTACCGCGGCGCTGCAACGCGTGCTGGAGACCGACCCGCCCGATCTGGTGATCGCCATCGGCCCGCTGCCGATGATGAACGCCTGCGTCGAGACCACCCGGCCGTTTGGCGTCAAGACCATGGTCTCGCTGAACGCCATCATGGTCGACGGCACCGGCATGTGCGGCAGTTGCCGCGTCACTGTAGGCAAGGAGATCAAGTTCGCCTGTGTCGACGGCCCCGACTTCGACGGTCACCAGGTCGATTTCAAGGAACTGATGCTGCGCCAGAAGCGCTTCAAGGGCGAAGAGGCAGCCGCCAGCACCGATTACGCCCATGTCTGCAACGTCGAGAAGGTGTTGTTGGAGCAAGGCAAGAAGAACTACAAGAAATCCAAGGACCTGGCGCCGCTGGCCACCAAGATGCCTGAGCGCGACCCGCTGGAGCGCTCGCGCAACTTTCTTGAGGTCAACCTCGGCTACTCGATGGCCGACGCGCTGAACGAGGCCGAGCGCTGCATCATGTGCAGCAAGCC
>JBBQZM010000022.1:0-27704 GCA_038207685.1 Burkholderiales bacterium
CGCAAAGCGCACCGGCACCGGTGACACCAGGCCGCCGTCCACATACTCGCGCTCGCCGATCTTGACCGGCTGGAACACCGCGGGCACCGCACTAGAAGCCCGCACAGCCAGGCCCACGTCGCCGCGCCGGAACAACACCGCCTCGCCGCTGGCCAGTTCGGTGGCGACGATGCCCAATGGCATCGGCAGCTGTTCGATCGCCCGCGCGCTGACCTGGCTGCGCACATAACGCGCCAGCGCGTCACCGCGGATCAGCCCGCGGCCGGGGAAGGACCAGTCGGTCAACGCCGATTCGTCCATGCCCAGCGCCAGCTTGGCCAGCGCAGCGCCGTTCAGGCCGCTGGCATACAAAGCCGCGACCAAGCTGCCGGCCGAGGTGCCGGCCACCAGATCGGGCCGGATGCCGGCTTCCTCGAGCACCTGGATCACGCCAATGTGGGCAAAGCCACGCGTTGCGCCGCCGCCCAGCGCCAAGCCCAGACGCGGGGTGCGCATCAGCCGCGGGGCGGCGGGTGGTCTGGGGTCTGTGGGCGCCGCTGCGGGCTCGGGCGCGCGCCGCCATGGGCTCTGGCACCCGGCCAGCGTGGCGCCGAGCGCGGCCAGGAAGGGGCGGCGGTGCATGGGCTTGATTCTAGGCAAGGCGGGCGCCACCCAAGCCGCGGTCATCACACGCCATCTGCCATGCGCCATATGCCATATCAGAATAAGAAGAGAACTTATATGTCGTTTGAGGCATAACCTCGCCCCGCTACAGTCGCCAGCTTCGCACTTTGCTGCCCTGCAGCATCAGAACGGTTGCCATGGATTGGACAGCAGTCATCAGCGGCTTTGCCATCGGCGCCATCGTCGGTGTGACCGGTGTGGGCGGCGGCTCGCTGATGACGCCGCTGCTGATTGGCGTGTTCAAGCTGAACCCGGCGGTGGCCATAGGCACCGACCTGTGGTTTGCCGCCATCACCAAGTCGGGCGGCGCGCTGGCCCACCACCGCCACGGCCATGTGGACTACCGCATCACCGGTCTGATGCTGGCCGGCAGCATCCCGGCGGCGCTGGGCACGGTGGCGCTGATGCACTTCACCGGGGTGACCAAGGGCTGGGCCAGCACGCTGACCTTCTCGCTGGGCATCGCGCTGCTGCTGACCGCGGGGGTGGTGGCCTTCAAGACCACCTGGCAGGCCGTGGCCCTGCGCCTGGAGCGCTGGCTGCCACCGCGCCGGCGCGACGCGCTGACGGTGCTGTCTGGCCTGTTGCTGGGCGTGCTGGTGACGTTGTCGTCCGTAGGCGCCGGCGCGCTGGGCGCCACCTTGATCCTGCTGCTGTACCCGCGCCTGCCGGCCCACCGCCTGGTGGGCACCGACATCGCCCATGCCGTGCCCTTGACCCTGGTGGCCGGCATGGGCCACGCCACGCTGGGCCATGTGGACTGGGGCCTGCTGGGCTGGTTGCTGGTGGGCTCGCTGCCCGGCATCTGGCTCGGTGCACAACTCACCCGCAAGTTGCCCGAACGCCTGATCCGCACGCTGCTGTGTCTGTCGCTGCTGACGGCCGGCCTGAAGGTCATCCACTGAATCCGGCCGCAACGCCACCGCCCTGAACGCCACCCCAACATGTACGCCTACACCGACTTCGACCGCCAGTTCGTGCACGCCCGCGCGGCCCAGTTCCGCGACCAACTCGACCGCCACCTGGGCGGCCAGCTGCCCGAAGACGACTTCAAGGCGCTGCGCCTGCAAAACGGCTGGTACGTGCAGCGGCATGCACCCATGCTGCGGGTGGCCGTGCCCTACGGCGAACTGAACACCCGCCAGCTGCGCCAGCTGGCCAGCATCGCGCGCGAGTTCGACCAGGGCTGGGGCCACTTCACCACACGCCAGAACCTGCAGTACAACTGGATCCCGCTGACCAAAGCGGCCGACGTGATGGACCGCCTGGCTGCGGTGGACATGCACGGCATCCAGACCAGCGGCAACTGCATCCGCAACATCACGGCCGATGCACTGGCCGGCGTGGCCGCCGACGAGATCGTCGACTCGCGGCCGTTTTGCGAGGTGATGCGCCAGTGGAGCACGCTGCACCCCGAGTTCGCCTTCCTGCCGCGCAAGTTCAAGATCGCGGTTTCCGGCGCGGCGGAAGACCGTGCCGCCATCGGCTGGCACGACGTCGGCTTGCAGCTGAAGAAAAACGCCGCCGGGGAGATCGGCTTCCAGGTGCTGGTGGGTGGCGGCATGGGCCGCACGCCGATCATCGCCAGCGAGATCCGCGCCTTTTTGCCCTGGGACCAGATCCTCTGCTACCTGGAAGCCATCGTGCGGGTCTACAACCGCTACGGCCGGCGCGACAACGCCTACAAGGCGCGCATCAAGATCCTCGTCAAGGCCGAGGGCCAGAACTACTTCGATGCGGTGGAGGCCGAATTCAACCGCATCCTGGCCGACGACGTGGGCGCCGGGCTGCAGCTGATCCCGCAGGCCGAGTTCAACCGCATCGCCGCATGTTTTGCCCGCCCGGCGGGCGTGCTGGCCACGGCGGACCTGCCGACCCCGGCTGATGCCCGATTGCCCGAAGACGGCATGTCGCTGGCGTACCAGCGCTGGCTGCAGCGCAATGTGCATGCCCACCAGGTGCCCGGCTACCGGGCGGTCACGCTGTCGCTCAAGCGTGCCGGCCTGCCACCGGGGGACGCCACTGCCGACCAGATGGATGCCGCTGCGGCGCTGTCTGCGCACTACAGCCAAGGCGAACTCCGTGTTAGCCACGACCAGAACCTGGTGCTGCCCTGGGTGCGCCAGGCCGACCTGCCGGCGCTGTTCGAGGCAGCACGTGCGGCCGGCTTCGCCACGCCCAACATCGGCCTGCTGACCGACATGATCAACTGCCCCGGCGGTGATTTCTGCGCCCTGGCCAATGCGCGCAGCATCCCGGTGGCCGCCGCCATCACCGAGCGTTTTGCCGACCTGGACGAGCTCTACGACATCGGCGACATCGACCTGCACATCAGCGGCTGCATCAACAGCTGCGGCCACCACCACAGCGGCCACATCGGCATCCTGGGCGTCGACAAGGACGGCAGCGAGTGGTACCAGGTGTCACTGGGTGGATCAGACGGCAGCACCATCAGCGGTGCAGCGGTGGCCGGCAAGGTGATCGGCCCGTCATTCGCGGCTGAAGAAGTGCCCGACGTGATCGAGGCGGTGGTCGACACCTTCCGCACCCAGCGCCAGGGCGGCGAACGCTTCATCGACACCGTGCGCCGCATCGGCCTGGCACCGTTCAAGACCGCCGTCGACGCCGAGCGCCACCGCACCGCAGCGCATTGATCGACAGGCCACCCAGCATGCAATTCATTCGCCCCTCGCAAGACCCCTGGCACGCCGACGCGGGCGAAGACGGCCCGCAGCCGCACCCGCCGGTGCGCGCCCACAGCCTGCTGACGCTGGAGCAGTGGCACGCCGTGCGCGAGAACTGGCCGGCCGATGTGCCCGCAGGCATCAGCCTGGCCAACAGCGTCGACATCGAAACCCTGGCGGCCGACCTGTCGCGCATCGGCCTGCTGGTGCTGCACTTCCCGAAGTGGGTGGACGGCCGCGCCTATACCCAGGCCCGCCTGCTGCGCGCCCGCTACCGGTTTGCAGGCGCGGTGCGCGCCAGCGGCGACGTGCTGGTGGACATGGTGCCCCTGCTGGCGCGCACCGGCTTCAGCCAGGCGCAGCTGCGCGCCGACCAGAAGCCCGACGTGGCCGAGCGGGCACTGGGCTTCTTTGCCGGCCACTACCAGGGCGACGTGCTGCAGCCCAAACCTGCCTTCTCGCGTGACCTGGGCCTGGAAGCCGGCCCCGCCGCCGAACGCGCCCGCGCCGAGCTGCATGCCGGCCAGGGGATCTGAGATGGGTGCCATCGCCCTCTATGCCCGCGCCACTGCGGGCTTCGACGACCGCGTGGCCGCCACGCTGCAGCGTCTGCGTGATGCGGCAGCAGCGCACCCGGGCACCATCGTGCAGTCCACCAGCCTGGGCGCCGAAGACATGGTGATCACCGACCTGATCGCCCGGCACGCGCTGCCGATCCGCATCGCCACGCTGCACACCGGCGCGCTGCACCCAGAGACCGTGGCACTGATCGGCACCATCACCCGGCACTGCGGCGTGCCGGTGCATCTGGTTGAACCGCAGGCCGATGCGGTGCTGCAATTCGTCAAGACGAATGGCAGCGAAGCCATGTTCCAGAGCCAGGCGCTGCGCAAGGCCTGCTGCGCCATCCGCAAGATGGAGCCACTGGGGCGCATGCTGGCCGGCCAGACCGCCTGGGTCACCGGCCTGCGCCGCGAACAGAGCAATGCCCGCGGCGAGGTGCCGTTCGAAGACACCGACGACGCTGGCCGCGCCAAGCTCAATGTGCTGGCCGACTGGACCTGGGCCGACGTGTGGCACCACATCCAGCTGCACCAGGTGCCCACCAACCCGTTGCATGACCAGTTCATGCCCAGCATCGGCTGCGCACCCTGCACCCGCGCCATCGCTGTGGGCGAACCGTTCCGCGCCGGCCGCTGGTGGTGGGAAAGCGATGCCGCCAAGGAATGCGGCTTGCATGTGAAAGAGGCCGCTGCGGTGTCGATGATCGGAGAACGTACATGAACGCCCGTGTCGACCTGGACACCCTGCTGCCCGCGCTGGACCACAGGCACCTGGACTGGCTGGAAGAAGAGGCCATCTTCATCCTGCGTGAAGTGGCGGCCAGCTTCGAGCGCCCGGGCCTGCTGTTTTCGAGCGGCAAGGACAGCTGCGTGGTGCTGCACCTGGCGCAAAAGGCCTTCAAGCGCCAGCTGAGCGTACCTGGCGAGCGGCCACGCTTTGCCGGCAAGCTGCCGTTTCCGCTGCTGCATGTGGACACCGGCCACAACTTCCCGGAAGTGATCGCCTTCCGCGACGCACGCATCGCCGAGCTGGGCGAGCGCCTGGTGGTGGGTCACCTGGAAGACAGCATGCGGCGCGGCACGGTGCGCCTGGCGCACCCGCTGGAATCACGCAACGGCCACCAGACGGTGACCCTGCTCGAAGCCATCGACGCGCACCGCTTCGACTGCCTGATCGGCGGCGCCCGGCGTGACGAGGAGAAGGCGCGCGCCAAGGAACGCATCTTCAGCCACCGCGACAGCTTCGGCCAGTGGCAGCCCAAGGAGCAGCGGCCCGAACTGTGGACGCTGTTCAACACCCGCCACCGCCCGGGCGAGCACTTCCGCAGCTTCCCGATCAGCAACTGGACCGAGCTGGACGTGTGGCTCTACATCGCCCGCGAAAACATCCCGCTGCCCGGCCTGTACTACAGCCACCAGCGTGCGGTGATGCGCCGCAAGGGCCTGCTGGTGCCGCTGACCGATGTGACGCCGCCCGAGGCCGGCGAGACCGTGGAAACTGCGACCGTGCGCTTTCGCACCGTGGGCGACATGACCTGCACCTGCCCGGTGGAAAGCAGCGCGCAAACCGCCGCCGATATCGTGGCCGAGACCCTCACCGTGACCGTGAGCGAGCGTGGCGCCACCCGCATGGACGACCGCACCAGCGACGCCAGCATGGAACGCCGCAAGAAAGAGGGCTATTTTTAGCCCACCCCCGAAGCGCCGTTGGCGCCCGCCCGCCAGGGGGCACCGCCAGCAAGCCGGCAGAGCCGGTTCTGCGGCGGTCTTCTGCGGCGGTCACTTGAACCAGGATCCACCATGAGTGCTGTCTTGAAGACGACCGCAACTGCTGCCACCGACCACCGCGCCTTGCGCTTTCTCACTGCCGGCAGCGTGGACGACGGCAAGAGCACGCTGATCGGCCGCCTGCTGTTCGACAGCCAGGCCATCCTGGCCGACCAGTTGCAGAACCTGGCGCTGCGCGCCGCCGGTGCGCCGGTCGATCTGAGCCTGCTGACCGACGGCCTGGAAGCTGAGCGCGAACAGGGCATCACCATCGACGTGGCCTACCGTTACTTCGCCACCCCCAACCGCAAGTTCATCATTGCCGATGCGCCCGGCCACGAGCAGTACACCCGCAACATGGTGACGGCCGCTGCCGGCAGCGACGCCGCCGTGGTGCTGGTCGACATCACCAAGATCGACTGGCGGTCGCCGGCACCGCTGCAGTTGCTGGCGCAGACCCGCCGCCATGCGCTGCTGGCCCACCTGCTGCGCGTGCCCAGCATCGTGTTTGCCATCAACAAGATTGATGCAGTGGACAACCCGCAAGCCGCGTTTGAAGCCACGCAAGCAGCGCTGCAGGCCTTTGCGGTCGAGGCCGGCATCACCACGGTGGCGGCCACCATCCCGGTGAGTGCACTGCGCGGCGACAACATCACCGTGCCGCTGGATGTGCCCTGGTACAGCGGCCCCAGCCTGCTGCAGCTGCTCGAGCGCCTGCCCACCACGCAAGAGCGCACCGAAGGCGCGCTGCTGCAGCCGGTGCAATACGTGGCGCGTGACGACACCGAGGCCGGGCAGGCCGCCCAGGGCGCCGGCCACCAGCCGCGGGTGTTCTGGGGCCGCATCGCCCATGGCAGCGTGCGCGCCGGTGATGCGGTGCGGGTCTTCCCCAGCGGCGAACCAGCGGTGGTGGCCGCCGTGCGCCGCGCCGGCAGCACGGTGGCCAGCGCACAGGCGGGTGAATCGGCCGGCATCGTGCTGGACCGGCCGTTGGACATCTCACGCGGCGACTGGATCGCCAGCCCGGGCGGGCTGCAGCCGGCCCGGCGCTTTTGCGCCACCCTGGCCTGGCTGGACACCGAGCCCGCCACCGTGGGCCGCAAGTACTGGGTGCGCCATGGCAACCGCTGGGTGCAGGCCCGGCTGGCGGCCATCGAGCACCAATTGGACATCCACAGCCTGGCGCCGGTGGACGCGCATGAGTTGTCGGTCAACCAGATTGGCCAGGTGGTGATCGAACTGCAGCAACCGCTGCCGCTGGAGCCCTTCGACGACAACCGCGTTGGCGGCGCACTGATCATGGTCGACCCCAGCAGCAACCGCACCAGCGGCGCGCTGCTGGTACGCTCGGCCGGTTGAAACCGTCGGCGCTGTGCCGCCCCCGTGACATGGCCTCCTCGATCCGCGTTGTCTTCATCGGCGCCGGGCCGGGTGCGGCCGATCTGATCACCGTGCGCGGCGCGCGCCGGCTGGCCACTGCCGAGGTGGTGCTGTTCGATGCCCTCACCGACCCCGCACTGCGCGAGCTGGCGCCCACAGCGCGCTGGGTGGATGTGGGCAAACGTGGCTTCGGCCATGCCACCGGCCAGGCGGCGATCAACGCGCTGCTGGTGCAGGCCGCCCGCGACCACGCCGCCGTGGTGCGGCTCAAGGGCGGCGACCCCAGCATCTTCGGCCGGCTCGAAGAAGAAATGCTGGCGCTGGCCGCAGCCGGTATCGCCTATGAGGTGGTGCCCGGCGTCAGCGCCGCGCTGGCCGCTGCTGCTGATGCGGCCCGCCCGCTCACCCGCCGAGGCAGCGGCCGCAGCGTCAGCCTGACCACCGCGATGACCCAGCTTGGCGTGCTGCAGGCCAAGCGCAGCGCCGACACCGAGGTCTTCTACATGGCTGGCCGTCAGCTCGACGCGCTGGCCTTGAAGCTGCTTGAGGCCGGCTGGCCGGAAAACACGCGGGTCTGCGTGGTCTCACGCGCCGGCTGGCCCGATGTGCGCATCACCGAGCACAGCGTGGCCGGGCTGGCTGAGGCCACCGCGCTGCATGCCGAGCGGCCGGCGGTGGTGACCGTGGGCGCCGGCGCTGCACCGTTGATTGCCGCCAAGACCCCAGGCCTGGAACGGCGAACCCAGCGCCGGCAGGCGCCCACCGCTTAAAATTGATCATTTGCATCACGGTGCGGGCCTGTGCCCGGCGTGGTTCAAGAACCCTACCAACCTAGCTGCCTCATGACCCACGTCGTCCTCGAATCCTGCATCCGCTGCAAGTACACCGACTGTGTCGATGTCTGCCCGGTCGATTGCTTCCGTGAAGGCCCGAACTTCCTCACCATCGATCCTGACGAGTGCATCGACTGCGCGGTCTGCATCCCCGAGTGCCCGGTCAACGCCATCCTGCCCGAAGAAGATGTGCCCAGCCACCAACTGTCCTTCATCAAGCTCAACGCCGAGCTGGCCAAAGGCTGGCCCAGCATCACCAAGCGCAAGGGCCCGCTGCCCGACGCCGATGACTGGAAAGACCGCAAGGACAAGCTGTCCGAGTTGATCCGCTGATCCGTTGATCCGCTGATCCTTTGACCCGCGCCGTGCCTCACGCGGACACCGACGCCGGCTGCACCCTCATCGAGTGTGACGCACTGGTTATCGGTGCCGGCCCGGTTGGCCTGTTTCAGGTCTTTCAGCTGGGCCTGCAAGACATCCGCGCCGAGGTGGTAGATGCGCTGGTGGCACCCGGCGGCCAATGCGTCGAGCTCTACGGCGACAAGCCGATCTACGACATCCCGGCGGTGCAGGTCTGCACCGGCCGTGAGCTTGCCGAACGTCTGCTGCAGCAAATTGCGCCCTTCAAGCCGCGCTTTCACCTGTCGCAAGAGGTGACGTCGCTGGCCCCGCGCGACGACGGCCGCTTTGACCTGGCCACCAGCAGCGGCCAGCGCTTCATCGCCCGCAGCGTGTTCATAGCCGGCGGTGTGGGCGCCTTCCAGGCCAGGCAGCTGAAGGTGGACGGTGTCGAACGCCTGCCGGCCAGCCAGCTGCATTACCGCCTGCCCCAGCCCGCTGCGCTGGCCGGCCGCCAGGTGCTGATCAATGGCGGTGAGGACGCCGCCGTACAGTCCGCGCTGCAGTTGATGGATCAGCTTGAAGGCCCGGCCGCCAGCCGCCCGGTCCGCGTGACGCTGCTGCACCGCCGCGCCACGCTGAGCGCCGAGGCCGAGCCGCTGGCCCGGCTGCAGGCGCACATCGCCGTCGGCCGATTGCGTTTCGAAGTCGGCCAGATCACCGCGCTGGAGCTGGGCAACAACGCCGCCGCGCCGCTGCAGGCGGTGCAGGTGATCGGCGAGGACGAGCAGACCCGCCGCCTGGCCACCGACGCGCTGCTGGTCTGCCTGGGCGTGAGCCCCAAGCTCGGGCCAATCGGGCAATGGAACCTTGCACTGCAACGCCGGCAGCTGGTGGTGGACACCGCGCACTTCGAGACCAGCACGCCGGGCATCTATGCGGTGGGCGACATCAACACCTACCACGGCAAGCGCAAGCTGATCCTGTGCGGCTTTCATGAGGCCACGCTGGCAGCGTTTGCCGCAGCACAGCGCCTGCGGCCCGACACGCCGGTGCTGCTGCAGTACACCACCACCAGCCCGCGGCTGCACCAGCTGCTGGGTGTGGCCACGCCGCCACGCGGCGCTTGAGGCAGGCCATGGCGGCGGCATAATTCGTTCCGCTACCGGGTTTTCTGCCCGGCAGCACTTCGCTAGGGGTGTTGTGGTGCGCAAGTACCGCGACTGAGAAAGTCCCTTTGAACCTGTTCGCGGCGCGCAATCCAGCTCGCCCGAGACCCGCAAGGGTCGAGGTAATCCTCGCGCAGGGAAGCAGCCTGATTCGGCCAGCGGGTTCTCCGCCCATGCCCTCCAGTGTTTGCCCACCTGCCATCGCAAAAGGCATCACGATGGCATTCCGTTCCTTCTCTCTTCCGCCCAGCCGCTTGCACAAGCTGGCCCAAGCCACGCTGCTGCTGGCCGCTTTGCCACTGCAAGCGCAGACCACCCACAACGCCAACAACGCCAGCAACGCCAACGACAACGTCGCAAGCACCACGGCCACCCAGACGGTGACCATCAGCGGCCGCAGCGCCGGCCCGGCCAGCATCGCCGGCTTTGGTGACATCGCGGTGTCGCGCTCACCGTTCTCGGCCGCGGTGATCAACAACGACCGCCTGCAGGACGCCGCCATCACTGGCATCGGCGACCTGACGCGGCTCGACGCTGGCACCACCGATGCCTACAACGCCCCCGGCTACTGGGGCCAGCTGGCGGTGCGTGGCTTCACGCTGGACAACCGCTTCAACTACCGCCGCGACGGCCTGCCGATCAACGCCGAAACCGCCATCGCCCAGGGCAACAAGCAATCGCTGGAGATCCTCAAAGGCACCAGCGGCCTGCAAGCCGGCACCAGCGCACCCGGGGGTCTGGTCAACCTGATCGTCAAGCGCCCGCGCGATCACGTAGGCAGCGCCACGCTGAGCTGGGAACAGGACGGCAGCCTGGGCGCAGCCATCGATGTGGGCCGCCGCGAAAACGGCCTGGGCTGGCGGGTGAACGCCAGTCTGGACCGGCTGGACCCGCTAACCCACAACAGCATCGGCCAGCGCAAGCTGCTGGCGGTGGCCACCGAGGCGCAACTGGCCAGCAGCAGCCTGCTCGAAGCAGAGTTCGAATGGAGCCGACAGACCCAGCCCAGCACGCCGGGCTTCAGCCTGCTGGGCAGCCAACTGCCGCCGGCCAACAGCATCGATCCGCGCACCAACCTCAACAACCAGGCCTGGACACTGCCGGTGGTGATGCAGGGCGCCACCTCGTCGCTGCGCTACACCCAGGCGCTGGGCCAGAACCTGCAACTGGTGGCCCATGCCATGCGCCAGCGCCTGGATAGCGACGACCGCATCGCCTTTCCCTTCGGTTGCGGCGCAGAGAACCCAAACTATGTTCCGCCCTACACCTACTGCAGCAACGGCAGCTTCGACCTCTACGACTACCGCAGCGAAAACGAGCGCCGCACCAGTGACGCCGCCGACCTGTCGATCAACGGCCGCGCCACGCTGGCCGGCATGGCCCACCGCTTCAATATCGGCGTGCTGGCCACCCGCTACCAGGCCCGTTTCCAGGCCCAGGCCTACAACTGGGTGGGCGTGGGCAACATCGCCGGCACCGCCATGCTGCCGCCCGACCCCAGCCTCAGTGATCCCAACACCCAGCGCGACGAAAAAAGCACCGAATGGCATCTGCAAGACGCCATCAGCCTAAGCCAGGATACGAGCGCCTGGATCGGCTTGCGCCACAGCCGGCTGCAACGCGACAGCGTGCGCACCGATGGCTCGCGCGCCACCGGCTACAGCCAAGGCTTCACAACGCCCTGGCTGGCGTTGAGCCAGGCCTTGTCGGCGCAAAGTCTGGCCTATGTCAGTTGGGGCCAGGGCGTGGAGTCGGAGGTGGCGCCTGGCCGCTCGCGCTACACCAATGCCGGCCAGGCGCTGCCCGCGTTGAAGAGCCGGCAGGTCGAGCTGGGCTTCAAGTACAGCGCTGACCCGTTGGATTGGCGCGTCGCCGCCTTCGACATCCTGCGCCCGGCCTGGCACGATATCGGCGCCTGCGACGTGGCCAGCAGCTGCACCCGCACCGCCGACGGCGAGGCCCGCCACCGCGGCGTGGAAGCCGAAGCCGATTGGCGCAGCGGCCCCTGGAACCTGCGCGCCAGCGTGATGGCGCTGCAAGCGCGGCGTGAAGGCTCACAGGACACCAGTCTCAACGGCCTGCGCCCCACCAACGTGCCCAGCGCCAGCCTGAAGGCCCAGGCCGCCTACAGCGTGGCCGCGCTACCCGGCTTGGCCGTACTGGGTTTCCTGACCCATGAAGCCGAGCGCATGGTGCTGCCCGACAACAGTGTGCAAACGCCGGGCTGGACGCGCATCGACCTGGCGCTGCGCTACCGCCAGCAGCTCGCCGGGCTGGATCTGCTGTGGCGCGCCGGCATCGACAACATCGCCAACCGCCGCGCCTGGAAGGAAGCCCCTTTCCAGTACGACCATGCCTACCTCTACCCGCTGGCGCCCCGCATGCTGCGCGCATCGGCACAGCTGACCTTCTGAAATTGCTCTAAAAGCAGGCTATACTGCGAGGCTCGATTCCCCGATAGCTCAGTTGGTAGAGCGCCGGACTGTTAATCCGTAGGTCCCTGGTTCGAGCCCAGGTCGGGGAGCCAATAAATGCAAGAGTCAGCCGGTTAGCGCCTGCTGACTTTTTTGCTTTCTGGGGCCAGCTGGTGCCAGTCTGGTGCCAGTTTTGTCGCAGTTGAAGCCGCAGCACTGCGGCCGGTCGCGCAACCGAGGCAAGGAAGACGCTCGCGCAGCTGTATGCCAGCTCCCGGCTCTACATCAACTTCTTCCAGCCATCATTCAAGCTGAAGTCAAAGACACGCGACGTCGCACGCGTAAAGAAGATGTACTTCGCCCAGGCCACCCCGTGCGACCGGCTCATCGCCCATCCGGCGATTGCCCCCGCAATCAAGGAGAAGCTGGCGGCACAGTTCCGAACCCTCGACCCAGTTCGGCTGCTGCAGGAGATCCGGATTGCTCAGCATGCACTGAGCGAAATAGCGACCTACGGCCGTCCGGCGCAACAACCGGCGGCATCGACCTTGCCGGCACCATCACCAATTCCAACACCCATCGACGCGTTTCTGACCGGCCTGTCGTCAGCGTGGAAGGAAGGAGAGGTGAGGCCCACGCATCGCGAGAAATCAAAGGCCCCGCGTTGGTGGCGGACCCGCGTGAACCCATTCGCGAAAGCCTGGCCCGTCATCGAAGGCTGGCTGGACGCCGAGCCTTCTGCCAGTGCGAACGAACTGATGGACCGACTGGCCGCTGCACGGTGCCGACGCCGTTGTCACCGTGCAGGCCGACCAGGTGCGCTTGCTCAACAGCAGCGGCGCGCTCGCCACCTCGGCGAGCGGTGGCGGCCGGCTCCAGGTGCTGGCGCGCGATTCACTGCGGCTCGACGGCGGCGACGTGGCGGTGGACGGCGCGAAAAGCACGCTGCTGCGCAGCACGGTCATCATTACCGATGACCAGGCCCGGTGGCATGCGGGCGACGCGCTGCGGCTCGAAACAACGCGCCTGTCGGCCGACACCGGCGCCGAGGCCAGCCTGATCGCCGACGGCGGGTTCACGTTGACAGGGCTGCCAGCTGCAGGACAGAGCAGCCCAACCATGGGTTCGCCGGCGGCGGCGTCACCGCTGCCGGCCCCGGGTTTGGGCGCGCGACTGGTGCTTCAGGGCAGCACCGTGCTGCAGGACGGCCTGATCGACCTGCCGGCCGGCGCGCTGCAAATCAGCGCCACCGTCACCGCCGCCCCGGCGGGCGAGATGACGCTGCGTTTCAGCGCCGCGTCAACGACCCGGCTCAACGGCCAGGTGCATGTGATCGACGAGGTGAGCGTGCACACGCCGGGCGGTAGTCTGATCGCCAAGGCGGCCAGCGGCAGTGTGCGGCTGGCCGGCACGATCGACGTATCGGGCGCGGGTGGCCTGGCTGCGACCGACCAGGCGGCGGCCCTGCCGTCCAGCGGCGCCGGCAACGTCAGCGTGCAGGCTGCGGCGGGCAGCGTAGACCTGGGCGGCACACTGCGGGCGCTCAGCCTGGGCAGCGCGGTCGGTGGCGAACTGCGCGTCGATAGCCTGACGGCGGTATCACCAGCCGCCGTCGCCAAGTTGCTGGTCGCCCCGTTGGTCGACGCCAGCAGCGGCCCGGCCGCGGGCAGCCTGAACTTCGACGGGCTGATCGCGCTGCGCAACCGCAGCGGCAACCAGATCGTGCCAGCGGGAACGCGGCTTCAGGCCCAGCGCATCGAGTTGTCCAGCGACGCTGGCAGCCTGATCGTCCAGGGCGAAACCCTGGCCCGTGCCGACTCCGGCGGCACCGTGCTGCTGTCGGCGGGGCAGGACCTGACGCTGGACGCGGGCAGCCGGGTGACCGCTACGGTGACCGCAGCCGGCGCCGCCGCGGACCACAGCCGGACCGGCCGCGTCGAACTGTCGACCGCCTCAGGCCGCATCGCGGTGGACGAACAGGCATGCGTCGACCTCAACGGTCCCACAGCGACCACCGGTGGCAGCCTGCTGCTGCGCGCGCCGCGGGGCGACGATGGCACCGCTGCCCATCGGCCCGCTGGGCGGCCGCATCACCGGGGTCGCCAGCGTGTCTGTCGAGGCCGTCAAGGTCTATACGGGCGAGGTAATCGTGGTGGGCAAGCTGCCGTCACCCACAGTCACCCCCACGGCGGCGCCCGGCCCTGCGCCCACGCCCGCCCCGGCACCGGCGCCGGCGCCGACAGAGGCACCGACGCCAGAACCTACGCCCGCGCCCACGCCCGCGCCTTCGCTGCAACCCACGCCAGCGCCAGCGCTGGTAGACCCGACGCAGTCGACCATCGGCGTTGTGCCCCCGAATCCAGCTGACAAGATTCCTGCCGCCCTAGCACCGGCCGCTGAAGTGCATACGGTCCGCGCCCTCGACGCCAGCCCCAGCCCGCCGCCCAACAGCAGCACGATCGGCGTGAAACCGCCCGTGCCGGCGTCGACCATTCCATCGCCGACCGCTGCGCCGACCCCTGCACCTACACCCGCACCCACACCGGCCCCTACTGCGGCACCGACACCCGCCCCCACCCCGGCACCCACCCCTGCCCCGACACCAGCGCCTACCGCCGCGCCCAGCGATCCGAACACCACCACCGTCGGCCAGCTCCCGCCCTCGCCGCCAAACCAGTTGCCCAGCCTGGCGCCGACACCGGCACCCACGCCCGCGCCAACTGCAGCACCAACTGCGGCGCCGACTGCAGCGCCCTCGCCAGCGCCCACGGCTGCCCCAACAGCGGCACCCACCCCGGCACCCACCGCTGCCCCGACACCAGCGCCTACCGCCGCGCCTAGCGACCCAGGCAGCTCGACCATCGGTGTCAGGCCGCCGGCCCCGCCGTCGACTCTGACATCGACCGGTACGCCAGCGCCGACCCTCGCACCCACCGTGGCGCCTACTCCAGTGCCGACACCCGCGCCCACGGCGGCCCCTACCCCGGCCCCTACGCCGGCCCCGACAGCAGCGCCGTCCGAGCCAGGCTCATCGACCGTCGGCGTGCGGCCACCTTCGCCGCCGGACCTGGTCCCGGCGCCTGGCGCCACGCCCGCGCCCACGCCTGCGCCCACGCCCGCGCCCACAATCGAGCCAACCCCGGCGCCAAGCTCGGCACCGACGCCGGCACCCACGCCTGCGCCCACCTCGGCCCCGGTGCAGACCGCGGTCTATACCGGCAGCATCGAGCAGGACAACCTGGCCTTCGCCGGCACCGACGGGGCCGGGCTGCGTGACATCGCCAAGGCCTTGGCCGGCAACGACACAACACTGGCCGGTTTGCTGAAGGTGCGGCCCGGCGTCGAGATTCGCAGCAATACCAGCCTGACGCTGCAAAACGACTGGAACATGCTTGCTTTCGGCGGCGCCGGGCAGATCCTCGACCGCCCTGGCGGTGCCGCGATGGCCTTGACCCTGCGCGCTCAGGGCGACCTGAACCTGACGCACAGCCTGAGCGACGGGTTCCGCAACAATGCCAACGGCGGTGGCACCGCCTCAGCAGCCGAACATTCCGCCGCAGTGCGCCCCGACAGCTACATCGTCACCGGCGAGGGCGCCAGCCTGCGCCTGGTCGGCGGTGCCGACCTTGGCGCCGCGAAGCTGCTGCAGACCTTCACCGATACAACCGGTGACGTGCTCATCGGCCGTGCCGGCAGCGGCAGCATCACCGCGCCGGACGTGCTGGTGCGCAGCACCACTGGCCGCATCGACATCGCCGCGGGCCGCGACCTTCGCCTGCTCAACCGCGAGGCGGTGGTCTACACCACCGGCCTGCCGCAGACAACCAGCGGCATCACAGGCCTGACGCCGCCGCCGTCGGGCCTGCTGCTGTCGGCGACCACCGGCCGCCAGAGCCCCTTCCTGGCCAACGGCGGCGCGATCAGCCTGACGGCCGGACGCGACCTGACCGGCGGCAGCGACAGTCGCGCCCAATACGGCACCGACTGGTGGTGGCGCAACAGCAATGCCAGCGCCGGCACGCTGAACTGGTGGAGCCGCTACGACCAGTTCCGCCAGGGCTTCGCCACGTTTGGCGGCGGCAGCCTGACGGCCAACGCCGGCCGCGACGCGGTCGGAGTGGCCTTGTCCACAGCCGGCAGCGGCACGGTGACGGCATCAACCAGCAACAATGGCAGTAGCAGCAGCAGTGCCATCAAGTACGGCGGCGGCGATCTGCATTGGCGCGCGGGACGCGACCTGATCGACGGCTTCGCCTTCGCAGGTGGCAGGCTGGCGTCCTTGCAGGCTGGCCGCGACGTGGCCAGCAGCAGTGGCCAGGCAGGCCTGCAGTTGCTGCATCTGGACACCCAGATCGACATCAGCGCCCGCAACGACATGGCGCTGGGCCGGGTCGTCGCAGCGGGCCTGGTAGCACCCTTGTCGCGTCAGAGTAACCTGGCCACCAACGGCCTGCTGCTGGCTGGGCTATCACCTGCCGCCGCGCTGGACGTGATGAGTGTGGCGGGCAGCCTGAGCTACAGCGGCCAGGCGCCGTCCGACCTGGCCAAGGTCTATGCCGAACGCAGTCCGGCCGAAAGCGTGATCCCGTCCGCGGCGCGCTTCGTCGCCCTGCAGGGCAGCCTGCGCATCAACGGCAATCTGATCCAGACACCGGTGCTGGGCGCCGACCTGGTGCTGCTGGCCGCTGCAGACCTGCAGCTGTCGGCGCTTTCGGTGACCGGCTCGCAGCCGGCGCTGGCCACGCCGTCGGCGACCAACAGCAGCGAATGGCTGGCCCCCTTCCCGCGCAACTCGCTGGCGACCGAGCAAGGCTCGCGTGCGCCGGTCCGCCTGGTGGCGCAGACCGGCGACCTGCAATTCGACGCGATTCAGGCCCTCAACCCGTTGCGCTTGATCGCCGCGCGCGACCTGACGGGCCGGCTGCTGTCGGTGCAGCACCAGCAGGCCGGAGAACTGACGCTGATGCAGGCCGGGCGCGACGTGGTGCTCGATGCCATTACCGGCGGCGCGGACTTCAGCGTCAAGCTGCAGGGCCCGGGCGACCTGATGGTGTTGGCCGGCCGCGACGTGGTGCTCGGCACCTCGGGCGGCTTCGGCACTGTGGGCAACCTGGAAAACAGCGCGCTGCCATCCGGCGGCGCCGCCGTCACCATCATCGCGGGCATTAAGCTGGGCTCGGCAGGTGCTCGGGATCTGTCGCTGGCCCGCGCGCGATATGTGCAACTGCTGGGCGGCGGCGGACTGGCCGGTCGGCCTGAGCACCTGTATGCCCAGCTCGCCGCGCAGGCCCTGAGCGAGCCCCTGCCGCTGCCCGGCAGCGCAGCCGAAACCACCACAGCAACGGCCTTTGCCGCACTGCCGGCGGCCGATCGCCTGGCGCTGACCACAAGCCTGCTCGGTGCCGAGCGGGTGGCGGCGCTGGCTTCGGCTTTCTTGGCCGAGCGCGACCTAGCACAGGCAGCCCCAGCCCAGGCGCTGGCCGCGCTGGCCGACCAGCGCGGCGCGGTGCTGGACAGCTTCATCGGCCATGCGCTGGCCGAGGCCTGGCTGGCGCGGGTGCCGCAGGCCGAGCAGCCGATGCAGGCGGTGGCGCTGGCCGCCCTACCGGCAGCCACGACTCGCGCCGACGGCCTGGCCGATCCGCGCCCCGGCTACCGCGCGGCCTTGACAGCGTTCATGCGCGGGCGCACGGGCCAGGCGCTCGACGACGTGCAGGCGCTGGCGGCCTTCGCCAGCCTGCCGGACGAGCAGCAGCTGCTGTACATGCAGCGCGTGCTTTTTGACGAACTGCGCTTTGCCGGACGCACCGCCGCCATCAGCGGTGGCGTCGAGCGCGAGCTGGCCTACGAACGCGGCTTCAGCGCGCTGGCCACGCTGTTCCCCGGCACGCGTACCAGCGGCTCGGTGCGTTTGACGGCCAGCCAGATCAAGACCCAGCAGGGCGGCGAGCTGCGCATCATCACGCCCGGCGGCGGCGCCAACGCCGGCGAGTCCTTTACCGGTGGAACCACCAAGCCGGCCAGCGCCGTCGGCATCGTCACCGTGGCCGGCGGCAACATCGAATTGGCCGTGCGCGACAGCGTGATCGTCAACCAGTCGCGGGTGTTCACCGTGGGTCAGGGCGACGTGCTGATCTGGGCCTCGCGCGGCGACATCGATGCCGGCCGTGGCGCCAAGACGGTGACCGGCGCGCCGCCGCCGGTCTACAAGATCGACAGCAACGGCAATGTGGTGGTCGACACCACGGGCTCGTTCGCCGGCAGCGGCATCGCGGTACTGGACGCCAGCAGCACCTTGGACTTGTTCGCGCCGGCCGGCGAGATCAACGCTGGCGACGCCGGCATCCAGTCGCGCGGCAACGCCAACCTGGCCGCCGAGCGGCTGGTCGGCGCCGACGCCATCTCGGTACAGGGCCAGACCACCCGCAACCAGCCGCCGCCGGCCGTCAATGCCGCCGCCATGGTAGCGCCGACCGTGCCCACCGTCACGGCCGCGGCAGCCTCCCTCACCGGACAGGACGACGACGAGCGCAAGAAGCGCCGCCGCCGCAACCTGATCCTCGATTTTCTCGGCTTCAGCCAGGGCGATTGATCTCCATGAACCACGCACCTTCCCAAGCCAACTGCCGCAACCTGGCGCTGCGCGCCCTGCTCTGCCGATTGGCGCTAGCCACTGGCCTGCTGACCACGATGACCCCGGTCCACGCCTGGTGGAATGAGGACTGGACCCAGCGCACGCGCTATGGCCTGGACACCACCGACCAGGGCCAACCCATCAGCGAAGCCCTGGCCGGCGTGCCGCTGGTGATCCGGCTGCACAGCGGCAATTTCGACTTCCTCGGCGTGAACGACGACGGCAGCGACCTGCGCGTGCTGGCCGCCGACGACAAGACCGTGCTGCCGCACCGACTGGAGCGCTTCGACGCTATCAACGAGCTGGCAGTGTTGTGGGTGCAATTGCCCAACCTGGCACCGGACACTGACAAGAACCTAGTCTACGTGTACAGCGGCAATACCAAGGCGCCGGCGGCGGCGCCACTGGCCGGCGCGGCCGATGCGACGCTGCGGCTGGCGGTGAGCTTCGACGACAAGGATGCGCGCGGCCTTGACCGCGCATCCGGCCAGAAGACCACCGAGGCGCTGACGCCCGAGCCCGCGGCACTGCTGGCCGGCGGCGCCCGCCTGGGCGGCAGCGCGCTGGTGTGGCCGGCGGTCGACAGCCTGAAGATCGCCGCCGGCGCGCCGGCCACGTTGTCGGTGTGGCTGCGTGCCGACGCCGCCGTCAGCGGCACGCTGCTGGACTGGGGCCCGGTGGCGGTGGCGCTGCAGGACGGACGGCTGTCGGCCAGGGTGGGCACAGCCAAGCTCGACGGCGGCACCGTCGTGGCTGGCACCTGGACCCATGTGGCACTGGTGCTCGAGGGTGCCAAGGCGCGGCTGCACCTCAATGGCGCCGAGGTGGCGCAAGCCACTGCGCCCACGCCGGCGCTTGACGGCGCACTGCGCGTGGGCGCCGGCCTGCTGGGTGCGATCGACGAACTGCAGGTGGCCGCCACCGCACGCAGCCCCGCCTGGCTGGGCCAGATGGCGGCCTCGCAAGGCAGCGACGGCAAGCTGGTGAAGGCCACTCGCGAGAGCGCCGGTGACAGTGCCGGTGGCGCCAGCGAACACGGTTACATGGGCATCCTGGTCAAGAACCTGACCACCGACGCCTGGGTGGTGATCGTGATCCTGGGCCTGATGTTCGTGCTGGCCGTCTTCGTGATGATCAGCAAGCTGCGCTACATCGGCCTGGCCGACCGCGACAACCGGCGCTTCCTGGCCCGATTCCGCCAAGCCAACAGCGAGTTGCTGCAGCTCGAGCAGGGCGGCACGCACCCGAATTCGTCGCTGTTCCGGCTGTACGCTGCCGGTCAGCGCGAATTGAAGAAGCGCCGCGTCGGCGAACCCGGCGCCAGGACCCTGAGCGGCGCTGCCATCGACGCGGTGAAGGCCTCGGTGGACGCCGACCTGGTGCGTGAGTCGCACAAGCTCAACGCCCAGATGGTGTGGCTGACGATCGCCATCTCGGGCGGCCCTTTCCTGGGGCTGCTGGGCACCGTAGTGGGGGTGATGATCACCTTCGCCGCCATCGCCGCGGCCGGTGACGTCAACGTCAACGCCATCGCGCCGGGCATCGCCGCGGCGCTGCTGGCCACCGTGGCCGGCTTGGCCGTGGCCATTCCCGCGCTCTTTGGCTACAACTACCTGGCCTCGCGCATCAAGAACATCTCGGCCGACATGCAGATCTTCGTCGACGAGTTCATCACCCGCATTGCCGAGGAGTTCGGAACGTGATGAAGGCCTCCCACCGATGTGGCCGGCGGCCACATCGCCCCCAGGGCTGCGACGGTGGCCCTCGCGGCGTTGGTGCGCACACTGGCAGGGAGGCCCATGTCCGCTGACATCAAGGCCGACAACCAGCCCTACGACGACATCAACGTTACGCCGATGCTCGATCTGGCATACGTGCTGCTGGTGGTGTTCATCATTCTCACCACCGCGTCAGTGCAGGGCGTGAAAGTGAAGTCGCCGGACACCCGCGCGGCCGAGAACTTGGCGCGCCCGCAGACCCGCGCCGTGACCATCACCGCCGACGGCTCGATCTACCTGGACGCCTACCCGGTGACGATCGAGCAGCTGGCCTCCCGCCTGGCCGACTACAAGGCCGCCAACCCGGCGCTGCCGGTGGTGCTCAAGGCCGACGCTGCAACGCAGTACGACAAGGTGATGCAGGTGCTGGACGTGGCCAAGAAGCTCGACATCACCGAGCTGGGCCTGGTCACCCGGCGCGTGATGCCCTGACCCCCCAAGGACACCCACAATGCAGGTCAATACCGAAGCCAGGCCCTATGACAGCATCAACGTCACGCCGATGCTGGACTTGGCCTATGTGCTGCTGGTGGTGTTCATCCTGATGACGACCGCGTCGGTGCAGGGCTTGCACATCAGCATGCCCAAGCCCAGCAACAAGCCCAGTACCGAACAGCATAAGCTGAAGATCGTGCAGGTGATGCCCGGCGGCGCGCTGCTGATCAACGGCGCGCCGGTGTCGCTGGCGCAGCTCGAGCAGCAACTCGCTAGCGCGCGGGCGCGCGACCCAAAGCTGACCGTGGCCATCAAGGGCGACGCCCGGGCGCAGTACGCTGCGGTGGTGTCGGTCATCGACCTGTGCAACCAGCTGGCGGTGAACATGGCCCTGGTCACCAGCCGCATCGGCACCTGAGCCATGGCCGGCCTGGCAGAAGACCAGATCACGCCGCCGGGTGTCGGCCGCCGGCTGTCCGTGGCCGCCGGCGTGTTGGTGCTGCTGGCCTTGGTGGGCCTGGCTGCTTGGTGGCTGAAGCAGCAGCTGTCGACGCCCGACAGCCCCAGGCGCCAGGTGGCACGCATCACCGTCCTGCCCGATACGCCGCCACCGCCCCCGCCTCCCCCGCCGAAGGACGAGCGCAGGCCGCAACCGCGCGACGACAACAAGCCACCGCCGCCCGACATGGCGCCCAAGCCCCAGGTCGCGCCGCCGCAGGCGAACGAGCCGATCAAGATGGAGGGCACGGCCGGCAACGGCGACAGCCCGTTCGCCGCCGGCAGTGTGAGCCGCGACTACCAGGGCGGCGCGCCCACCATCGGCGGCACCGCCAGCCGGGGCGCGGCCCCGGTGGTCGACCGCGCCCAGGAACGGCTTTACGCCAGCAGTGCCCGCCAGTTGTTGCGCGAGGCAATCGAGCGGCACCTGCGCGCCGACGCCCTAGAGCTGAGTGCCGAGTTCACACTCTGGCTGGATGCTGATGGCCGCATCAATCGCTTCGAACTGGCGCCGTCCATCGCCGCGGCCGACCGCGCCGCCCTGCAGGCCGCGCTGGGGCAAGCCCGCGACAGCCTGCAGCTGCCGCCGCCGCCGGCTGCGCTGCGGCCGATGCGCTTCAAGCTAACCGTGCGCCCGCTGGGCTGAGAAGTTGTCAGCAAGCACCACTCTTCATTCTCGCCACTGGCCAAATCCATGACCCCGATGCACCCCATCATCCCTCGCTGGCGACGGCGCGCGCTGGCCCTGTCTGTCGCGCTTGGCTGCAGCGCGATGCTGCCGGCCTATGCCGACGACCGCATCGAGCTGGAGCGACTGCGCGCTACCACCCAGGCGCTGATCGAGGCCCTGGTCAGCCAGGGCCTGCTGACGCGCGAGCGTGCCGACACCATCGTGCGCCAGGCAGCAGCCGCTGCGGCGACTGCACCTGCCCCGGGCAGCGCCACGCCCGGCGCCGCCAGGGCGGCTGGTACGCCGCCCGACACTGTAGCCGCAGCCAAGGTAATCCGCGTGCCCTACATCCCCGAGACGCTCAAGGCCCAACTGCGCGAAGAGATCCGCTACGACGTGCTGGCGATCGCCCGCGAAGAGCGCTGGGCCGACCCGCGCCAGATCCCCACCTGGGTGCAAGGCATCCGGCTCGACGGCGACCTGCGTCTCCGCGCGCAGGCCGAGCGCTTTGCCCGACCGCTGTATGCCTTCGACCCGGCCACTGGCCTGCAACTGGGCGACGCCTGCAGCATCGTTGGCGGCAACCTGCCGGCACGCTGCTATCGCCGTCAGACCGATTCGCCGGCCTGGGCGCCCGACATCGCCAGCGCCACCGACAACCGCGACCGTCTGACGCTGCGCGCGCGCTTAGGCGTCAACGCCCGCGTGTCAAGTGACATCAGCGCCGGCCTGCGCTTCTCCACCGGCAGCACCAGCGGGCCAACCTCATCGTCGCAGACGCTGGGCACCTATTTCAACAAGACCGGCGTGGTGCTCGATTGAGCCTTTGTGCGCTGGGAGCCGCGCTACAACTTCCGCCTGTTCGGCGGGCGCATGCCCAACCCGTTTTTCTCCAGCGATCTGACCTGGGCCGACGATCTGTCGTTCGACGGCATCGCGGCGCAGGCCGAAGCCAACCTGGCCAGCGGCGCCTATGCTTTTGCCACCGCGGGCGTGTTCCCGTTGCAGGAACTGAGCCTGGACCGGCGCGACAAGTGGTTGTACGCAGTGCAGGCCGGCGCCAACTGGGCCTTCAACGGCCAAGGCACGCTGCGTGTAGGCCTGGCTGTCTACGACTTCGCCCACGTCGAGGGGATACGCGAAACCAGCCTTCTGCCCACCGGCGAGCGTGCGGGCACCGAACCCTATCTCAGCAGCCAGTACCCCAGCACGGTGCGCCTGAAGGGCAACACACTGATCAACCTGAACGATCCCACCAGCACCGCGGCGCCCAGCTGGGGCTTGGCGTCGAAGTTCCGGCCGGTCAACCTGACGGCGCAGCTCGACTACCGGATGTTCGACCTGTACTCGCTGGGGTTGAGCCTGGACTGGGTACGCAATACCGGTTTCGACCTGGCCGACATGCGCCAGCGCGCCGGCAGCACCGCGCTGGATGGGTTGAGCGCCCGCAACACCGGCGTGCACGGCCGTCTGCAGTACGGCACCGTGACCCTGAGCAATCCAGGTGACTGGCGCGTGCAGATGGCCTACCGTCGCTTCGAGCGCGACGCCTGGATCGACGGCTTCACCGACACCACCTGGCACCTCGGCGGAACCAACTACAAGGGCTGGCAGCTGGGCGCACAGTACGCGTTTGACAGCAACGCGGTGCTGGGCCTGCGCCTGACCAGCACCCGCAACCTGGACGACGGCCAGCGCAGCGTCAACGCCGGCACCGGCGCGGTCGAGTCCAGCTTCAGCAACGCGCCGATAAAGCTCGACGTTTTGCAGCTCGACCTCAGCACCAGGTTCTGACATGCCAGCCAATCTGTGTACCCCCCACCGCGCCGCCGTTGCGGGCATGGCGCATCGCCCGGGACGCACCACCGCGCTGCTGGCCGTGCTGGCATGGACCACGGCGCTTGCGACGCTGGCGGCGCCGCTACCGGCCGCCGCCCAGGCCAACGACCGCGATCGGGTAGCACTGCGGCGCACGCAGGCGGCGCTCCAGCAGGCACAACAGGCCCGCGAGACGTTGCAGGCCGAGAGAGACAGCCTCGACCGCAGCCTGGCTGAAGTGCAGGCGGCGGCTGCCGAGCGGCAGCGTGCCGCTGCCACGCTGCGTCGCACCCTGGCTCAGGCCGAGGAAGCACTGGCGCACGCGGAGGCCGACGCTGCCGCAGCGCTAGCCTACGAACGCAGCCAACATGCTGCCGTACGCGAGGCCGACGCCGTTGCTGCCGCGGGCCGAGAGCAGGCGCTGGGCAGCGAGCTGGCTGCGACGCGCCGTGATGTGGACGAGCTGCGTGCGACAAACAGCACGCTGGTGCGGCAGCTGGCCGCCCAAAGCCAGGCGATCGACGACACACAGCGCCGCATCACCGCCATGAATACGTTGGCGCATGAAGCGTTGACGCAATACCGCGACAAGGGTCTGGTCGAGCAGACCCTGCAGCGCGACCGCGTGTTCGGACTCACCGGCGTGCGGGTGGAGAACGAGGTGGCGCTGGCCCGCCAGCGCCTGGACGGCTTGCTGATGCCCGGCAGCGCGCCGCGTCAGTAGCCGAACCGCGCCTTGCGCGCACGAGGCTCAATGTGCCGGGCAGCGTAGTCGATGCCGCTGAAGCGAGCGTAGTCGGCCAGACTGCGCGCCGTGCCCAGGCCGTAAACGCCGAGGCCGGGCGCGGCGGCTGCATGCCCAGCGGCGTCCGCGCCACCAGCGATCTGCACGGGCGATGGCAGGCCGGCCAGCAGCGGCGCGGCTGGCCACAGCAGCGCTGCCAGGCGGCGGTTGGCGACTTCAGCCAGCACCGCCGACCGCACGGCCCGCCGGGCGTCCAACTCGGGCGACCAGTGCAGCGCACGCGGCGCCTCGCCGGCGGCGTGGTACTGGTGGTACATCGGCATGCCGGGCACGTGGAAGATGTCCCAGCCATGGGTCCAGGCGCGCAAGGCAAAGGCTTGCTCCTCACCATGGAAGTACAGCTGTGGGTCGTAGGGAAGTTCGTCAACCACCCGTCCCGGCGCCAACAGGCAGCCCGCGCCCACGTGCAGACCCGGAACGGGATGCTCGCTGGCCACCGGCACGCCCTCAAAGTAGAGCACCGGGTGGTCGTTGGCAAACTGCGAGCTCTCGCTCACGACATGGGCCAGCACAAGCGCACCGGCCACCGTGGCTGTCGGCTCGCCCGCCACCATGCGGAAAGGATTGGGGTAGCAACTGAGCAGGCAACGCGGGTTGATCCCCGCACAATGCCGCGCCCAGCGCAGCAGCCGCTGGTCCCAGCCGGGCTCGAACCAAGTGTGGGAATCGATCTGCAGGTACCAATCCTCGCCCTGGTACAACGACATGCCCAGCGAGCGCGCCCAGCAGGGCCCACGCGCATCCAGCGCATGCAGCCGCGCCCAGCGCACGTGCTGCTGCGCCCAGCTGTCGCGCAGTCGCAGTTGCTGCTCGGGCATCGTCTGCTCGACCACGCCGAAGAACAGCCGCGACGGGTCAGCTGCCTGGGTGACCGCACTGCGCAGCGTGAAGGCCAGCAGCGGGTCGCAGTAGGCAGCCACGCTGATGAACAGGGTCTCTCGCCGCGCCGGCGCGATCACGGGCCGGGCGGTGGTGGCTGCTGGCTCGCCGCCTGCCGTCACAGCGGCCGGTAGTCGGTTTCGCGCCGAAGTTCGACGCTGCGCAGCCGCGCCGGACGAACAAAAGTCTGGCCGTCGAAGTGGCGCAGCGGCAGGTCGGCGGCGTTGATGTCGTCTACCAACTGCGCCAGCGTCAGCGGCGACGGCTGGTAGCCACGCAGCAACATCAGCGTGATGGCACGGCAGTTGTCCCAGGCCCAGAGGTCGTGCCAGCGCAGGTCGCGCTCGCTCCACACCGATAGATGCACTTCCGAGGCCACGCCACTGACAGCAGACTGCACGATGAACTCGGGCGCCACCACCAGCAACCAGGCGCTGCGGTAGACCATTGCGTTGAGCAGATCCAGCCCTGCACTCTTGGGCAGGTGCTCGATGCAGTCGCCGACGATCACCAGGTCAAAGTTCTCGTCGGGCGTGCGCCGCCACCAGGCCGAGACATCCTCGACCCACAACTCATGGTAAATCTCGCGCAACCTGTAGGTGTCGACGTAGCCGGCTTCCACTTCGATGCCCGCGCGGTGGCAGGCGGGGACCGTGTCCGCAAGCAGGCGGCTGTACTTGCCGGCACCGGTGCCCACGTCCAGCGCTCGCCGCGGCGCCAAGCGCAGCGCCAGTTGCTGCACCACGGCATCGAAAACCGGAAATGATCCTGGCATGCGGCGGGGTCGGTCGACCCGAATCGGGGAAAGACTTCTTATTTCAACCTCCTCGTGTGACAGCTTGATGATCCCTTGCGAACCCCATCGGAGATGTTGTATACCTATTTACGCTAAAACCATGACACCCGCCAAACGTGCAGTCCCAGCCGCCGCGCCGCCGGCCAGCTCGGCATCGCCTGCCCCGGCGCGCTTCGCCGCCACCGCCCCGGTCCCAAAAGCATCCGCAGCAGAGGCACCCGCTGCACAGACCGTCGCCACGGCTCCCCGGGCCCCCGGGCTGCCGCCAAAGCGGCCAGGACAGCAAAGGCCATCAAGGTCAGCACGGAGAACGTGAAGGCCGGCGCTGTGGCCCCCGCAACCGACAAGCCCGCGCCAGCGAAAGCCGCAGCCACGGTCACCGTGGCATCGCCGGTTGCTCCGGCTAAGCCGACAAAGGCAAAGGAAAGGCTGGTGCGCGACAGCTTCACGATGCCGCAGGCCGACTTTGCGCTGATTCAGCAGCTCAAAGACCGCGCGATGGGCTTCAAGCGGGCCAGCAAGAAGAGCGAATTGCTGCGCGCCGGCTTGCAGGCGCTGGCGGCCATGGACGATGCGCACCTGCAGGCTTTGCTGGCGCAATTGCCGGCGCTCAAGCCCGGGCGCCCCAAGAAGTCGGATTGATCCCGCAATTCGGTCGCTGCCGGCGCGCTCAAGCGCTTGGCCGGGCCACCGAGTTGTACAGGGGCGACGGGTGTGTTGTACCGCGTGATCCTGTCCTTGCTGATGCCGCAGGCGCTGCGCGCGCACAGATGCCCAGAACCGATGCGTGGGCGCGTGCCGCAGGGCCATGCCGAGAAAGTGGGCATGCGGCTTAAGGCCGGGACGCTGTGGAGGTCGGCGCTGCAGCAGCGGGCACCGCTGCTAGTTGCCTACGCTGCGGGCGTGTGCCTTGGGGGGTCCTGTACCAGCCAAAGCTGAACGAGATGTTCGAGTAGCTGGCCGCGCTGACGCCGAGTTCTACCGCTTGCGAATACTGCGGAGCAGCATTGGCCCAGCCATTCGGAGAACCGCCACGAACCCGCCACGTGTACGCGCGAAAGGTAGGGTTCGCTGTTCCTGCGGTCAAAGCGACATCGCCGCAGGCGGCGCCGTTCGGGACGCCAGTCATGCCAATGTTCGCCAAACCACCGCCGGTGCTAGGCGCTGGGGTGTTCACCGGCGCGCCGACCACAGCGCTGAACAGCGATTGCGTGTTGGTGACCGCGTGAACAGAAGCTGAAGCAGGCACCACCATCGAGCCCGAAATTGCCAGTCAAAGAATAGTGTTCACAGGCGTAGTCCGTCACTTTAGCCGGGGTTTAACAGTCGGCCAAAATCTTCCTTATGAATCATGAAGTTAGCGCGGTAGTGTTTTTTTGCGCTGTCGAATTTGTGTTTTCGGACGCTCAGCTGACCAGTTTTCTGGTGCCGCCTGCTGCCGCGCTGATGCCCAGAGCCTTGTAGATCGACGCCAGGGCGGGCTCGGCGACCGTGCTCTTGCGCACGTGCACGGTCCGCCCGTCCTTGCGCCGCATGCTCGCGGTCACGCGGCGCTGAATCGACAGCGTGCTCCTCAGGC